>CANDJR010000189.1 GCA_947385105.1 uncultured Eubacterium sp.
GAAGGCGATTTTAGATGAATTTTTGCATGTTACTGAGAACGGAGTGAACAGTAACTCCGTGTGTTTTGCATCTCAATAAAATAGACTAACGTCATTGACAATGCCGGAGATATTGACTATAATAACTTTATTACGCATGTAAGATTTAGGAGGAATGTACTGTGAGATCGCTACCCCAAATTTCAGAAGCTGAATTTGAAGTCATGAAAATTGTATGGAAATATGCTCCTATCAACACAAATGAAATAACAGAGCGTTTAGTAAAGACAACAACATGGAGTCCCAAAACAATACAGACACTGATCAAACGCTTAGTCACAAAAGGCGCCCTTTCTTATGAAAAGCAACGCAGGGTATTTGTCTATACACCGCTAGTAGATGAAGCCGAATATATCGGGCAGGAAAGCAATACCTTCCTGAACCGTTTTTATAATGGCAATATCACAGCGATGCTGTCCGCCTTTCTTGACAATGACAAATTATCCGAAGCTGAAATCGACGAACTCCGTTCCCTTCTTTCAAAGAATTAAAATAGACTGGAGGAAATGAATGTGGCAGAATTTATGATTAGGTTTTCCATTTACAATATTTTTATCAGTATTCTGATCGGAATACTTCTGTTTGCCAAACATTTACTAAAAAATACCCTGACCAGTCGGATGCAATACAACTTATGGTTTTTGCTGCTTGGATTATTGGCTGTCCCCTTTCTTCCAGTTCATCCAATGCATTTACAGCAGATTGTTACATGGTTAAAAGACATTACAAATGTATCCTCATCTTCTATGGAAACCATGATAAAAGAATCCTCTCCTCAAATGCAGTCCCACACTGCCAATTGGATGAACGACTTTAGTGTATCCGTCAGCAAAAAGACGCCTGCGGCAATTGGTATGCTGCTGTTTCTCCTATGGTGCATGGGTATGATAATTATGCTTGTGCTTATTCTAAAATCAATACTGCGCTTTCGCACCATAAAAAAATCTGCACTGCCATTGCAAAATCCTGCTGTCCGAAGACTCTACGATAACTGCTTAAATGAAATGCATATAACTAAGTCTATTCCGATCTACAGTACAGCGTTTTTGAAATCGCCTGTTATCGCAGGGTTCTTAAAACCGCGTATCTATTTGCCAATACATCTGATTTCAGACTATCATGCAAATGACATGCGGTATATGCTGCTGCACGAGCTTGCACATTATAAATCGAAAGATGCGTTCGCCAATTATTTTATGAACATCATCTGTATCTTATATTGGTTCCATCCTCTTGTGTGGTATTCGTTAAAAGAAATGAAAACGGACAGAGAAATTGCCTGTGACACTTGCGTATTAAAACTGCTTGACGAGGATGCTTATGCAGATTATGGAAATACACTGCTTAACTTTGCGCAAAAGGTTTCGCTGCTCCCATTTCCCTTTACAGCCGGAATCAGCGGAAGTATGAAGCAAATGCAAAAACGGGTAATGAATATTGCAAATTACCATCCATTTTCTTTGAGAAAAAATCTGCATAGTGCCCTCATCTATATGCTCCTTGCATGTTTCCTGTTAGCTGCTGCCCCGATCTTGTCTATACAGGCTGCGGATAATAACCGTTACTATTTTAATGAGACAAACCGTAACATTACATATATTGATTTAAGTGATGCGTTTCAGGAATATAATGGCAGCTTTGTCTTATATGATGCTGCCAAAGATTCCTGGCAGATATATCATAAAGAGTATGCCACTACCCGTATAGGCCCAGCTTCTACCTTTAAAATATACAGTGCATTATTTGCTCTGGAATCCGGAATTATTACGCCAAAACACACCCAAATTCCATGGGATAGGCAGGATTATATTTTTGACACATGGAACGCGGATCAGACTTTAACATCTGCTATGCAAAATTCTGTCACTTGGTATTTCCAAGCTCTTGACCAGCAGGCAAGCCTGTCATCGATCATGAAATATGTGCAGGAAATAGGCTATGGCAACCAGCTTGTAGAAGGAGATACATCTTCTTACTGGATGAACTCATCACTCAAAATATCGCCTATCGAACAGGTCGAAATGCTGACAAAGCTTTATCACAACACCTTCGGATTTTCGCCTGAAAATATCAAGGCTATTAAAGATGCCATCTGCCTTTCCTCTACGGCAAATGGCACGCTCTCTGGAAAAACAGGCACAGAAGCAGTCAATGGGAAAAATACTTCCGGCTGGTTCATTGGATATATCGAAAAAAATAACTGCACCTACTTTTTTGCCACAAACATCCAAAGCGAAAAGCTCGCATCAGGTTCACTTGCCACAGAACTTACTTTTTCTATTCTTTCAGATCTAAAGTTATGGACTACATACAATGAAAAAAATATATGTTTTCCTGCCAGTAGATGATCTGCTGGCAGTTTTCATGCAGTTTACGAGTTACAAAGCACAATAATCCGACACCAGCTGAACTGCTATTTCCCTAGCTACTGAGCTAGATACATCCATATGGTCCGTCCTTCCAAGATACACACAAAAGTAGATCTTTCCTTTTGTACTTTCCGCAAATCCTGTGAACCATGCATCAACAACAACCCCTTCGGCTTTTCCCATTCCTGTTTTTCCATATATAGAAACCGCAGTTTTATCCTGTTCTGATAACAGCATTACCTTCTTTAATTCTTTCTGTGTTCCTTTTGTATAATCTGAGTGATTGCCAAAAATATGTTCCATGACCTCTACCTGCTCTTTTGGGGAAATCATTAAAGACGATTCAATCCAAAAGCCTGTTAATGCCCGGTTATTATTGTTTGTATTTAATCGTCCCTCCCAATCAGAAATATCGCAATTACCATACTGCAATTTATTCAGCTCCTTTTGTATGATATCTTTTCCAATATCATCGATAAGCTGTCTGTAATACCATACACAAGAAGTACGAAACGCCTTATCAAAATCAAGATCTTGATTCCAGTCTTCCATCCAGAATCTTTCACCGCTCCATGTTCGTGTGGAATCCTCTGGCTTAAGGATTCCGTTTTCCAAAGCAATCAGAGAAGAACACGTATGTTCAGCCATGCGTGAATGCAGTCCTTTGCCGCAGGCAAACTTCCAATGGACTGCATTCAGTTACTGTGAGCTCCAAAGTTGTTAGCAATAACAAGTAAATCCGGTTTTGGATATCACCTTTGCAGCTACGAGTTGATTTCATCTGTTTCATTCTTATAATAATTCAACATATATTCGTAAATGTTTCTTGTTTGTTTTTCATCTCCCCACGACAAGGGGTCATCCGCATAACATAACATACAGAATGGTTCTTTGTCTTGTATATTTCCTGGCAGGACTTCCCATAAAAGATACATACGTTCAGCGAAGTTTCTGATATCAGAACAATTGTTGTAGTACACCTTTAACTTTGCCATTAACATTCTGCCAAATTGTTCATAGTCAAAAGCTTCATAGTCAACATGCGTCCTGATATAGGCAATGCTTTTTTTCATATCTGTTTCCCATTCCAGGTACAGTAAGTCATCCTTTTCAAGGTTCATAAGAAATAATTCATGGAGTTTTTTATGATACTCGTCTTTTGTCACGATATTTACGTATAACAAAAATGCAAAAACCAATAATTCCTCCATGATTATTTATCCCTCCGCCTTCAGATCTATCCTATTTTTTATTATATTAGCACACAATTTCACTGTTCCTAATTCTTTTTCTCTGCCTTTTGTACGGGAAGTGCTGTTTGATCTTTTCGATGTATCTTCTTGGCGCAAAAGCACATTTCTTTAACTGTTTAACTAAATTCTTTATGCCGATATATTTTTACAGATACAAAGTACGAACCAATAAATATCACTACTGAAACGATAGAAGACACGAGCCCTACAAGGGGATGTTTCATGTTCACTTCGCCAGTCAGCGGCGTTAAAATGGCAGATAAAATGACCAGTAATCCTACCGAGGCAATCGCCGATAAAATCATAATCAATTCATTTTTCTCTGTTCCTATTTTCAGCATAAGCGGATACATAATTCCTGCCGTAGTTGCTGAAAGCGTGAAACCAAACTCATAACCATAACATATAGATGGAACATTTGAAAAACCATTTGTAACATAGGCATAAATAGCTGTAATGCTCCCCATAACAATACCAAGCAGAATCAGTATTGCAAATGAGATGTATTTTGCTTTAATGATATCGTTCGATTTTACAGGTAACGTCCGTTCAAACTTGTTCCATTTTGATACTACATCAGCGTGTAGAGAAGTACCTACATTTACGATAAAGATAAATAATTGCATAGCTATAATCATTTGAATAAAGGCATCATGCTTCACAAAGAAAGATACAACTGCTGTAAACAATGCTATCATAAAAGATATTTTTATATTGTTTTCCATTGAATAAAAATTATTGCGGATTAATCCTTTCATTATTTTTCTCCCTTCACATAAAGCAGCATAATCTCATCTATTGTGGCAGCACTAACCATTGCTTTTGGATACTTCTTAGCTGCTTTTTCTCTGTTGGATACCAATATCTGCCACTCATAATCCTGTTTGCGGTACGCTATTATATCATTTTTATCAATAGCGTCAAACTGGGCTGTCCCGCATTTCATAATGCCATAGTGTTCCAGTAATTCGTCTTTTGGCATGCAAAAGATTATTTTTCCTGCATGTATAAAAACAATGTAGTCAGCAACTTTTTCTAAATCACTTGTAATATGAGAAGATACCAAGATAGAATGTTCTTCATCTTGTACAAATTCTAAAAACATATCTAAAATATCATCTCGTACGATCGGATCAAGACCGCTGGTTGCTTCATCTAAAATCAGCAACTGGGGATGGTGTGCAAATGCCACTACAATAGAAAGCTTCATTTTCATTCCTTTCGAAAAAGTTTTAATCTTTTTTGTGGCTGGAATATTTAACTGGCTTAACAAGTCATTATAATAAGACTGATCCCATGAAGCATAAATGTCGCGCAGCACCTTACTTAATTTAATAGGCGTTAATTCTTCTGAAAAATTACTTCCATCAAAAACAACACCCACTTTTTCCTTTACAGTATCGTCAAAATTTTCTATATCATGACCTAAAATCGTGATTTTACCACTGTCTTTTTGAATCAGACCTAGAATAGAATGAACGGTTGTACTTTTTCCTGCACCATTTTCCCCAATCAGCCCCACAATACTTCCAGATGGTATCTGAAAAGAAATGTTATCCAATGTAAAATTACTGTATTTCTTTGTTAAGCCTGTAATCGTTAATGCTGTATTCATTCTGAATCCTCCTCATACAACAGTGTCAAAAGTCCAATCAATTTATCTAATTTTATTCCACTTGACCGAGCAATCTCGATTGCTTCATTGAAATGTTCTTCAATCTTTTTTTGCTGTTCCTCCAAATAAAAATCTTGATTTTGTGCTGATACAAAACAGCCTTTTCCAGCAGTAGTTTCGATAAATCCATCTGCTTGTAATTTATCGTATGCTTTTTGTACTGTTAAAACACTAATATGAAGTGATTTCGCCATTGCACGAATCGACGGAATAGCTTCACCTGCTTGTAATTCACCACTCATTATCAATGCTTTTATTTGGTCTGTTATTTGTCCGTATATAGGTTTACTTGCGTGATTGTTAATAAATAATTCCAACTGTCCTCCTCCTGCTCATACTGTATTACTAATACAAGTACAGTATAAGACACAGTAAGGCAGATGTCAATATAAAAATAGCAGAGATTTCTCCCTGCCATTTTTCACCCATTGATAATTGTCCTGTTTCATTTTTCAATCCCTCATTTCACAGCTGCTGAATATAAGCATAAAAGATTCTACGAAAAATCAAGTTGGGCTGTTGTTATGAAAGGCTTTTTTACGTAGAGATTCGTATGGAACCAAAGCAATCTCTTAAAGCAATTAGATATTGATAAATATCGCCAGCCTTGGTTAATGTTGCATCATTAACTGCTCTTGTCACTTTCGATACCTCCTTTCAAATCCAACCA
>CANDJR010000190.1 GCA_947385105.1 uncultured Eubacterium sp.
AGATTTCTAACGGTGACTGGAGTTCAGACGTGTGCTCTTCCGATCTAAGAAATGTGGAAAATGATTTTATGCGCAGGAAAAGGGCTGTCATACAGCTTATTAAGCAGTATGGAATACAATTTCAAGAGGTTGGTATTTTTGGCAGTTATGCCAGATGTTGTTACAAATCTACCAGTGATATCGATTTTTGCATTATCACAGATGATCGCCCAACGCGCGTAATATCAGGCAGTCTGCGTGAGGATGCGGAATTGCTGGGTGCTGACATTGTTTTTGTAACACCGGAATATTTTACGCATGACACTTCCGAGTTTGCCAGGCAGCTGAGAAGGGACTACAGGAGGGTACTATGAAAAATAATTATTATGCGATTGCCTGTGAAGATTTAAAATATTTGCAGGCGACATTATTTCTTCCTTATTATAATCAGATCTCTGTTCAAGCGCAGCAAGTGGCAGAAAAAATGTTAAAATCTGTTGCAGAGAGGTCCTGTGTCGACATTGAAAAGTTGATGCTTTCACATAATCTAAGGGGACTATATAGTCAGATCCATCAAAATGACCAACAGTTTTGCCTTGATATGGGGAAGTTATCCATGTTGAAGGATTTCTTTTACGATGCAAAGTATCCCGGAAATAATTTTGTCACAGTAACGAAAGAAGAGTGCCAGGAATGTTTGGATACGATGTATGATGTGATCGAACAGGTAAATCTTTTTCGGGAGCGTTGCGGGTTGGACATTTTTGATATGCAAAGGATCGGTCTGCAGCAATGAAATAAACCTACCTTGTACTTTTACGAGTAAGGTAGGTTTATTTAACATACCATGGAGGTAAACCACTTTGTGGGCGGTTACTCCTTTGGACTAGCGGAAGGCTTTTGCAGCCATTACACTCCAGCAACCGGAAAGCAGCTGCTGCGGTTTACAAGACGGCAGGGAAATTCAATACGTACAGCTTCCGTATGCTTTTTGGCAATTCGGTCTAAGAGCATTGTCACAGCCATATGGGCCATTTCGTCTTTTGGAATATGGATCGTTGTCAAAAAAGGCTGTGTATCCTGGCTTTCTTCTATATTATCGATAGAAATGACCGATATTTTTCGCTGTCTGCTTTTCGGTATTTTCTGCAAAATTCTTAATACATGGATCGCCGTAATATCATTGGCGCAAAATACGGCGGAAAAATCATCTGATTTCTTTAACAATTCTTCAAATGCGCAAGCTCCGGCTTCGCCCGTTTGGTCTGTTTGTTTAATCCAGTCATAATTCATAGGAATATGGTTGTTTATAAGCGAATTACAGTAGCCGATATAACGGCTTTCATAAGAACAGTCTCCGATATAGGCAATGTTTTTGTGGCCCAGGGAAATTAAATGCCGCATCGCAAGCTCCGCTGCCTTCTGCCCGTCACAGACAACTTCGTCTACCCCAAAATCTGAGCTGTTTCTCCATATGCCGATAGCATTGCAGTTAAGATTTAAAATTTGTTTTAGCAGCTTATGTGAGCAGCGCCCTAAAATAATGACGCCTTGTGAAGAAGCAATGTCCAAAGAGGTATGTTCATCCGCATAGATCACTTGATCAATGGATGTATGGCTTTCAAATAATGAAATTTCAAGACTGCGGAACAGCTCGTAAAAAAACGGATCATCTTTAAGCGTACGGATGCGCGCAAGTATAATGGAAATATGCCTGTTTTCAGCAGACTCGTTACTCTGGCTGCGCAGTTTCCGGGCAGATTCATTTGGCTGGTATCCAATTGCCCTGGCTGCTTCAAAGATTTGATCCTGGACTTTTTTCGAGGCACAAGAAGGCGTTGTATGATTTAAGACTCTGGATACAGTCGATGGAGATACGCCAGTCATTTCAGCAATTTTTTTTAAAGACATAGAGACTCCTTTCTGGATTTTCAGCAAACGTTTTCGTAAATATTATATTGACAAAATGCTCTTTTAAGACTATTATCGTCTATAAGAATTGTACATTACATTGTTTTAAAAAGCAATGTTAATATTAAATTAGGCAAACGTTTTCTTTCACACAAAAGAGAAATAAATAAAAATAAATACACAGGTCATATATAGGTTTTTCGTTTACACAAGTTCAAACATACAGAAAACGTTTGCCAAAATTTTAAAAATTAGAAATAAAACACAGGCAGAAGAAGTTTAAGAAAAAAGGATAAAAAAGTATTTTCAATAAAAGATAAAAAAGTGAAAAGAAGTTTTAATTAAGGAGTGAAGTATAATGCAAAACAAAAAAAATAGGTTTTATCAAACAGCAGTTGTTTCAGCAGCAGTTCTCGCGCTTGGTTCATTGGCAGGCTGTGGGGGAAAGGATTCTGATTCATCCGGCAGCGGGGATGAAAATACCATTACGATTACAAATGTTTCCTATGATCCTACCCGTGAACTATATGAGGAATATAATCAAATATTTGCGGAATACTATAAAGAAAAAACAGGCAAGGAAGTAGAAGTTGTACAATCACATGGGGGTTCAGGTTCACAGGCCCGTTCAGTTATTGAAGGAAACGACGCAGATGTTGTCACTCTGGCGCTCGCGCATGATATTACAGCTATTGAAAATGCGGGGCTGATCGAAAACGGCTGGCTGGAAGAATTTGACCATAACAGCTCGCCTTATACTTCTACGATTGTTCTGCTTGTACGAAAAGGAAATGAAAAGGATATTCAAGACTGGGATGACCTGGTAAAAGACGGGATTGATATCATCGCTCCAGATCCAAAATCATCCGGTGCAGCAGACTGGGGATTTTTAGCAATGTGGGATTATGCACAAAAGCAATTTAACGGCGATGAAGAAAAGATGAAAGAGTTTGTAGGAAAAATATACAGCAATGTGCTTGTCATGGATTCCGGTGCAAGAGGATCTACGACAACCTTTGTAGAAAATAAACAAGGAGATGTGCTTGTAGCATGGGAAAATGAGGCTTTGCTGTCTATGGCAGAGTACCCGGACGAATATGAAATGATTACGCCAAGCACAAGTATTTTAGCTGAGCCGTCTGTAGCGATTGTAGATGAAAACGCAGACAAAAACAATACACAGGATGTTGCAAAAGAGTATTTATCTTATTTATATACTGCGGATGCACAGCGCATCTTTGGGGAAAATTATTACCGCCCGTCAGATGAAAAGGTATTAAAGGAATTTAAAGATACATTTGATTTATCTGTAAGCTTATGTACAATCGATGATTTTGGCGGCTGGGATCAGGCATATGAGGATTTCTTTGCAGATGATGCAATCTTTGACGAGATTTATAGCAATTAAACGCAAAGAAAAGGCAAATAGGAGGCAAAACCATTGAGTAAGGCAAAAGCAAATAAGAAAAAATCGATTATCCCAGGATTTGGGCTTTCGCTGGGAATTACTGTTGCCATGCTGTCATTAATTATTCTTATTCCGCTGGCATCTGTGTTAGCTTATTCATTCCGCCTGTCTTTTACAGATTTTATAGATTTGCTTACCAGGCCGAATGTTGTGCAGGCTTTTGCAACGAGCGTAAGCTGCGCTCTGGTTGCAGCGCTGATTAACTGTATCTTTGGCGTGCTGTTGGCATGGGTGCTTGTTCGGTACGATTTCCCAGGCAAACGTCTGATGGATGGTATGATAGAGCTCCCGTTCGCCTTACCGACTGCGGTTGCAGGTATTACGCTAACAAAAATGTATTCAGATAATGGATTTTTAGGAAGGGCGCTGGAACGTATTGGTATCCAGGCAGCTTATTCAAAGGTGGGGATTATCATTGCCATGGTGTTTATTGGCATCCCTTTTGTAACGCGGGCTATCCAGCCGGTTTTGGAGAAATTGTCGCCTTCCTATGAAGAAGCGTCCCTGATGCTGGGCGCTTCGCGCCTTACAACCTTTTGGAAAGTTATTTTCCCAGAAATCAAGCCTGCCCTGTTAACAGGGTTTGGACTTGCCCTTGCAAGAGGCATTGGGGAATACGGAAGTGTTATCTATATCTCTGGAAATAGTGAAAAAAACGGCACGCAGGTTGTCTCGTATATTATTATGCAGAAACTAAATTCCGGAAATGTAGACTATGAAGGAGCCGCAGCATTAGCCCTGCTTTTGCTGGTTATATCGTTTACGATGCTGTTTTTTATTAATGTGATTCAATATATAGCAAGCCGCAGGACGAGTGCATAAGGGGAGGAGAGAGGAATGAAGCAAAATAAGCAGGATTCTGCTATGAAATGGGTTTTAATCGGCATCAGTGTCCTTTTTTTCGTACTGATGCTTGTATTTCCTTTGTTTGAGGTGCTGTACCGCTCCTTAAAGGATGGATGGGAATTATACAGTTCTGCATTGGTTGCAGAATATACGCTGTCCGCATTAAAAGTTACGCTCATAGCAACGGTAATTTCACTGCTTGTCAATACGTTTTTTGGTATGGTTGCCTCATGGCTGATTACAAAGTTTGACTTTCGAGGGAAAAATGTATTGTCAACGTTAATCGATATCCCATTTTCTATTTCACCAGTTATTGCCGGACTTGCGTATATTATGACGTTTGGACGGACTGGCTGGGCAACCCCGGTCATCGAATGGGTAAACGAAACCTTTGGCACAGATATTTCCTTTGTTTTCTCAGTACCAGGCGTTGTACTTGTGACAATATTTGTTACATTTCCATTTATTTCAAGGGAAGTGATCCCAGTATTAAATGCGGCTGGAAGGGATGAAGAAATCGCAGCAGCTATGATGGGAGCTTCTGGTTTTACGATATTTCGTAAAATTACGTTCCCACATATGAAATGGGGCTTATTATATGGTATGATTTTATGCGCTGCGCGTGCATTTGGGGAATTTGGCGCTGTATACGCAGTATCCAAAGCAAGAGGCAAGACATTTACTCTGCCGCTTGAGATTGATGCATTATATATGGCTGGGAATGCAGATTCCATTACGCAGGCATTTGCGGTATCTTCCCTGCTGGTTGGATTGGCAGTGATCATACTTATTTTGAAAAATATTGTGGAGTACCGTGGAAAGCAAAAGGATTAGATTGTATTTGGAGGATGCTGCGATGTATGTGGAAATGAAAGATATCTGTAAAAATTTTGATGGTTATGAGGCGGCGAAAAATGTCTGCTTTGGCATTGAGCAGGGAAGGCTGGTAGCTTTGCTTGGGCCAAGCGGCAGCGGTAAGACGACGCTTCTTAGAATCCTGGCAGGATTAGAGCAGCAAGACAGCGGAGATGTCATAATTGACGGTAAGGTTATGAATGATGTGCCGGCAAATGAACGCGGGATTGGGTTCGTATTTCAAAATTATGCGTTGTTTCGCTATATGACTGTGTATGACAATATTGCATTTGGATTAAAGGTGCAAAAAATGGATAAGCAGCAAATACACAGCCGCGTCATGGAGATGATTTCTTTGATTGGGCTGGATGGTTTAGAAAAAAGATATCCAAACCAGCTGTCTGGCGGACAGCGTCAAAGAGTTGCCTTTGCACGGGCAATTGCGCCGAAGCCGCATCTTTTGCTGTTAGATGAGCCGTTTGCTGCGATCGATGCAAAAGTTCGCAAGGAGCTTCGGGCATGGTTAAAAGAGATGATTCAAAAAGTTGGGATTACAAGTATTTTTGTCACGCATGACCAAGACGAGGCTGTGGAAGTAGCGGATGATATTATTATTATTAATGAAGGCAACTTAGAACAGATGGGCGATCCAAAGGAAATTTATAAGCATCCGGAAACGCCATTTGTTGCTGAATTTATCGGTACTTCAGAGATTGTGGAAGATTTGGCTGGATTTAAAGGCTTTGGGGAAATCGGCACTGGGAAAAAAGCAATTGTGCGCCCAGAATTTGTAGAAGCATTTAAAAGTGATAATGAAAAGTTTAAAAACCTTCTACATGCAGTGGAATATGGCACAGTGGAAAAGATTGCCTTCCGCGGCAGCTATTTA
>CANDJR010000191.1 GCA_947385105.1 uncultured Eubacterium sp.
CCAAGAAAAAGCTCAAGGAATAAAAGCTAAGAAAAAGAACAAGGAATAAAAGCTAGGAATCAGCTCAAGGAATAAGTTCGAGGAATAAGATGGAAGTATATTTTGATAACTCAGCGACAACGAGGTGTTCGAGCCGTGTGCAGGAGATTGTACAAAGGACTATGGACGCAGACTACGGCAATCCATCCTCCATGCATAAAAAAGGAGTAGAGGCAGAAGCTTGTGTGAAAGAAGCAGCTGCTGCAATTGCAAAGACATTAAAAGTATCAGCAAAAGAGATTTATTTTACCTCAGGCGGCACAGAGTCTAACAATCTGGCAATACTGGGGACAGCGTTTGCAAACAGGCGTGCAGGAAACCGGATTCTTACGACACAGGTTGAGCATGCGTCTGTATTGCAGGCAATGAAGTTTTTAGAAACGCAGGGTTTTGAGGTCGTTTATTTGCCAGTGGACAAACATGGCCTACTTTTGCTGGACGCTTTGGAGGAGGCCATGGATGCGCGGACAATTATAGTGTCTGTCATGCAGGTCAATAACGAAATCGGCACAGTCCAGCCAATAGAACAGGCAGCAGCAATTGTAAAGCAGAAAAACCCACAGGCAGTCTTTCATGTGGATGCTGTGCAGTCTTATGGGAAAATGCAGATCCGTCCGAAAAAAATGCAGGTAGATTTGCTGTCTGTTAGCGGCCATAAAATTCATGGGCCAAAAGGCGTTGGATTTTTATATATCCGGGATAAGACAAAGATTACGCCGCTTAGCTTTGGCGGGGGACAGCAGTCAGGTATGCGCTCCGGTACGCATAATGTACCTGGAATTGCAGGGCTTGGGCAGGCAGCTTATGAAGCGTATGAGGACTTTGACCAAAAAATAGACTATTTGTACCGTTTAAGGAGACTGTTCCTAACAAGGATAGCCCAGATTCCAGATATTACAGTGCATGGCTTTACAGACGAAGACGAAAGACAGCAATCTGCGCCGCACATTGTAAGCATTGCGCCGGCAGGTGTACGCAGTGAAGTGCTGCTGCATGCGCTCGAAGAACATCACATTTATATATCAGCAGGTTCGGCATGTTCGTCCAATAAGCCGTCTGTGTCCGGCACGCTGCAGGCAATCCATGCAATGCCTTCTCTTTTGGATGCGACTGTCCGGTTTAGCTTTAGCATTCATAACAAGGAAGATGAAATTGATTATGCAGTAAAAAAGATGGAGGAATTGCTGCCAAAGCTGCGCAGGTACCACTATCATTAATCATAAGAAGATGACACACTTACACACTGCAGGACAATCCGCCTGCCAGAAAAAGAAAGGAAAAAGGTATGTATCAGGCATTTTTAATTAAATATGGCGAGATCGGCGTCAAAGGAAAAAACCGTCATATTTTTGAAGATACGTTAGTTAGCCAGATTGGCAATGCGCTAAAGCCCGTAGAAGGCTCGTTTATCGTGCGCAAAGAAAATGGCAGGGTGTATGTCGAGGCAGAGGGCGATTATGATTACGACGAGGCAGTAGAAGCACTCTCCCATGTATTTGGCATTGTTGGCATATGTCCGGTCGTCCTTTTGGAAGACGAAGGCTTTGAACAGCTGGCAAAGGAAGTGATTTCTTATTTCGGGAAAGCATTTCCACACATAAAAGACCAAGCAACTTTTAAAGTCGTGACGCGGCGTGCCAGGAAAAACTATCCGATGGAATCTATGGAGGTCAGCGCAGCATTAGGGGAATGCCTGTTAGATGCGTATCCAAATCTGCAAGTAGATGTACACAATCCGCAAGTAGTACTGCATGTTGAAATCCGTAATAAAATCAACCTCTATTCCAAGAGTATCAAGGGCCCAGGCGGTATGCCGGTTGGGTCTGCAGGGCGTGCGATGCTGCTGCTCTCAGGCGGGATAGACAGCCCGGTAGCAGGTTATATGACAGCAAGGCGCGGTGTTAAAATCGATGCGGTATATTTCCATGCGCCGCCCTATACGAGTGAACGCGCAAAGCAAAAAGTAATCGATCTGGCAAAACTGGTAGCCAGATATGCGGGTCCGATCCGGTTGCATGTTGTTAATTTTACGGATATCCAGCTGTATATTTATGACAAGTGTCCGCATGACCAGCTGACTATTATTATGCGCCGTTATATGATGAAAATAGCAGAACACTTTGCAAATGAAGACGGAAGTTTGGGGCTTGTTACCGGCGAAAGTATCGGGCAGGTTGCAAGCCAGACAATGCAGTCTTTGGCAGTTACCAACGAAGTATGTACAATGCCGGTTTACCGGCCTCTGATTGGCTTGGATAAACAGGATATTATCCATATTTCAGAAAAAATAGGAACCTATGAGACGTCGATTCTGCCATTTGAAGACTGCTGTACCATTTTTGTCGCCAAGCATCCAGTCACGAAACCGAATCTGAAATCCATCAAAAAATCAGAGACACATTTAGCAGAAAAAATCGATGCATATTTACAAGAAGCCATTGAAACGGTACAAACGATACGCATAGAAGCAGGAGAGTAACAGACGTTTCTTGCAGTCAGTGCGCGTTCCTAACCCGTGGTAACAACAGCTGCAAAAAAAGGAACTGCTGTCATTGACAGCAGTTCCTTTCAGACAGTATACAACAAACTATCGGCAAGCTTATTTGCACAAATTGTTACTGTTTAGCCTACCAGATATGGTTTGATTGCTTCTAAAACTTCGTCCAGATCAGATTCCGTATGGATAGCCAAATCAATTGGTTTTGATAAATCCAAGCTAAAGATACCCATAATTGACTTTGCATCAATGACATATCTGCCGGATATTAAATCAAAATCATGATCAAATTGTGTAATGGCATTTACAAACGATTTTACCTTATCAATGGAATTTAAAGAGATTTGTACCGTTTTCATTATGTAGTCCTCCTTTTCGGTATTCGGATAGTTCCATATTTCTAGTGGCTGTAAAGCTCATCATGTTAATACTATCGTTTTTATGTTAAAAAGTCAACAATAAGAGTAAGAGGAAAGAAAATATGAAAAAGGCAGCGCTCCACAATTTAGGATGCAAGGTAAATGCATATGAGACAGAGGCAATGCAGCAAATGCTGGAAGATGCAGGCTATGAGATTGTACCATTTCGGGAAAAGGCAGACGTATACGTCATTAACACTTGTACAGTGACGAATATTGCAGACCGCAAATCCAGGCAGATGCTGCACCGGGCACGCCGTCAGAATCCAGATGCTGTAATTGTTGCTGCAGGCTGCTTTGTACAGCTTGCTGGGCAAGAGATGTTAGAAACTGGAATGGCGGATATCATTCTTGGCAATAATAAAAAGAAGCAGCTGCTGTCTATGCTGGATGCATATCAAAAACAGCAGGTGTGCATGGCGCAGTGGGAAGATATCAATGACGGGCAAAAAGAATATGAGCCGCTGTCTTTGGCACGCTCTGGCGGGCATACAAGGGCGTTTATTAAAATACAAGACGGCTGCAATCAGTTTTGCAGCTACTGCGTGATTCCTTATGCAAGGGGCAGGGTACGCAGCAGGCAGCTTTTTGATATTTTGGCGGAAGTGCGTGCGCTTGCCGCAGCAGGCTATCAGGAGGTCGTACTTACTGGTATTCATATCAGCTCCTATGGGATCGATACAGGAGACAGCCTGTTACATTTAATTGCCAGCATACACGAAATAGAAAATATCCGGCGCATCAGGCTTGGGTCATTAGAACCTGGTATCGTGACAGAAGAATTTGCATCTGGATTATCTAAGCTGGATAAAGTGTGCCCGCACTTTCATTTATCCATGCAAAGCGGGTGCGACAGCGTACTCAAACGGATGAACCGCAAATACAATACAGATGACTATCAAAAGCGCTGCAGTATTCTACGCAAATATTTTTCATATCCAGCGCTTACGACAGATGTCATTGTCGGATTTCCGGGAGAGACGCAGGAAGAATTCCAGGCAACCAGACAATTTGTAGAGCAAATCGGTTTTGCTGAAATGCATGTCTTTAAGTATTCCAGACGTGCAGGCACAAAAGCGGCACAAATGCCCAATCAGGTTGCAGAAGAACTAAAGACAGCACGCAGCTTACAATTAATTACGCTGGGAGAGCAGATGGCGGATGCTTATGTACAAAGCATGATGGGACAGACATGCACAGCACTATTAGAAGAAACACTGCTGCACGAAGGACAAAGATATGCTGTTGGCTATACAAAAGAATATGTCAAAATTGCTGTAAAAACAGAAAAAGACCGCTTCAATTGTTTTGCAAAAGGCAAAATTGTGCAAAAATTTTTACCGAACCTATATCTTATGGTTGAATTTTGATGATGAGTATATTAAAATAGAATAAGTATCGGATTTTCTGTAACAGAGAAATAGAAAATGCCATACAGCATGTTTTGAAGGAAACAAACAAAAGAAGCAGGAATGAGGTCGTGATTATGCAGGATAAGAGTAATACACAATTTTTCAGAGTTGAAAAAGAACCTGAGATCCAGGTGAAGGATGTGCTTGAGCATGTATACCGTTCGTTGAGTGAAAAGGGCTATAATCCGTTAAATCAGATTGTTGGTTATATTATGTCTGGAGATCCAACGTATATCACAAGCCATAACAATGCGAGAAGCTTAATCATGAAAGTAGAACGTGATGAGCTGGTAGAGGAAATCCTAAAGGAATATATTCAGACAAATTCCTGGAATTAAGAAAGCGGAGGTATCTGGCTGATGCGGATCATGGGGCTTGATTTTGGTTCAAAGACAGTAGGCGTTGCGATGAGTGACCCTTTACTTGTAACGGCGCAGGCGCTTTTGACAATTACGCGCAAATCCCCGGGAAAGCTGCGGCAGACACTGGCGCAAATCGAACAGCTTGCAGCAGAATACGAGGTGGATCGGATCGTGCTTGGCTATCCGATCAATATGAATCATACAGAAGGTGAGCGTTGTGAAAAAACACAGGAATTTAAGCAGCTGTTGGAACGCAGGACGGGACTTCCAGTCATTTTATGGGACGAGCGGCTGACAACAGTCGCTGCAGACCGGATTATGACAGACAGCAAAATCCGCAGGGAGAAACGAAGCGCGTATGTAGATCAGATTGCCGCGGGATTTATTTTACAAGGATATTTAGATTCGTTAAATGCGTAGTTTGTGTAAAGATGTTCAAAACATGGAAAATACGAGGCAGGGGAAAGGAACGAAAATATGGATAATCAATTTAGACAATATGAAAAAATAGAATTTTATGATGAAGAACAGGATGGATTTGCAGAGTTTTTTGTGTTAGAACGGACAAGGGTGAATGGTGCAGAGTATTTGCTTGCAGCACAGGAGCTGGATCAAGATACAGATGCTTATATTTTCAAGGTCGTAGCAGAGCATACACAAGAAGGTGCGGATATGGTTATTGAGCTCGTAGATGATGATACAGAGCTGGAGGCAGTTGGCAAAGTGTTTGCGGAATTAGTAGATGATAATACAACAATCGAGATTTAAGCAGGAATTATAAAAGGAGAGTTTACAGGTGGCGGATTCAAAATTAAAAATCATTCCATTGGGCGGGTTAGAACAGATTGGAATGAACATTACTGCCTTTGAATATGAAGACAGTATCATTGTTGTGGATTGCGGGTTGTCATTCCCAGAGGACGATATGCTGGGAATCGACCTGGTAATCCCTGACATTTCGTATTTAAAAGATAATATTGAAAAGGTGCGGGGGTTTTTTATCACGCATGGGCATGAGGATCATATTGGTGCGATCCCTTATATATTAAGAGAAATTAATGTGCCGATTTATGCAACAAAATTAACGATTGGCATTATAGATAACAAGTTAAAGGAGCATGACATGCTCCGTACCGTTAAGCGCAAAGTAGTCCGGTATGGGCAGCATATTAATTTGGGCTGCTTTCGGGTAGAGTTTATTAAGACAAACCATAGTA
>CANDJR010000192.1 GCA_947385105.1 uncultured Eubacterium sp.
GTATAGATCCAAGTTATTATACTGATATGTCTTATTGTCATTGCGGTATCTTGCACTCTCATACTGTGTTATCCTGTCTGGATCAAAATTCTTTGTCCAGTCCAGTGCCTTTTCAAAATTGCATCCATAAGCGCTTTCATTTCCCATAGACCACATCACAATGCAGGAACGGTTTTTGTCTCTTTGAACCATATGCTGTACACGGTCTAGGATTGCCTGTTCCCAATCCGGATGATCAGCAATTGCTTCATTCCAGCGGCAGAAACGGTTTTTATCTGTATCCTCCTTGCGGTACAACAAAAATGGCCCGTGCGCCTCAATATCCGCCTCATCAATGACCATAAATCCGTACTGATCGCACATCTGATAAAAATACGGTGCATTTGGATAATGGCTGGAACGGATTGCATTGAAATTGTGCTGTTTCATCAAGGTAAGATCCTGTTTTATCTGCTGTACACTGACTACAGGACCTGTTTGCGGATCTGAATCATGGCGGTTAACCCCGCGAAATTTAATTTTTTGCTCATTGAAATAGATTGTCTGATTTTTTATCTCAATCGTGCGAAAACCAATTTGATCGGTAATGACTTCATCCTCTGTCATAAGGATGACTGTATATAAATAGGGATATTCTGTATTCCATAACGTAGGATTTTTTACTGTAAGCTCCAAAGAACCATCTTGTGAAATCTCATCTGATGCAACAACTGCACCATACTTGTCTTCCATTGTTATTTTTGTATGTATTGGTTCAAAAAAGCAAATATCCATTTTCACAGTAGCACTGTCTTTTGCAACCTTTGTCGTAATAAAATAATCTCTTACTGCTTTTTTTGGCCTTTTCAAAAGGTACACATCTTTGAATATTCCACTCATGCGGAACTTATCCTGATCCTCCAAATAAGATCCATCGCACCATTTCAGTACCAAAACCGCCAGCGTATTTGTCCCCTCCTGCAGCAGGGAAGACACGTCAAACTCGCTGGTAGCGTGAGACACCTGGCTGTATCCTACATAAACTCCATTCAGCCATAGATAAAAACAGCTGTCCACACCTTCAAAGTTCAAATATGCCTTTGGTGCATTTTCATCCTTAAGATAAGAAAAGTGATGGATATAAGCTCCGCACGGAATATCCTGCGGCACAAAAGGCGGATCAAATGGAAACGGATAGCGGATATTTGTATACTGATGCGTATCATATCCTTCCATCTGCCACACACTTGGAACGGAAATCTTGTCAAATTCTGAAATGTCATAACCAGGTTGATAAAAAACATCTGGCACATCATAAATACTTTTAAAATACTTAAAATTCCACACTCCATTCAGCAGCGCAAACCGATCCGAATTTTCCCGGTTTTCCGCCAGATGTTGTATTCTCTCTGATGACGGAATGTAATAGGCTCTCGCAGGCATTGTATTATCATGCAGCATGCCTAAATCCTCGTAGTAACGTGGCACAACCATACAGGTAATCCTCCTCTGATATGCATTTTTTGGTTTTTTTGAATTACTTTTATCTTTTTTATTTCCTCAATTTGTGATAACATCATACATTTTCAGGCAAAATATGTCTATAAATAGAAATGGACAGATTATGCACAAAATAATACAATAAAGTACATATATCATTTCTGCAAATATCCGCTGCTTACAAAACGTTATGTACAAAAAATTTTAGGAGGTACGCACGATGTATATTAATTTCGGCAATCGAAATAATTCTCTGATTGATTACAAAGACAAGAGTAAACCGCTGATCGTTGCCAGCTGCGGAACATACCGGCTGTCGGCGCATCCAAAGCTTCCAACCTACCGGCCCAGAGGCAGATTGGATTATCAGATCATTTATATTGTTTCGGGACGCGCTTATTTTCATTTTGACAATCCTGAACAGGAAACCATTGTGACTGCCGGAAATATTGTATTATTCCGGCCAAAGGAATTTCAAAAATACGAATACTACGGCATTGATAAAACAGAAGTTTACTGGATTCACTTTACTGGAAATGATGTAAAAAATATCTTACGAAAATATGGTTTTTCTGATGACAAGCGTGTCTTTTCTGTTGGAACATCATTGGAATATGAACGTGTATTTAAGAGGATTATTTTAGAACTGCAAAGATGCCAGGAAGATTATGACGAAATGCTCACACTGCTGCTGCGCCATCTGCTGATTATCTTTCATCGAAAATTAATCAACACGCACATAGCAAAAAATGAGTATCTGGATTACGAAATGGATATTGCAGTATCCTACTTTAATGAGAATTATAACCGGGATATCCATATTGAAAACTATGCAGCTGCAAGAGGAATGAGTGTCAGCTGGTTTATCCGCAATTTCAAAAAATATACTGGTACTACTCCTATGCAGTTTATCACTTCCATCCGTATCACAAATGCACAAATGCTATTGGAAACTACAAACTATGCAATCAATGAAATTTCCCGCATTGTTGGTTATGATAATCCTTTGTATTTCAGCCGGCTGTTTCGCAAACTGAAAGGATGCCCGCCGTCACATTGCAGAAAAAAGAACAATGAGCCGAATTCATAAAAGATCTTTTGCAAAACACTGGTTACTATTCACAGCCTAAAGGCTGCTCATAGCAACAATTCGAGGCGATATTTAAAATTTGCTTCGCAAAATCGCCCCTCACTCCTGAATCATGTTCTTACGAAATGCGCAGTTTATGCGCATTTCTGGCTGTGAATAGTAACAAACACTGACTTTCCATGCAAAACATTTGCTTGACTTTTGTTTCTTACGGGTGTAAGATTTGATGCATGAATCTATTTTTGGAGGACAGACCATGCGAAGAAAAAAGCACAAGAAAAGGCGAAAGCAGACTGTTAAAATTCTTTGGATCACAGTTGGATTACTGGGTATCATTGCACTAAGCCTGACAGCACATGTATCGTTTTCTGAAACTCAAGATATGCCGCAGGCAGCACCAGAGGAACTGCTTCTTACCTATATGAGCTATATTCCAGAGCAAAAATACGAAGAAATGTATCAAATGATTGATGTTAAGGAATCTGGAAATATCAGCCAGGAAGATTTCATACAACGCAATGCTGCGATATATGAAGGCATTGAAATGCAAAACTTGTCCGTAACCATCCTTTCTTACCAAGAAGACGAGCAAACCGTGCAATACAAGACTACTTTTGATACAGCAGCCGGAACTGTCAGTTTTGAAAATGAAGCAGCTTTTTTACTGGAAGATGCCCATTACCGCTTAGTTTGGGATGACACTCTCATTTATCCAAATTTGTATACTGCAGATAAAGTCAGAGTATCCGCAATCCATGCAAAGCGCGGAAACATTCTAGACAGAAACGGATGTGTGCTTGCAGGGGAAGGTACTGCATCTTCTGTCGGAATTGTACCAGGAAAGTTAAAACATAAAAAACGTGCATTCAAACAAATTGCACAATTGCTGGATATCGAAGTTTCGGACATAAAAGCAAAATTAGCTGCAAAATGGATTAAGGACGACTCTTTTGTACCTATTCAGACTGTCCGCAAAGTAGACGAACTCGCATTGCTTTCCAAAACGCCAAGCGAAGCTGTTTTACAAGAACAGGAAAGGCAGCGGCAGCTATTAGAAATATCAGGTGTGATGATCTGCGATACAAGCATACGTTCTTATCCGTTTGCAGATGCAGCAGCACATCTCGTTGGATATGTGCAGGGTGTCACAGCAGAGGATTTAGAAAAGCATGCAAACGAAGGCTATACCGCAACTAGCGTAATTGGAAGAAGCGGTGCAGAAGGACTGTTCGAAAGCGAATTAAAGGGCCAGGATGGATGCCGGATTTACATTGTAGACTCCCTGGGACATGAAAAAGAGGAGCTTGCGCACAAAAAGGTGGTACATGGAACGGATATTACACTAACCATCGATGCCCAGCTGCAGCGCGACTTATATACACAGTTTAAAGAAGATAAGGGCTGCGCAGTCGCAATGCATCCTTATACAGGAGAGGTGCTGGCACTTGTCAGCACGCCGTCTTATGATAACAACGACTTTGTAATGGGGATGTCCAATAAAAAGTGGAAAACATTAAATGAGGATGAAGCGAATCCAATGTATAACCGTTTTCGGCAAGTGTGGTGTCCAGGCTCAACCTTAAAGCCCATCATTGCTGCCATTGGTTTGGACACACAGACCATTAGTCCGTATGAAGATTATGGAAATGTGGGCCTGCGCTGGCAAAAGGATGCGTCCTGGGGCTCTTATTATGTAACTACGCTTCATGCCTATGACCCGGTTGTACTGGAAAATGCGCTGATTTATTCAGATAATATCTATTTTGCCAAAGCAGCGTTACACATAGGGGCAAAAAATTTAAAGAACTTCTTTTTACAGTTAGGTTTTCAGCAAGATCTTCCATTTGAAATTACGATGTCGCAGTCACAATACGCAAATACAAACGAGATCGAAACAGAAATCCAACTGGCTGACAGCGGCTATGGCCAGGGCCAGATATTAGTAAATCCTCTGCATCTTGCATGTATGTATACGGCGTTTTGCAACAAAGGAAATATCATCAAGCCCTATTTGAGAAAAACACCAAACGAAAAAACAGATGATTGGATTGACCATGCTTTTTCTGCTGATACAACACAAACTGTCCTGGAAGGAATGAAAAAAATCGTCAATGATCCACACGGAACAGGATATGCTGCACATCGTGAGGATATTCTGTTAGCTGGAAAAACTGGTACTGCGGAGATTAAAGCCTCACAGGAAGATACCTCTGGCACTGAGCTTGGCTGGTTTGCCGTCTTTACCGCAGATCCTGCACAAAAGCATCCGCTTTTGCTTGTAAACATGGTAGAAGATGTAAAAAATCGCGGCGGCAGCGGCTATGTTGTTGAAAAAGACAGACAGGTGTTGGAAACCTGGTTTTCACAATCCTAACAGTCTTTGCCTGGCACAGCTTTGCTTTTTCTGTCACAGCTTTGTTTTTGTCTGTTACAGCTTTGCTTTGCCTGGCACAGCTTTGTCTTTGTCTGTTACAGCTTTGCTTTGCCTGGCACAGCTTTATCTTTGCCTGGCACCTGCCTCACCTTTTTATACTGACGCCATTCTATTCTATTATGCCGGGATTGCTATAAGAGGTGTCAAAATGTAAGTTTGTTTGAAAGAGATAGGATGCGGCCCATTCGGGCCGGCTTTCCTATTTCATATGTTTTGAGGGAACTCCATGTTAGACTGGTACCTAATAACCTCTTAAGAATTCTTTTTATCAAGTACAATCTTTAATACCTGCTCCTGATAGCCTCCTTCTGCCATACGCTGAACGGTAACTTCTACTTCATCTCCTGCTTGATAATAAGCCATTCTGCTGCTCAAAGATTCCATACTTTTTACGATTTTTCCGTCAAATTTTGTTATAATATCACCTTTCTTTAAGCCGTATTTATCAGCTGCAGTTCCTTTGGAGACTTCTGTAACGAGTGCGCCTTCCGGCATGCCGTAAGTTTCTGCAATCGTGGAATTGACATCCGCACCGTTAATTCCCAAGTAAGCTGCTCTATCATCAGAGACAATTTCTCTTGTAATTAAATCTTCAATAATCGGCCTTGCCATATTAGACGGAATTGCAAATCCCATACCTTCTACATCCGTATCTGAGTATTTGGAGGAATTAATACCGATAACTTCCCCTTCGCTGTTTAAGAGTGCACCACCGCTGTTTCCAGGGTTAATGGCTGCATCTGTCTGGATTAAGTCATTGGTAAAAGACTCTCTTGTGGTTTCGTCCTGAATCGTGACTTCACGTTCTACTAGATCGGAAGAGCGTCGTGTAGGGAAAGAGTGTGACCTGAAGTGGGG
>CANDJR010000193.1 GCA_947385105.1 uncultured Eubacterium sp.
TCTCGAAGTTCTGGACGGTGTATACGTTGCCGTTGTAGAACTGTACAGGCTCAGCTGCGATACAACGTCCCCTAACTGCTCGCCTAAAAATACAGATACGATTGCCGGCGGCGCTTCGTTTGCACCCAGTCTGTGATCGTTTCCTACGTCTGCTGCTGATGCACGTAAAAGATCACCATGCTTGTCAACTGCCCGTAAAATACAAGTCAGTACTAACAAAAACTGTACGTTCTCATGCGGTGTTACACCTGGCTCAAGCATATTAATGCCATCGTCTGTTGTCAGCGACCAGTTGTTATGCTTTCCAGAACCATTGACGCCTGCAAATGGCTTTTCATGCAGCAGACACTGCAGGCCATGGCGTCCGGCTACTTTTTTTAACGTTTCCATAATCAAATGGTTATGGTCTACTGCAATATTACACTTTGCATAAATCGGCGCTAACTCATGCTGTGCCGGAGCTGCTTCATTATGCTGTGTTTTCGCAGATACCCCTAGTTTCCATAACTCTTTATTAACATCTTTCATATAGGCTGCGATCCGTTCACGGATTGCGCCAAAATAATGGTCGTCCATTTCCTGCCCTTTTGGCGGCATTGCGCCAAACAGGGTACGTCCGGTAAAAATCAAGTCTTTGCGCTGCAAATATTTCTGCCTGTCTACAATAAAATATTCCTGCTCTACCCCTACGGACGGCATGATTTTTTTGGATGTCGTATTTCCAAATAAACGCAGCAAGCGGATCGATTGTTCACTAACTGCCTCTATAGAACGCAAAAGCGGCGTTTTTTGATCAAGCGCCTCCCCTGTATAAGAACAGAAAGCTGTAGGAATACAAAGTGTTGCACCTGCAGCATCCTGACGGACAAATGCTGGTGATGTACAGTCCCATGCCGTATAACCTCGTGCTTCAAAGGTTGCGCGCAGCCCTCCAGATGGAAACGAGGACGCATCCGGCTCTCCTTTGATCAGTTCTTTGCCTGAGAAGCTCATCAATACCTTGCCTGTGGGCATTGGGGCAGTGATAAAAGAATCGTGCTTTTCTGCCGTAACTCCTGTTAATGGCTGAAACCAGTGTGTAAAATGGGTTGCCCCCTTTTCAATTGCCCACTCTTTCATTTCATGTGCCACAACATCTGCAGTCGCCGGATCTAATTCTGCTCCAATCTCAATAATTTCCCTCATTTTTTTGTAAACCTTTTTTGGGAGACGCTCCTGCATGACTGCATCATTAAAAACATTTTCTCCAAAAATGTCTACAACGTTAAAATATTCGCCCATTTTTCTGTCCTTTCTTTGGAAACAACTTGGATTATGAAATGTTTGTATCGCATATTATCACATACTGTCACATAATTTCCGCTATGTAATTTTCTGCTTTCAGAAAAAGAATAAGGATGCCCCGCTTCGGAACACCCTCGTTCTTTTTCTTAACTGCTATTAAAATACCGCAAAATGAGAAAAATTGCAATACTTCATTTCGGTCTGGTAGTTCCTTTTCTGATTACGCTTTGCCAATAGAACCAAACAATTCCATCTTTTCTTTTACGGTTGCTTTGATTGCTTCTGCGCCAGGAGCTAACAGTTTCCGTGGATCAAAGCCTTTGCCTTCCAGATCTTTTCCTTCTTCAATATATTTACGTGTAGCTTCCTGGAAAGACAGCTGGCATTCTGTATTTACGTTAATTTTTGCTACGCCAAGAGAAATGGCTTTTTTAATCATATCTTCTGGAATGCCTGTACCACCATGGAGTACTAACGGCATATCGCCTGTCTTGCTCTGTACAGCGTCTAATGTTTCAAAGCTTAATCCTGCCCAGTTGGCCGGATATTTTCCATGAATATTACCGATACCTGCTGCCAGCATGTCTACGCCAAGATCTGCGATAGCTTTGCATTCATCTGGATCTGCGCATTCGCCTGCACCTACAACGCCATCTTCTTCGCCGCCAATAGAACCTACTTCTGCTTCAATGGACAGTCCCAAATTATGTGCCACTGCAACTAATTCTTTTGTTTTTGCTACATTTTCTTCAATTGGATAATGGGAACCGTCAAACATGATCGATGTAAATCCAGCCTTGATACATTTATAGCATCCTTCGTAAGAACCATGATCTAAATGCAATGCTACTGGGACTGTAATGCCAAGTTCTTCATCCATCGCTTTTACCATCGCTGCAACTGTCTTAAAACCTGTCATATACTTCCCTGCACCTTCTGATACACCTAAGATGACTGGGCTTTTTAATTCTTCTGCTGTTAATAAAACAGACTTTGTCCATTCCAGGTTGTTAATATTAAACTGGCCGACTGCATAATGACCGGCTTTCGCTTTTTTTAACATTTCTGCTGCTGATACTAACATGTTTTTACTCCTCCATCTTCTTTTCTTGATTTTTTCTTTATCATCATACCATTTTTTTCCGTAAAAAGGAAGAAAAAAATAGAATTATTCCTCCTTTGCTTTCGGCTTTACCATAATCTCGACTGCCTGACGGCAGTTTTTGATCTCTACCTGGCTGTGTATTCCGCCAAATTCGCCGTCCAGCGTCCATGGTACATCCATATCTGTATAAAAACGGATAGCATCTGTCTTAAACGAATAAATTAAATCTGAATTGTCAACTCTGGTCAATAAAGATGCAATAATTTCGTTTAATTCTAACGGATTTTTCGGATGCCGGATCAGTGTCACTTCAAATACACCGTCGTCCAATAAGACATTTTTCCCTGCAATCTGCTTAAATCCGCCAACCGATATCGAATTAGATACCATACCGTAAATAAAATCGCCTTCTAAAACATCGTCTTCGTACTCTACACGCATTTGATAAGCAGTAATATCTCTCAGGCTTTTTGCACCCTCCAAAATATAAGCTGCATGGCCAAGCAGATTTTTCAGCTCCTGACTCGTCTGATAAGATACTTCCGTAAAAATGCCAAATGCTGCCACATAGATAAAATTATTGTCATTAAACTGGCCGACATCACATGAAAAACACTCACCGCTAACGGCAATCTCAGCAGCTTTCTTCATATTTTTCGGTATCAAAAGTGAATTTGCAAAATCGTTTGTGCTCCCGGTTGGTATATAGCCAATTGGTTTTTGTTCACTGGCATGCATCATACCTGTTACTACTTCATCCAGCGTTCCGTCACCCCCGCTGCATACGATCAAATCAAAATTTTTTGCAGCCTGCGCAACAATCCCTGTAGCATCGCCGCGTGACTGTGTCGGATAAATAGTAACACAATAGCCCTTTTTTACCATCATATCTACAATATCCGAAAGCCTTGCTTTAATCGTCCCTTTTCCCGAATGGGCATTATATACAAATAGTAATTTTTTCATCCTAACTCAACCCTTTTCCTGCATTTCCCCTGCCAGCTCCTCCAACTTGCGAAGCCTGTGATTGACACCTGATTTTCCTACTGGCGGACTGCACATCGTTCCAAGCTCTTGTATCGTAGCTTCTGGATGCTCCATACGCAGCCCGGCAATTTCCTGCAGCTGGTGCGGCAGACCTTGTAAAATCCCCTGCTGCTGTAATAACCGGATCGCCTCCTGCTGACGGTATGCTGCATTGACTGTTTTATTAATATTTGCTGTCTCACAATTGACCCTGCGGTTAATATCATTACGCATTTCTTTTAAAATGCGCACATTTTCCAAGTCCATCAGCGCTGTATGTGCACCCATAATATTCAAAGCATCTACGATTTGTGCACCCTCTTTTAAATATACAATCTCATGATTTTTCCGTGACACGGTTTTTGCTTCTAACGAAAAACTTTGCAGCTGAGACTGCACCTGCTTCGCTTTTTGGACGTCTGTGCATACAATTTCAAAGTGATAAGATTTTCTTGGATCACTGATCGAGCCTGCTGTCAAAAAAAATCCCCGCAAAAAAGCACGCTTGCAGCATATTTTTTGCAAAAGCAGGCCATCCGCAAATAAATGATTCTGCGCCTGCAAAGTACTGTTTGTCCACGGAATTTTTAAAGATAAAAATATTTGCTGGACAGCTTCACTCGTTTGAATCTCTGCCAGATATAAGGTTTTATTTTTTTGGCAAACACACTGTACCCGCACATCTGCTGCCAGACGATCGCCAATCATTGACAGCAGCCGGACGTACTTATTTAATGACTGCTCATTCTCTGTCGTAAAGATTAGTTGTTGTTTTTGATCCTGCATATGTAATCTTCCCGCACCACTGAGCATGCCGGCAAGCTCTGCCAGCTGACAATGCCTGGCGGAACCAATCTGTGCCAGCAGTTCTGCTTTTACTTCACTTGAAAATGACATATCCACTCCTATTTATGAAGCGCATCCTTTTCGATATCACGGTGTTCGATTTTTAATCCATAATTTGACGACACATCACCTGTATGTGCAGAGAGCCTTTGATATAGTTCATTTGCCAGTGTTACCGAACGATGCTTTCCCCCAGTACAGCCAATGCTAATAACGAGCTGACTCTTTCCCTCTGCAATATAATGCGGGATTAAAAATTGAACCATATCTGAAAGCTTATCTAAAAAAGCATGTGCTTCTGGAAACTGCAGGACATAATCCTGTATTTCTTTCTCATTACCAGTTTTTGCCCGCAATCCTTCGACATAAAACGGATTGGGCAGAAACCTGACGTCAAACACCAGGTCAGAATCTGCCGGAATTCCGTATTTAAAGCCAAATGACAGCACTGTGACAAATAAGCTGTCATAGTCCTGGTTATGGACAAAAATTTTTTCTAGTTCTATTTTTAATTCACGAGTCAGTAAATGGCTGGTATCAATAATATAATCTGCATGATCCTTTAAATATTTTAAATGCTCTCTTTCGCGCGTAATCCCTTTATCCACACGATCTCCATAAGCCAGCGGATGGCTGCGTCTTGTCTCTTTATAACGCTTGACTAAGACCGGATCATCTGCGTCTAAAAACAAAATTTCACATTTACGTCCTTCTTCGTGCAAGCGTTTGAGCACATCATGCATCTCTCCAAGGTTTTTCCCATTTCTTGCATCAATGCCAACCGCTACTTTTTGCAGCTCTGTACTGGCGGAATCCGACAATTCAAAAAAACGTTCTACTAATGGAATCGGGAGGTTGTCAACACAATAATATCCCATATCCTCCATCATTTTTAAAGCCGTACTTTTTCCGGCTCCAGATATCCCTGTCAAAATTACAAAACGCATACAGATTTTCCTCACTTACTATTGTAAAAATAGGGACAAACTAAAATTCCCCGATGTACTTTACTTCCGGTTCAAGCGCCACGCCAAACTGCTCCTGCACACGCTGTTGTACTTGCTCAATCAGCTCCAAAATGTCCTGTGCAGTCGCATTACCTGTATTAATGACAAAACCGCAATGCTTTTTTGAAACTTGGGCGCCACCAATCGTAAAGCCTGCAAGCCCTGCATCCATAATCAGTTTTCCTGCAAAATACCCCTCTGGGCGTTTAAAAGTACTGCCTGCACTTGGGTATTCAAGCGGCTGTTTTTCCTGCCTGCGCTTTTTATAGTCCTCCATGACAGCCAAGATGTCTTCCATTGGTTTTGGCTGTAATACAAGTTCTGCTCCTACAACAATCATCTCCCGCTCCAGGATACAGCTATGGCGGTAAGAAAGCTCCAGTTCTTCACAGCTTAATCTTTGCATCTGCCCTTCCTTTGTCAGTACGCTTGCCGTCGTAAGGACATCCTTTAGCTCTCCGCCATAAGCCCCTGCATTCATAA
>CANDJR010000194.1 GCA_947385105.1 uncultured Eubacterium sp.
CTTTTCCATCTTCATCTTTACAAAAATAACCGTTTGCTGCGCCTTCCTCATAGACGTCGTAACCTTCCTCCACCTTTACACCTGCATCAATAATCGGCACGAGGTGTACATGCTCCTTTTTCAATTCTTCTGCTAATTGCTCAAAATCTGCAAAGCACGTACGATCAATTGTAAAATCTTTGTAGCGCTCCATGTAGTCAATATCCAAGTAAACACTGTCTAACGGCAGGCCGTTTTCTTTGTGCTTTGCGACAACTTCCCGAACTTCAGCAGCCGTTTTATAACTCCAGCGGCTTTGGCCGTACCCAAACGCCCACTTTGGCGGAATATAGCTGCGTCCGACCAAACGGCGGAATTTTTGTACAATTTGCGCTGCGCTATCGCCTTCCAGCACATATAAGTCAAAATTGTTTTCCAAAACAGTGATCCGCAGCAGGTGATGACTGGTATATCCAATATCAAAAGTAACTTTTGACGGCGTATCAATAAATAGTCCAAGCTGTACGTCCTTGCTGCTTAACAGTAAAAAGTTATGTGCAGCATACAGTGACTGCGTCCCTTCATTATGATGCGGATTATCGGTACAGTTGCTGACATATATCCAGCCCCGTTTATTGATTCCGCGTGTATTTTCGCCTAATCCATAGACAATCATATCTTCCGGCATTTCATATTCCAGTCCGCCTTCTGCCTGTTTGAGGCATAATGTCTGCATTTCCTGCAGCGGCACATCTTCCATCACTGCACCCGTTTCAATCGGTGTGCCAAAACGGTATTTGTTTACCATAACATAAAATCCTCCTTATATTTTATTTGCTTTATTTTAGCATATTCTGTCTTTACAGGCAATTAGGCTTCGCAGTTACGATATACTTTTATCCTGCCTATTTGTTACAGCTCAAAAAGGAGGTTCACGCATTGCATATCTCAAAATGCGGCAGCCTCCTTTTTGTTCATTTGCTATTTATTACTTCTAATTCGTTAAGCCTTTCCTTCCATGTGGATAACTTTCTTTGGACACTTTTCTACACAAGTGCCGCAGCCTGTACATTTACTATAATCAATGTGGGCAATATTATCTGTCACATGGATAGCATCGTGTTCACAGTTCTTTTCGCATAAATGGCATCCAATACATCCAACAGAACAAGCTGCCATGACATCTTTGCCTTTTCCTTTTGAACTGCATAATACTTTTACCTTTGACTCATACGGTACAAGCTCAATTAAGTGGTTCGGACATGCTGCTATACACTTGCCGCATGCTTTACATGCCTCTGGATCTACAACTGCAATGCCATCAATAATATGTACCGCATCAAATGGACATGCCTTCACGCAGGAACCAAAACCCATACAGCCGTAATTACATGTCTTTGGCCCCTTATTTGGAACATAGACAACAGATTTACAATCTTCTACACCGCTGTATTCATAGCTTTGCTTTGCTTTTTCACAGTCGCCGCCGCATTTTACAAATGCAACTTTGCGTCCGCCTTCTTCTGCCTTGACACCCATGATAGCACTAATTTGGGCACTGACTGGCGAACCGCCAACCGGACATTGGTTTACAGGCGCTTCTCCTTTTACGATTGCTGCTGCCAGGCCAGAACACCCCGGATAGCCGCAGCCGCCGCAGTTATTGCCTGGCAGCACGCCCATAATTTTTTCTTCTCTTTCATCGACCTCTACTTTTAATCTGTCTCCTGCAATACCAAGCAGGAAACCGACCAGGATTCCTGTACCGCCAACCGCTGCAGCGGCAATAATGATACCAGTTATACTCATCTGACTGCCCTCCTATATGATTCCGGAAAACCCGAAAAATGCGATTGACATCAGTCCTGCGGTAACTAATACAATTGCTGAGCCTTTAAATGTCTGCGGCACATCATTGTATTCAATTTTTTCCCGGATGCCTGCCATGATGACGATTGCGACGAAAAAGCCAGCTGCAGTCGCCAGACCATAAACAGTAGATTCTAAAATATTGTATTCATAGGTAACACTGTTTAATGCAACACCAAGCACTGCACAGTTTGTTGTAATTAATGGTAAGTATACGCCAAGTGATTCATACAGGCTATACATAAATTTCTTTAAGAACATTTCTACAAACTGTACGAGTGATGCGATAACTACGATAAAAACAATTGTCCGCAAATATGTAACATCTAATGGATCTAAAATAAACTTATAAATCACGCTCGTAACAAATGCTGCCAAAGTCGTAACAAACATAACCGCAGCGCCCATGCCGGCTGCTGTATCTACCTTTTTCGATACGCCCAGGAATGGACAGATACCGAGGAACTGGCTTAATACGACGTTATTTACTATGGATGAACCAATTAATATAAGTAATAATTGTGTCATCGAACCATCCTCCTATTCTTCAATTTTCTTTGTGCCGGAATGTAAATGCCCGCTGCAGGCACTATTGCCGCAAGAAGAACAATCGCCTCCCAGACAGCCTTGTACTGCTGGCAATGGTTTCCCCTTCTTTTCTGCCTTATCCCTGACAATATTCATCACTGCAACCAGTATCGCAAGGACAAAAAACGCGCCTGGTGCCAATACAAAGATAGTAATTGGTGTATAGCCCATTTTACCTGTTGCAGCGTCTGCAAGAGGAAGGATTTGTACGCCAAATGCCTGGCCTGCACCTAAAATCTCACGGAATACACCGATTAATGTAAGACCGCATGTAAAGCCAAGCCCCATACCAATACCATCAAAAATAGACGGAACAACCGGATTTTTTGAAGCATAACCTTCTGCACGGCCCAGAATAATACAGTTTACAACAATAAGCGGAATATACAAGCCCAAGGAGGCATACAAATCTGTTGCATAACCTGCCATTAAAAATTCTACCATTGTTACGAATGAAGCAACGATCACGATAAATGCCGGCATACGCACGCCATCCGGAATTACTTTTCGTAATAAGGAAATCATCAAATTGGACATAATCAATACCGCTGTCGTCGATAGACCCATACCAACGCCATTTATCGCGGATGTCGTAACAGCAAGTGTCGGACACATACCAAGCATCAGCACAAACGTTGGATTTTCTTTAATAATACCGTTATATAAACGTTCTGTATACTTGTTCATTAATTTCCGCCTCCTATACTCCGAAAGTATGCAAGCCCAGCATTGACTGCATTGGCAACTGCCCTGGTTGAGATCGTAGCACCACTGATTGCTTCAATCTCGCTTTCCGAAGCAGCTGGTGATTTCGTTACTGTGTAGGATTCTACAGACTTTCCTTCAAACTGCGCCTTAAAGTCTGCATCAATTACTTTCATACCAAGCCCTGGCGTCTCACTGATTGCCGTTGTGGCATAGCCATTTAAAACTCCTTCGTTCGTAACACCGATCGACAAAGTGATATTAGCCTGGCTGCCTTCTTTGGATGTGACAGTAATGACATATCCTATTGGATTGCCTGATGTATCCAAAGCTACCTGCGCACTGTCTACGGTATCATTGACAAAGCCAGCGTCAGCTGCAGCTTTGGTAGCTGCATTAGCATCAAAGTCTGCATATGCTTCAAAGGAATCTGCATCCTGAAAGACATCCTTGTAAGCCTTTTGCTCTTTTGCGTATTCTGCTGCAGCAATTGGTTCTTTGGTAACTTCAAATACCAAACCAAGCAGGAAGCCTGCAACTAATGTAATCATAGTCAGCACAAGTGCGTCATGTACGATTTTATTCTTCATGCCTGTTTCCCTCCTTTACCAAATGCTTTTGGTACTGTAAAGCGCTCAATTAATGGCACTAACAGGTTGCTTAAAATAATTGCATAAGACACGCCTTCTGCATTTGCACCAAAAATACGGAAAATACCTGTTAGTAAACCTAAAATCACACCAAATACAATCTTTCCTAATGGAGTAATTGGTGATGTGACATAATCCGTTGCCATAAAGAATGCGCCAAGCATCAATCCGCCGCCGCACAGCTGGGCTACTAAAAATGTCATATCAAAACCATGTCCGCCAAATAACAGGATAAAAATTGCAAACGTAATAATATAAGCTGCTGGTATTTTTAAATCAATCACACCCATGAAAAGCAGGAAAATTGCGCCAACTAAAATAGCAATTGCAGATGTCTCGCCAAGTGTTCCTGAGGTACGGCCAATCAGCATATCCATGACCGTTACATTTAGTTCTTCTCCTGTCTTTAACAGTGCAAGTGGTGTTGCTGTACTCACACCGTCATATGTAAATGCTGTCATACTGCCTGTAAAAGAAATAAGCAAAAAGCATCTTCCGCCAAGCGCTGGGTTCATAAAATTCTGCCCAAGACCACCAAAGAGCATTTTTACTACAATAATTGAAAAAACGCCGCCCAGCACAGCCTGCCACCATGGCAAGGACACTGGAAGGTTGAGTGCCAATAACAAGCCCGTTACTACTGCACTCAGATCATGTAACGTATTCGGCCGCTTCGTAATTTTTTCAAATACAAGCTCCGATGCCATACAGCTTAAAATCGTAACAACAATTAACAATAACGCCTTTAACCCAAAATTATAAACGCCGAACAAACTTGTTGGCAGCAATGCGATAATGACGTACAGCATAATTCTGTCTGTCGTATCTTTGGCACGGACATGCGGTGAAGACGAAACTTTTAACATATCATTCACTTGATCCACCTCTTTCTTCGTTCTAACATAAACATTTTCATAATAGCAAACTTTATTTTTTCCTGCGATCTGCAAGGATATCTTTTTTCATCGTCTTAATCGACTGTGCCAGCTGTCTTCTGGCTGGGCAGATATAGCTGCAGCTGCCGCATTCTACACATTCCATGCCATGCCATGTTTCAAAGGACTCTTTATCCCCATGCTCAGAAAATTTTGCCAGCCGCGATGGTATAAGCAGTTCCGGACATGCATTCACACAGCGCCCGCAGTTAATACAAGCTGTCGGTGCGCACGCAGCCACTTCATCCTTTGTCATACAAAGCAGTGCGGAATTGGTCTTGGTTACCGGAATGTCCAACCCAAACAGCGCAAATCCCATCATCGGCCCGCCGGCAATCATTTTCTCCGGCTGTGTCTTACATCCGCCTGCAGCATCTAAGATCTCCTGGAAATTCATTCCTGTGCAGACAAGGAAGTTGCGCGGATCGTTTACCGCATCACCTGTTACTGTAAAAATACGATTCATAATCGGTTTTCCAAGCTTTACTGCATTATAAATCGAGACAAGCGTTTCCACATTATCTACAATACATCCTGCGTCTGCCGGGAGCATAGCAGAATTAATCGCGCGTCCAGTGACTGCATAGATTAACTGGCGTTCTCCGCCTTGTGGGTACTTTGTCATCAGCTCTGCGACTTCCAAACGCGAATCATCTGCTGTCAATTGCTGCAATTTCGCAATACAGTCTGGTTTATTATTTTCTACACCAAAAATACCTTTTGCTTTTGGAAAAAGCTGAAGGACAATTTTCATGCCTTCCACAAGCTGATCCGGATTTTCAATCATCCGTCTGTAGTCAGAGGTCAGATACGGCTCACACTCTGCACAGTTCGCGATGATGTAATCTATCTTTTCCGGCTCTTTTGGAGAAAGCTTGACATGCGTTGGAAAGCCAGCGCCTCCAAGCCCGACAACGCCTGCATTTTTTACCTTCTCAATAATTTGTTCTTAGATCGGAAGAGCACACGTCTGAACTCCAGTCACCGTTAGAAATCT
>CANDJR010000195.1 GCA_947385105.1 uncultured Eubacterium sp.
AACTATGTGGCTTTCAGCCACTTTCACGGCACAGCTGTGAATAATTCAGGATTAATTCTTCAATTGCTGTAAATTTTCCGATACTTTCCCGGTAAGCAATAATGTTTGCCGCTTTCGTTTCCCCAATTCCATTTAAAGACATAAGCTGCGCAGCTGATGCTGTATTAATATCTATTAAACCGTCTGCTGCGTTTGTCATACCTTGTGCATGTTCGGTAAGTCCCTGCTTTTTGTCTGCTGTGTTTGATTCCTCCAGTTCTTTTCTTTCCGCCTCTGTCAGTATTTCAATCATATCACCGTCTGCAACAGGCTTAGCCTGATTCAATCCTTTGACCGATGCATGCTTATGCAGTCCTCCTGCAAGATGGATCGCTTCATAAATGCGGCTCCCCGCAGGCAGGGCGTATACACCTGGATGTTTCACTGCACCGCAAACATATACAAAATATGTTTCTTTGTCTTTTTTTGCATGATCTGCTTCGTCTGCTCCTGTATCTGTGGATGTTTCTTGTACTTTTGCATCCAAATAAATCTGATCTTTTTCCAAACAGCCGCCAAGGCTGAAAGCTGCCCACAGTAAAAACATGTATGCTGTAATTTTTAACTTATTCATAGCATTCTCCTTTTCTCTTTCTTTTCATCATCGAAAAGGAGTCCCTCAATGCCTATTGTTCTTATTCTATCGGAATTTTTGAATTATTACAACAGGTATTTCGAAAAAGTATGAAAAAGAAATATACTTTTGTTACTGTTCACACAGGACTTTGCATTTACTGCTAAGTCCGTAAAAAAATGATTCAGGAGTGCAAAAATTCCATTGCCGAAGGCAATTTTAAATGAATTTTTGCATGTTACTGAGAACGGAGTGAACAGTAACTATACTTTTGTTACTGTTCACACAGGACTTTGCATTTACTGCTAAGTCCGTAAAAAATGATTCAGGAGTGCAAAAATTCCATTGCCGAAGGCAATTTTAGATGAATTTTTGCATGTTACTGAGAACGGAGTGAACAGTAACTATACTTTTGTTACTGTTCACACAGGACTTTGCATTAGCTGCAATGTTTGATTCGTTCGATCGCTGCTGTTGTATTTTCATAACTTCCAAACGCAGTCAGCCGAAAATACCCTTCCCCGCTTGGCCCAAAACCAGATCCCGGCGTCCCTACCACATTTGCCTGTTCCATAAGATAGTCAAAAAATTCCCATGCACGCATCTGTCCTGGCGTTTTTAGCCAGATGTATGGCGCATTTACCCCGCCGTACACCTCATACCCTGCGTCTGCCAGTCCTTCTTTTATTGTGCTTGCATTTTTCATATAATAGGCGATCTGCTCTTTTAGCTGTGCTTTGCCTTCTTTGGAATACACTGCTTCTCCAGCACGCTGTATAATATAAGGCGCACCGTTATATTTGGTGCCATGCCGTCTTGCCCACATCCCATGCAGTGAGACGCCGCCGCATGTTAATTCCTTTGGAACTACAGTAAAACCAAGACGTACGCCTGTAAAGCCTGCATTTTTTGAAAAGCTGCGGATCTCAATCGCACATGTCCTGGCGCCCTCGCATTCATAAATAGAATGTGCCACATCCGGTTCTGAAATATATGCTTCATATGCTGCATCATAAATAATAACTGCGCCGATACGATTCGCATAATCGACCCACTCTTGCAGCTGCGTTTTTGTAATTGTCGTACCCGTCGGGTTATTCGGAAAGCACAAATAAATCATATCCGGCGTTTCTTTTGGAAATTCCGGAACAAATCCATTTTCCCTTACGCATGGCAGATAAATGATATCGCTCCATGTCTTTGAATCCTCCTGGTACGTACCGCACCTGCCAGCCATTACATTTGAATCAACATAAACCGGGTAAACGGGATCTGTCACTGCTATTTTACAGTTTATATCAAATAATTCCTGAATATTGCCGGAATCTGATTTTGCACCGTCTGAAATAAATATTTCATCCTCTTGAATCCCACATCCTTTTGGTGCATAATCATTTTTTACAATGGCGCTTCGTAAAAATTCATAGCCTAAATCCGGCGCATAGCCATGAAAAGATGAAGCAAGCGACATCTCATCGACTGCCTGGTGCATTGCGTTTATAATTGCAGGGGCAATCGGCTGCGTCACATCACCGATGCCTAAACGAATGAGCGGCTTGTCTGGATTTTCCTGTGTAAATGCTGCTACTTTTTTTGCAATCGTGCTAAATAAATAGCTTGCAGGCAATTTCTGGTAATTTTCATTGATTCGGTACATCTTTGCTCTCCTTTTCTCTCACATTTCCTGTTCTGCTGTTTTCGTATTCTAAAGCTGTTTTCATATAGGCAGTTCTTTATGGCAAGTCAATCTCACCTTCATATACCACTGTCGCAGGCCCTGTCATATAGACAGCATCCGCCTCTTTGTCCCAAAAAATTTCCAAATCGCCGCCGCGCAGCTTTACAGTTGCTTGATTTTTTGTATATCCATTTAAGACGCCGGCTACTGCTACTGCACATGCCCCCGTCCCACAGGCAAGCGTTTCTGCGGACCCTCGTTCCCATACGCGCATTTGCAGCGTATTTTGATTCAGCACCTTGACAAATTCTGTATTCACACGGTTTGGAAAACACGGATGGTTTTCAAAGCAAGGTCCTATTTTTTCGATTTCTAATTGATCTAAATCATACGTATCGTCTAAAAATACGACGCAGTGCGGATTGCCCATTGACACACACGTCATCTGGTAAGTAACGCCACATACCGTAACCGGCTGTGCCAAGACTGTATCTGTGTCCGAAAGAACTGGAATGTTTTTCGCAACAAGCTCTGGTTTTCCCATGTTGACACGCACAGACGCTACCTTACCTTCTGACAAGGTAAGATCCAAATATTTGATTTGGCCGAGCGCTTCGATAGTAAGCTGCGTCTTATCAGTAAGCCCATAGTCATAGACATACTTTGCCACACAGCGGATACCGTTCCCGCACATGGCCCCTCTGGAACCATCCGCATTATACATCTCCATTTCAAAATCAGCGATCTTTGACGGCTTAATCAAAATCAGCCCGTCTGAACCTATCCCAAAATGCCTGTCACTGACAAACCGCGCCGTTTTTTCAGGCTCTGGCACAGATTGCGTAAAGCAGTTGACATAAACATAATCATTTCCAATTCCATGCATTTTTGTAAACTTCATCGTATGATCATCTCCTTGTTTTTCTTTGATGTTTCTTTGATGTTTCTTTGTTGTTTCTTTGTTATTCACTCACATACTGCAGTACGGATTCATACGCAAGCGGCCCTCCAAACAAATCCAAGGCGCTCCCAACAGTTACATGCAGCCTGTTTTTACCAAGCTCTTTTAAAAGCTTCAGATCCGCAAAACTGCCAACTCCACCTGCATACGTAATAGGGATTTTGCCCCAGTTTCCAAGCATACGAACCAGCTGCGATTCAATTCCAGATGCTGTCCCTTCCACATCTACTGCATGGATTAAAAATTCATCTGCATAAAGCGACAACTGATCCAGCAGTTTTTCTGTAACAACCTCATCGGTAAACTTTTGCCAGCGGTCTGTTACAATATAATATTGTCCGTCCTTTTTCCGGCAGCTTAAATCCAGTACCAAATGTTCCTTTCCTACCTCGCGAAATATCTTTTCCAAATTTTTATCATCGATTGCTCCATCACGAAACACATAAGAAGTCACGATCACATGGCTGGCGCCAGCTTCTAAAAACTGTGCCGCATTTTCACTGCAAATACCGCCGCCTGCCTGCATCCCGCCCGGATATGCCAAAAGCGCCTCAAACGCCTGCTGTCTGGTCGCCTCATAAAACTCTGACTCTTTTGGATTTAATAGTATGATATGTCCGCCTCGGATACCGTCTGCCTGGTACATCCTGGCATAATATGCAGCGTCCTGGCTGGACACAAAATTTTCTTTCGCATAGCTGCCCTGATCCTTTAGGCTGCTCCCTACGATTTGTTTGACTTTCCCGTTGTGGATATCAATGCACGGCCGAAATTCCACATCCGCCACCTCCTCTATTTGCAAACCTGTTTTGTTATAGAGAATACCATACTCAAATGTAAAAAAAAACACAAAAATATTTTTCAAATATTCATTTCTTTTGTGAAAAAAAACATTGACTTTTTCCAGTAAGGTATTGTAGAATCGATTAAATTATACGTAATTACTGATGACAATCTAACAGATCAAAAGAAAGAGAGGATTCTAACAATGGCTACAATTATCGGCGATGGAATTACATTTGATGACGTACTTCTAGTTCCTGCATATTCACAAGTAACCCCTAACATGATTGATTTATCCACAAAGCTCACAAACAAAATCACATTAAATATACCTATGATGAGCGCAAGCATGGACACGGTCACAGAATATCGTATGGCAATCGCAATGGCCAGGCAAGGCGGCATTGGGATCATCCATAAAAACATGTCAATTGCAGCCCAGGCAGACGAAGTCGACAAAGTAAAACGTTCGGAAAATGGCGTCATTACAGATCCATTCTCCCTTTCCGAAGACCACACGCTTCTAGACGCTGACGATTTAATGGCTAAATTCCGCATTTCCGGCGTCCCAATCACAAATAATGGCAAATTAGTCGGTATTATCACAAACCGCGATTTAAAATTCGAAACAGACTTTTCCAAAAAAATCAAAGACTGTATGACTTCCGAAGGGCTCATTACCGCTCCAGAAGGCATTACATTAGAAGAAGCAAAAAATATACTTGCAAAGGCAAGAAAAGAAAAACTCCCAATTGTTGATAAAGAGAATAATTTAAAAGGCTTAATTACGATCAAAGATATTGAAAAATCGATTAAATACCCGCTATCTGCCAAGGATGAACAAGGGCGTTTGCTTTGCGGCGCAGCTGTAGGCATTACGGCTGATATGATGGCGCGTATCGATGCGTTAGTACGCGCACATGTGGACGTTGTCGTTGTAGATTCTGCACATGGTCATTCCAAAAATATTATAGAAGCTGTCAAAAAAATAAAAGCCGCTTACCCGGATCTGCAGGTAATTGCCGGAAATATTGCTACCGGCGCTGCTGCAAAAGCACTCATCGAAGCTGGTGTAGACAGCATCAAAGTCGGCATCGGGCCAGGCTCTATTTGTACAACCCGTGTTGTGGCAGGCATCGGCGTTCCGCAGATTACGGCTATTATGGACTGCTATGAAGTCGCAAAGCAGCATCAAATCCCAGTCATTGCAGATGGCGGCATCAAATATTCTGGAGACATGACAAAAGCTCTTGCTGCAGGCGCAAATGTATGTATGATGGGTTCTATGTTTGCCGGATGTGATGAAGCGCCGGGCACATTTGAATTATATCAGGGCCGAAAGTTTAAAGTGTACCGCGGCATGGGTTCTTTGGCAGCTATGGAAAATGGCAGCAAGGACCGCTATTTCCAGGAAAATGCAAGAAAACTTGTACCAGAAGGCGTTGAAGGCCGCGTCGCATATAAAGGCTCTGTAGAAGATACGGTCTTTCAGTTAACAGGCGGCATCCGTTCTGGTATGGGCTATTGCGGCTGCCCTACGATTGAGGATTTACAAAATCACAGCCAATTTATAAAAATATCCGCTGCTTCTTTAAAAGAAAGCCATCCGCATGATATTCATATTACAAAAGAAGCGCCAAATTACAGTATTGATG
>CANDJR010000196.1 GCA_947385105.1 uncultured Eubacterium sp.
AAAAAGAAGAAAGGAGTGCACAAAATGCGAATCAGTGAAGTTGCTGACATAACCGGGCTGAGTATAAGCAATATCCGTTTTTATGAAAAGAAAGGATTGCTTTCTCCTGCAAGAAAGAGTGACAGCCGCTATCGGGATTATTCAAAAGAAGATATTTTACGCTTAAAAACGATCTTACTCTATCGAAAAATGGATCTTTCCATTGATACCATTTACTTATTATTGAATCAAGATATAACATTAGAAGACTCTCTCAAACGACAGAAAGAAGAATTATTAAATCAAATAGAGATGTTAGAAGGTTCCCTTTCCTTGTGCCAAAAAATATTGGCTTCTCCAGATCTCCCTAACATTGATATTGACTATTATTTAAACTATGTATCTGCAAAAGAGGCGAAAGGAGAAAAATTTGCTATGCTTCATGAATTATTAGATAACTGGTCTGAATATACGCATCTGGATACGTTTTGTGCAGATCCTTTGGTTGGACACTTTTTTTCCCATCCATGGGTAAAAAGGGGAATCGCTGCTGTCTGGCTGCTTGTACTTAGTTCTTTGCCAGTAGTTGAAATCTATGAAAAATTGATCCATGACGGATCCGTTTCTGTTCAATTTTTTATTTACTGGCTAGTTTTCTCTTTTATTACTACGGTTCCGTTTTTTGCTGCTTTTATAAGGAAAAAACATAAGCCAAAAGAAAGGGAGGGACTCTAACATGACAGTTCTTTCCGAATGTATGGGATATTTGATCCGCCATCTTGCCGAGCAAATTGGTGATCCAGGTATTGCGATTGTCGTAGTCACTGTAATTGTACGGTTGATCTTATTGCCGCTGCATAAGGTTCAGCATGAGGGGATGAAACAGCAAACTGTAAAACTGTCTGGCTGTCTAATCAGCTTGCTGCATCTTCCGCTCATGCTTAGTCTCTATCATGGAATACGGCTGGCTATTGACAGTAAAACAACTACGATGCTGCTGCCCTGGGTATCTTCCCTGCTTATACGAGATCAAATGCTCATTTTACCTACTATAACGCTTTGTATTCAAATGCTGCCGCAGCTTTTTCCATACATCCGCTTTTTTCATAGCCTGCATTTACAAAAAGCGCCAGTTTCTATGCTGGTGTCTATGCTGGTCATGAACAGCATATTTGTATACGCTATACCATCAGGTTTGGGATTATACTATTTCATCCAGGGCCTGTTTTCTGCTTTAGAACAGTTCCTATACCATCTGACAGATATACAAAATGGACGTGCCGTAGTGGATGTTTCATAAAATATATAGTATATCACTTGTACCATATTGCGTTTGGCATATCACTTGTGCCCTATTGCGCTTAGCATACCACTTGTACCATACGCTTAGCATACCACTTTTGCCATATTGCGCTTGCATATCACTCATGCCATAATACGCTTGTATACCACTTTTGCCACAAGAAACATATCATAGAACACATAGCATAAGAGCATTGTAAATCAAAGACCCCGCTGCAAGCAACGGGGTATCAAACTTGCAGCGCTGCAGAGCAACGGGGTATTTGACCCTCGCGGCAGTCGCCAAATGTCTGCAAGCAGCCACTTGGCTCGTTGCTCGCGGGAATAAAAATATAAAAGCTGCTGGCTTCTTACGCGCCTGTACTGCACAAGTACCGCCGCTTACAATACAAAAAGCTTGCAAACAGCACGAGATCGGCCCCCACCCATGCTGCTATTTCTGCATAAAAAATTCCTTCCTGTCCCATCCACCGCGGCAGTAAAAGGGCGGCGACTGTACGCATGAAAAATTCAGCCAAACCGGAAGTCATCGGAAGTACAGTATTGCCCAGCCCTTGGATGCAGGAACGTGTTACATGCAAATAATATAAAACGGGCAGACAGACACTCATAATAAACAGATAATGGTATGCAATGGCAAGTGTATCTGCTACTGTCTGCTCATCTCCCTGGATAAAGCAAAGCAAAATCCATTTGCCAGCCAAAATCATAACAGCTGCTATCGCCAATGATGTAAAAACCGCAATCACAAGTGCAGAACGGTATCCGTCGCAGATGCGTTTCTTGTTACCAGCGCCCAGATTTTGCCCTGTATAAGTCGTCATTGCAAAGCCATACGATGTACCGGCCACTTCCAGCATGCCATATAATTTGTTTGTCGCTGTAAAACCAGCGATAAAAGCAACTCCAAATCCATTAATGACATACTGCACAATCATGCCGCCCACAGAGATGACCGCATTTTGGAAAGCCATTGGCAGCCCAAGCTTCATAAGACGTGCATGGAGGTTTGGCCGCAGTTCCATATCTTCCTTCTGGAGTTTTAATATTTCAATATGAATAATTTTTACCAGGCAAAAAATGCTGGAACAAAGCTGTGCCAAAACGGTTGCTACTGCTGCCCCAAATACTCCCATATGCATGACTGGCACAAACAGTAAATCCAGTCCAACGTTGATAAAGCAGGCGCAAATCATTGCATATAACGGCGTCTTCCCATCTCCCAAAGAACGCAGGATCGACGCCAGAAAATTATAGGCCATGACGACTGGTATCCCTAAAAACATCGTACGCATATATAACGTTGTATCTGCTAAAACAAGTGCTGGTGTATGCAGCACTGCTAAAATCCAATTCGCCAGCAGCTGCCCAACGACAAGTAAAAATACAGCGCTGCATGCTGACAAAAATGCTGCATTTACGACAACATTTCTAAGCTTTTGGTATCGTTCTGCCCCAAACTCCTGTGCCATTTGAATCCCAAAGCCTTGCGTAATCCCCTGGATAATTCCCTGCATCATCCAAATCACCCACTCTGCCGCACCTACTGCAGCAATTCCATGAACTCCTAACACTTGCCCGACAATTGCTGCATCCGCAATCGTATAAAATTGCTGAAACAAATTTCCCAGCATAAGCGGTAATGCAAAAGAAATAATTAAACGCCCCGGCGAACCAGATGTCATACTCTGCACTGATGCCATGAAATTTTCCTCCTTCTTATCACTCTGTTTGCACAAAAAAATATCCCAAATTCGGTTGACTTTCTTTGTGCCATTCCCAAATTTGGGATAAACTATGATTCCTTACTTTATATCATTCTTCAATATTTTCTTCATTTTTGATTTCCCAATGGATTAAAAACGTCAGTGCAGCCCGTACTGCAATAATTGCTGCAACAAGAGCAATTTCTGTAAACTCCCTTACTACAACGGTACGCAATATCTCGCTCCCCAGCTTAAATTCCAACCCCAGTGCCATGCCCTGTGCCAGATGCAGGCGAACCGTAGGTGATTTTTTTATATAATCCACCAAGCCGCGGATACCTGCTACAATGATAATCATAACGCCTACCAGTTCAAACCCATGAATTGCAAGGCCCACACAGGATTCTAAAAATATTTCCAGCATGACTGCTATCTGATTCATATTTAACCTGCTTTCTAAACTACACGAGCACTTTAACTACTGCCCAGACCGTGTCCTATCTGTATAGCACTCGGTTTACCACCTAACCTGCCCATTAAACTTTTTCATATCTTCTTTATACTGTATCCAGTCTGTATAGCACTCGGTTTACCTAATCTGCCCAATAAACTTTTTCATATCTTCTTTAATACTGTATCCAGTCTGTATAGCACTTGGTTTACCTAACCTGCACGGTTACCTTTTTTACAATATCCTTATAATAATTCGTCTGTAATGTAACTGTAATAACCGCTTTTCCGATTTTCTTGCCTGTTATCTTTCCAGATTTGGTAACAGAAACTACCTTTTTATTACTGGACTGGTAAGTAACTATCCCGGTTCCGGTTTTTCTGATACCTAATAAAGCCTTACTCCCGCGATTGAGAATCATCTTCTTTTTTGCCACTGTTACTGTTGGAGCATGGATGGTAAGTGTAACTTTTTTGGTCAGTGGCGCATAATGATCCGTCTCGTCCGAAGTAACGGTAAGCGTAACAGTACCTGAACGCAGTGCTTCTACCCTGCCGTCAGCATCTATGCTTGCAATGCCTGCATTTTCTGAAGCATAGGTAAGATCCCCGCCGCTGTCTGTACTTGCATCTAAAAAGAATATATCACCTACTACTTTGTCGTAGTCTGTATTTACTTTTACTACAGGCTCTGTCTTTTTTACCGTAATATCAAAATACGCTTTACAGCCTCCATATATGACAGGGACAGACTGTGTGCCAACGGACATGTCACAGTCTACCATATACTCTGTAACCGCTATATTGGCTTTTCTTCCATCTTCGTAGACCACATCAATTGCTGCACCTGCTAAATCCAACGGCTCGTCTACCAGATATTCTTGTTTTAATGGCTGTGAACTCATTGTGATCGATGTAGGGCGTATTTGCAGACATGCGCGAAGCTGCGGATTCGGGTATGATGAATTGTTGTCTAACATCCACATCTCTTTAAAATCAAAGGTTGGGAAAGAACCGCTCATGCGCATCTGTGCAGAAGTAAGCGCTGTCCCGTCTTCATCCATACCGCCTGTCGCCAGGTAATAGCAGCCTTCTATACTGCTTGTCCTAGATGCCCGGTACGCACAGATCATGCCGCTTTTTTTGCTGTTTACTGAGCCGACGGCATAGCAGTTTACGCAGCTGCCTTTTGAACGCAGGCTGCCTGAAATACCGCCTGTATAGCTTGCTTCATCTCCAATTACAGTTACGTTTGTATAGCATTGGCTGATAGAACCCCACTGTGAGCCTACGATACCGCCGATTTCTGCTTTTGCATCTGCTACCTGGATGCGTCCTGTCACAAAACAATTACTGATCTGCGCACCGCTGTCGTCCCTGCCTGCCAAACTGCCTACTTCACTGTCGTTTGCATCAATGTCAATGGATACGCCTATAAGCCCTAAATTTTTGATTGTCCCATCCAGACGCGCAAACAGCCCTGCCTGCGCCTTTTTCCCAAGTGAACCATGGATAGTCATATTTTTGATACGGTATCCGTTGCCGTCTAAAGTTCCTGAAAACTGTTTTAACGGAACCCATCCCTTTCCGGCATCTAATGTACCGCGATTTGTTTCTGACAAATCGATGTCATTCATTAATATATAATTTCCCTTTGTATCCGCATTTATTTTATATAAGCCATTTACATCATAGATTTTCGTGTATTCCGCAGGAGTCTGTACATCAGAGTCTGCCTTTATGTTTCCTGTCTGGCTATTTGTCGCTGCATAGACTTCCTCCTGGTGAAACTCTGTTGCTGCTGCTGTTAAAACAGTAAGCATGACTGCGAGCAGCCATTGGAACATTTGCATACGATGCTTTTTTCTGTCATTCATCAATATCTTCCTCACTTTCTTACAAAGCTCTTACCTTTAACATCGGCATAACAGCTCCTTTTTATTATAGCGAAAAGCCCTGCAATTAGCAACTGGAACTGGAAAATAATTCTTTTGCTTAAAGCTGCATAAATTACTGTTCACACAGGACTTTACATTTACTGCAAAGTCCGTAAGAAAATGATTCAGGAGTGCAAAAATTCCATTGCC
>CANDJR010000197.1 GCA_947385105.1 uncultured Eubacterium sp.
CTGATGTACAGGACAGCTGGTTTTTGTCTCAACTGGCCAGTATATTTGTATGGCGAACGAGACATAAAGGAGGTGCCAAGATGTCAAAAAAAGAAACATATGAAAAACAAACAGAACAATTACTGCTTCCAATTTTGGAAAAGCTACAGTTTGAATGTATAGACGTGGAGTATGTCAAAGAAGGAAATACCTGGTTCTTACGAGCCTATATTGATAAAGAAGGCGGAATTACAGTCAATGACTGTGAAGCAGTGGCACGCGAGATGAACCCGATTTTAGATGAGCTGGATTATATAGAAGGATCTTATACGTTTGAAGTCAGTTCACCGGGGCTTGGCAGGCCATTAAAAAAAGAAAAAGATTATCTTAGGAACATGGGGAAGGACGTCGAGATCCGTACGTATCGTCCGATTGCGCATAAAAAGGAATTCTATGGGCAGTTACAATCATATACGGATCAAACAGTAACGATCTTGACAGAAGAAGATTCAGAAATGACTTTTGAAAAAAGTGATATTGCCTTAATTCGCCAGGCGTTGGATTTTTAATGAATGCAACGTGCCGTACCAAACAGATTTAGGAGGATCGAGAGAATGAACAATGAATTATTAGAGGCATTGAATATATTAGAAAAGGAGAAAAATATCAGCAAAGACACGTTACTAGAAGCAATCGAGACATCGCTGATTACTGCATGCAAAAACCATTTCGGCAAATCTGATAATGTCAGGGTAGATATGAATCCGGAAACTTGTGAATATCATGTATTCCAAAGTAAGATGGTAGTCAATGAGGTCGAGGATCCGATCATGGAAATAAGCCTTGCCAATGCGAAGATGATCAATAGCAAATATGAGCTAGACGATGTTGTCAATATTGAAATCAAGTCAAAGGAATTTGGCAGGATTGCAACGCAGAATGCAAAAAATGTGATTTTGCAGAAAATCCGTGAAGAAGAACGCAAGGTCCTCTGTGATGAATACTACAGCAAGGAAAAAGATATTGTAACAGGTATTGTGCAGCGATATGTTGGCAGAAATGTCAGTATTAATCTTGGAAAAGTAGATGCTATTTTGACTGAGAATGAGCAAGTAAGGGGTGAAGTTTTTAAACCGACCGAGCGTATTAAGCTTTATATTTTAGAAGTCAAATCAACATCAAAAGGGCCGAAAATTTTAGTGTCCAGGACGCATCCAGAGCTTGTAAAACGCTTATTTGAATCTGAAGTAGCAGAGGTTAAGGAAGGCATTGTAGAAATCAAAAGTATTGCAAGGGAGGCGGGGAGCAGGACGAAAATCGCAGTCTGTTCCAATGATCCGGATGTGGATGCAGTGGGCGCTTGCGTAGGCATGAACGGCGCACGGGTAAATGCTATTGTGAATGAACTGCAGGGAGAAAAAATCGACATTATTACATGGAATGACAATCCAGCCATGCTGATAGAAAATGCGTTAAGCCCGGCAAAAGTCATATCCGTAATCGCAGACGCGGAAGAAAAAAGCGCAAAGGTAGTTGTACCTGATTATCAGCTTTCGCTTGCAATTGGAAAAGAAGGGCAGAATGCCCGTCTGGCAGCACGCCTGACAGGATTTAAAATTGACATTAAAAGTGAAACACAGGCAAGAGAAGCAGGTGACTTTTTCGATTACGAAAACGATTATGAAGATGCTGACGAATACGAGGAATACGATAGTGAGGAGGAAGGTTCTTTTGCAGTAGAATCCCCAGAAAGCTTAGAGTATGCTTCAGAGAACGACGAAGGACACGATAGCGAACAATTAGACGATGCGTTTTATGATGAGAGTGACGAAGAAAACGATAGCGAACAGGCAGACGGCGCATTTTATGATGAGGACGAAGGACACGATAGCGAACAATTAGACGATGCATTTTATGATGAAAGTGACGAAGAAAACGATAGTGAACAGGCAGGCGGCGCATTTTATGACGAGGACGAAGATGAATTAGAAACAGACCAAGTATCTTATGACGAAGTCACAGCAGATGATGATAAAGAAGGTGCAGGCTTAGAATGAAAACGAAAAAAGTTCCTTCCAGAATTTGCGTTGGATGTAAAGAAGCAAAAGAAAAGCGCAGTATGATTCGTGTGGTAAAAGACACAGAGCAAATGATTACGCTTGATGAAACAGGAAGAAAGAATGGACGCGGTGCTTATATTTGTAAAAATAAAGACTGCTTGGAGCGTGCTTTGAAAACAAAAGGTTTGGAACGTTCTTTAAAGGTTTCCATACCTGAAGAAGTAATCGCTTCGTTAAGGGAGGAGATGGAAGTAATTGAAGCCAGATAAAATTTTATCCATGACTGGGATAGCCGCAAAAGCAGGAAAGCTTGTAAGTGGAGAATTTTCAACAGAAAAGGCTGTCAAAACAAAGAAGGCTTATCTAGTGATTGTTGCATCTGATGCATCAGATAATACAAAAAAGCATTTTTCGGATATGTGTACGTACCGATCCATTCCGTATTATGAATATGCAGAAAAAGAAATGCTTGGAGCATGTATTGGGAAAGCATACCGGGCGTCACTGGCAGTCATTGATGAAAATCTGGCAAAGGCAATTTGTATAGAGTTTAAGAAGAAAATGGAACAACTGAATAATGGAGGTAGTAAATAGCATATGGCAAAGCAGAAGAAAATACAAGAGCTTGCAAAGGAACTGGGAATTGCAAGCAAATCAATTGTTGATTATATGAATAGAAAGAGCAAAGAAAAGAAGAAAGTTTACACAGATTCGCAGGAATTAGAAGTAGATGAGGTTGCAGATATCAGAACGAATTTAACGATGAACGAAAAAACGAATAGTGGGGCAAAGGTAAGCAGCGAAGTGAAAGAAAGCAAATCAAGTAAGGAAAATGAAGACACAAAAGCAAACAGAGGAAATACACCAAAGCAAACCAGTGCAGCAAAAGCAGATTCAGCACCAAAAGCAGAAGGAGAAGAAAAAGCAGCGGCTGCAAAGACGCAGACAGTAAAAGCAGGGACTGAGAAAAAGGCAGCTGGCAGCGAAGGAAAAACAAAAGCAGCAAGTGCAGCAAAAGGAAAGGCTGCAGGAAAGCCAGTGGAGGAAAAAGTGACAGGAACGCCAAAAGAAGGAAAAGACGCAGAATCGCGTCCAAAGAAAAAAGCAAGTATTACAGCGGTCTTTAATGCACAGTACAGCAAGCAAGGACACCGTAAGCCGAAAAATAAACCTGTAAATGAACGCGGTGCGAAAAATACAAAGCCACCAGTTGAAAAGCCGCATATTCCGGTTCGGCCAAATGCAGATCGTCCAAACTATGACCGTGCGTCTGCACATGTGCCAGATGATGAGGTTGTAAAGCTAACGACAACAGAAAAAACAGAAAGAGTAGAAAAAGTAGAAAAGCAGCCAGCCAGCCGTACCAATCTGCAACAAGGCAGACCGCAGGGAGAACGCAATAATAACCGCAATGGGAATAACCGTCCGTCTGGGAATGCCGGCGCACGTACAAACGCAGGAGGAAACAGACAGGAACGCGGGCAGAATGACAGAGGTGCAAGAAATGCGGGATTTGAGCAAAAGGGTGAAAAAAATTATCAGAATAATCGAGCGAATTCCGGTAATAATTATGGTGATAAAAACGGTGGCAGAATCAATCAGAATCGTCAAAAGGAACAGAAGACTAAATTAGATCAGGAAATTAACCGTTTCCACAAAGATTCTGCAGCAAAGGCAGCGCCAGATGATTTGCGTAAGGAAAGCCGTGAGACAAGAGACAGAGACGGAAATCGTAAGAAAAATAGCAATACAAGAGAATTTGACAAATTAGGCAGCAAAAAGCAGGAACGTTATGTAAACCTGGAAAAAACAAGCGGGCATAAAAAGAAAAACCAGACGCCTGCACCAGCGCCAGTTAAGGAAGAAGTCATCAAATCTATTACGTTACCAGAGCATATGACGATTCGGGAATTGGCAGATAAAATGAAAGTGCAGCCGTCTGCAATTGTGAAAAAGCTGTTTTTAAAAGGCACAATGGTAACCGTAAATCAGGAAATTGACTATGAACATGCCGAAGAAATTGCACTGGAATTTAACTGTATTGCAGAACCAGAAGAAAAAATCGATGTGATTGCAGAACTGCTTAAAGAAGATGAGGAAGATGCAAGCAAGATGGTTTCCCGCCCACCAGTTGTCTGCGTAATGGGCCATGTAGATCATGGAAAAACATCCCTTTTGGATGCAATCCGTAATACAAGGGTAACAGACAAAGAGGCAGGAGGAATTACTCAGGCAATCGGTGCATATACCATTAAATGTAATGGTGAAAATATTACGTTTTTAGATACGCCAGGGCATGAAGCATTTACAGCAATGCGTATGCGTGGCGCAAATTCTACAGATATTGCGATCTTAGTGGTAGCAGCAGATGACGGCGTGATGCCGCAGACAGTGGAAGCAATTAACCATGCAAAGGCAGCAGGCATTGAAATTATTGTAGCGGTTAATAAAATAGATAAACCAAGTGCAAATGTAGAGAGAGTAAAACAGGAATTGTCAGAATATGAGCTCATCCCAGAAGACTGGGGCGGGAGTACGATTTTTGTGCCAGTATCTGCGCATACACACGAAGGCTTGGATCAGCTGTTGGAAATGATTTTATTAACAGCAGAAGTCTTAGAGCTGAAAGCGAATCCAAAGCGCAATGCCCGCGGTGTTGTAATCGAAGCAAAGCTGGATAAAGGACGCGGTGCAGTTGCAACGATACTTGTACAAAAGGGTACGTTAAAGGTTGGCCAGCCAGTCGCTTGCGGCAGCAGCTTTGGTAAGGTGCGTGCTATGATTGACGATAAAGGGCGTAATGTCAAAGATGCAAAACCGTCAATGCCAGTAGAAATTTTGGGCTTAAGCAACGTTCCGGATGCAGGCGAGACATTTGTTGTCTGCGAATCAGAAAAAGAAGCCAGAAATTTTGCAGAGACTTATATATCAGCAAGCAAAGAAAAACTGTTAGAAGAAACAAAATCAAGGATGTCGCTGGATGATCTGTTCTCGCAGATTCAATCAGGCAATGTAAAGGAATTAAATATTGTTGTCAAAGCAGATGTCCAAGGGTCCGTAGAAGCAGTAAAACAAAGCCTTGTGAAACTATCCAATGAAGAAATTGTAGTAAAAATTATCCATGGTGGCGTAGGTACGATTAACGAATCGGATGTCAACCTTGCATCTGCCTCCAATGCGATTATTATTGGATTCAATGTTCGTCCAGATCCAGTAGCAAAGACGACAGCAGAACGAGAAGGAGTCGATATCCGTCTGTACAAAGTTATTTATAATGCCATTGAGGATGTTTCCGCAGCAATGAAGGGCATGCTGGATCCAATTTTTGAAGAACGTGTGATTGGCCATGCAGAAGTGCGCCAAGTATTTAAAGCATCTGGTATCGGAAATATCGCAGGCTCTTATGTCT
>CANDJR010000198.1 GCA_947385105.1 uncultured Eubacterium sp.
TCATCTGTATATGCCCTGTTACCATGTCCATCATGGCATGTTGTACATGCCTTGCCATTATCCGTAAAATAATCACCAAGCGCATAATCCAGTGTCACGCTTCCAATTACGATGTTGCCATTATTGCTTTTGTTTGCCGCTTTTGTCTTCACTAATGCGAATTTTTGAGCTGCTGTACCGCCGTTATACCTATATAGCTGTATATTTCTTCCGTTTGATGCGACGCCACCAGACACATCTATCATCTTGCCATTTCCTTTGCACGTAAACCAATAGCTCCCGTTTCCTGCACTCGTAAGTTTCCATTTCTGTGCGTCTGACTTGTTTGACGTATATTGCTGTATATTTGTCCCATCCGCAGATTTTGCCCCAGCACAATCGATTGCCTTATTACTGTTTACATTTGTGATCGTGTAATAACCATCACTGTTATATGCAAACATAAACTTCTGGGCATTACTTCCGTTGTCTTTCCACAGCTGCAGGTTTCCACCATTATTTATGGAGGCATCGCTAATATCCCATACATACTGCTTGTTAATCATAGAAACTACCTTATATAGTCCATCTGGAACCGGCTGTCTGGAATTATTATGGCTGCCGGAATCATTTGCATGATTGCTATTGCCCGTATTTTTTACAATCCACCCCATCTTATAACCGCCTGACGCAGGGTATATTACCTGCTTGTAGTTTCCTGATTCTGAAAGCTTGTAGCATATATCCCCTGCTGAAATATAGCCATAGGAAGATCTTCCATCTGCACGCTTGTAAGTCGTAACCTGACTATTCTGCGTCCATCGCTCTGCCGCTCCATTTGCCAGATTGTAGTTTGAAAATTCACTTCTTGCAAACCAAGCTGTCCGTGTTCCTCTTGACACCGGGTATTTAACCTGCACCGCATTCCCGCTAATCCGCAGAATGCTACACTCATCTGTTGCACAGTCAATATAACCGCCTGTCCTGTTCCTTAGATTTGCAGCCGTATATGCATATATCCTTCCGGATGATTTCAGCGTATAGCATTTAATCGGCCTGCCTGATGAAATAGACGGCAATGACACTGACGCATACAATGGCTTCGCACCTGCGATACACAACACTACTGCCAGAAGCAGCATGATACTTTTCTTTGCTTTCACTATATATTCTCCTTCTTTTATCAAGAATGTATTACCTAAAAACATGTTATCATAGCAGCCACATCCTGAGAGCAAATACCATCCAAAGCCTGCCATCCTATGATATTCTTATACTGCTATTATTTTAACTTTTGTCCCCTGTCCATTCCCTTTCAGCAGTACAAACATACCAGCATCAGCTGCGATTAATATTCAACTTATATGAATACGCTTTATACAAATATCCGCCCATTGGCAGTTCATAGTCCTCTATATATTGTGCAGAGGCATCGCTATTAATATAAACCGTCTGATTTTTTTTCATTTTAAGTTTAATTTTTGTTGAAGCACTCTTTTTCTCAAAATTTGTTATGTGCTTTTGAAAACCCATGGACTCAATTTCAGACTTGCCGTCTTCCACCGCCCAGAATATAAATGACGTACCGGCATCTTTTTTGGTCTTGCACTTAAAATTCGAGAACTTAAAAGTGTAAGTGCCACTTTCTGGTGCCACAAACCTTATCCCACTGCCGCCTTCACCTTTTTTTACTTTTACTTTATAGTTCCCCACCGTGATCGGTTCTAATTTTAAAATATCTTCAGGTGTTGAACGGTATTTATCAGCCGTGACCGTTTTCGCTGCGATTGAATACGGTGCAGCAAATAGGAAACAAAAACATAAAACTAATGACAATAATTTTTTCATTGTACTAACCTATCCTTTCATAAAATTCAACGAAATTCAAACTTTGATGCCTGCTTTATCATCCAAAACATTAAAGCTTATGAATAAAGAACACAGATGCCAGTTGTTACCTTAGCCAACTTGTATTACATTTGACAGTATATGAGGTACCAGATCCATTATCTCAAAGTTCTTCATTTCTTAACTTGAATCATTTAATCTGTTCATAGAAATCCCCTTTCTGTATACAAACATGCAAACAATATCTCTGCTTCATACATCTTCTCAAATCTAATTTTTATTTGCCTTGTACTATAAAAAACTAATAGCTCATGCCAAAAAGTGTACTTTTTGACAGAGCCCTATATGCAAAGTCAATTTATATTCTCAAGACATTTATTATAGAAAATATAACCACTTTAGGTAAATACTTTATGAAAAACAACGAAAACTGTAGACTTTTACAAACCAATATGCTAAACTACTCATGTGTTGCTTAACTGTCAAAAAGTACACTTTATGACAGTCCCTCAGGGTATTTTCTCCTCTGAAATCCTGCACTCCCGCAGCCTGCGGTAAAATGTGGACGCACTCATTCCCGTCTTTTTAAGCGCCTCGTCAAAAGAAATCCTTTTCTTTTCCCATTCTTCCACAACCTTTTGAAACCCTTTTGGCACTGCCACTTCCGGCCTCCCAAATTTTACGCCTTTTGCTTTTGCAGCCGCAATCCCCTGCTGCTGCCGTTTCCTGATATTGGACCGTTCTGACTCTGCTACAAACGATAAAATCTGCAAAACAAGGTCTGCAATAAATGTCCCCATCAAATCTTTTCCATTCCGCGTATCTAAAAGCGGCATATCTATCACACAGATGTCGATGCCAATCTCCTTTGTCAGAATGCGCCACTGTTTTTGGATCTCCTCATAATTGCGTCCCAGCCGGTCAATGCTTACGATGTACAGCAAATCCCCTTTTTTCAATTGCCCTACCAGCCTTGCATACTGCGGGCGGTTGAAATCCTTGCCGGACTGCTTGTCCATATAAATATTTGACACAACTACGCCAGCCTCCATCATAGCTGCTGTCTGCCTGTCTTCATTTTGGTCTGTCGATGATACACGTATGTACCCATATGTACTGCCCATGTTTCCCCTCCTCTTTTGTAATCCATATTTTCCAGCCTGCTGCAATCCTATCTGCAGTTTGAAACCTGCATACATAATCATTTTGATAGTCTGCCTTACTTTCCTATATTCGAGCAAACTCGATATAGGCAAATGCGGCATACCATTTTCAAATAACTGCATCTCAAACAGGCAGGAAACCTATGGTTTGTTGGATCTATGCCACTGTTTGGCATGAACAGTATAACAAGGAACAGCTGCGGTTAAATTACAAAAAAAAGCCGCGCTCACTGCCTTTTAAATACAATCAGCAGTGAACGCAGCCATACATTGGGGGTCTATTTTCTAAAGAAGCAGTCCGCCAGAAAACGGATGCCGCAAAACACAGGTACAAAAAAAGGAGCGTTTTTGCGAAACACACCCCTTTTTCCATGACAGATACCTTACAGCTTAGAATAGCCAAAGCCATTCACAACTGCTTCAATTTTGATTCCTTTCTTACAAAACGGGCAGTCCGCTTTTTGGAATGCCTGATATCCCACAACGTCATTTTCGTTAAATAAATTCAGCACTTTGATATTATCAACGGAATCTACCGTACTGAAAATAGAGCCAATCCCTTCCACAATGCCGCCGTAATACTGAATTCCTTCCAGGCTCCTGCGGATCGTCTCTCCTGTCGTGGTAGTTGCCAGCAGCATAATTACATGCTTTCCTGCAATCATGTTTTTTGTATTATCCCGGAAAATCATCTGATTGTCCCGGCTTTGTTCCGGTGAAACAACATAGATCGTTTTATGCATGTTCGTGGATGCAATATGGCTTTCCTCAAACGCCTCTGCCAAAAATGCTCCGATTACTTCTGTGCCGTCCATACATACGATCGTATCCACATAACTTAAATGCCCAAATTTGTGCGACATAATTTTGGCCGCTTCTCTCGCTTCTTGGATACGTGATTTCATACCAGTAACATCAATGTAAAAATTAATATGGGAATTACTTGTCGCAAAATGTCCTGGGATTGCATGCAATGCCAGCATATTGCTTTCCTTGGAAAAAAATTTTACTAAACGCTGTTCCATACTGCTCCTCCTTCAAACTTGTGCCCATTGGCCTTAAGACAACCATTTTCTAAAAACGGGCACAATTGATGCACACATGCTGCTTTGGCAGCATGGCACTTGTACGCTTAGCGCAGCGGGTACGCAAAGCTGTTGCAAAAGTTTTATTCATGACAAGTGAAACAGCTTACTGTTTCATCTTGTTTTCATGCCTGTCTGCGGTAACTTACTTCTCTATCTTAGTCTTTTTTATGTGATTGTGCAACTATAGATTTTATTTTCATTACTGTACACAATTTTCAATGGCCGAATTCCTTATTTTCCTGTACTCCCAAATCCTCCGCGGTCTTCGTTGCCAAGGCTTTCTACCTCCTGGAAGACAATCTGCGGCTGGTGCTTTTGAATCCGAAACTGGCAAATCCTGTCGTTGATTTCGATTTTTGTATCGCGTACTGCAAGTACGGGCATCATCCAAATATCCTGATCCCCGCAATAGGACTCGTCAATGACACCCATATGATTTGTCTGGATAATGCCAAAATTTTTAAATGTCGAGCTTCTTGGCACAACGACTGCCTCATACCCTTTTGGCAGCTGCACAGAAATGCCTAAATTAATTGTCCGGTATTCCCCTTTTTTTAAGGTCACGCACTCTGCACTGCGTAAATCAATCCAATCACCTTTTCCTGGCAGACATGCTATTTTTTCAATTTCCTTTGAATGATATTTAATTTTTATCGTCTCTTGCTCCATCATTTTTATCCCCATACTTCTGTTTTCTTGTATCTCATTTGTTTCTAGTATTTACTTCTATATCATATACTTCCAGCATTTGCTTTTATTTCATATATTTCCAGCATCTGCTTTTATTTCATATATTTCCAGCATTTGCTTTTAACATTTCAGTAATTTCATATCGAAAGAGCTCTTTTCACTATGTTACTGGCTGTTATTTTTTGCGCTGCTTTTTTGTCTCTTAATTATCGCTTAACGCCTTTTGTATCTCTTGTCCCAATCCGCAGGCGTGACAACTCTACTTCACTGCCTTCATAATCTGCCTGTTTGTTTCCATCGGCTGTATGAAGCAGATACATATGTGTCAACTTGTCATCTTCTGATAAACGCATACCGCGCACACCGACTGCCATTTTCTTTTTTTCTGGTATCTCTGCTGCCGCAATGCGCAAAAACATCCCTTTTTCGGACTGCAAGATCGGAAGAGCGTCGTGTAGGGAAAGAGTGTGACCTGAAGTGGGG
>CANDJR010000199.1 GCA_947385105.1 uncultured Eubacterium sp.
AAAGGCGGCTTTTTGTCCGCCTTTCTTACAAAAATACATGCAGCGTTCGCTGCAGAAACGTATCGAGGTGGCTACAAATGGAAGACAAAAACAATGCGTCATGCGCTATATGCGGAAAAAAATACCATGTATGCCAGTCCTGCCTAGATAGAAAAACAAGCAAGCCATGGCGGACTGTGACAGATACAAGGGAACATTATAAAATTTACTTTACTGTCCATGGATATACACTTGCAAAAAATAACGAATCTGCAAAAGACTTCGAGACTGCCAAAAAAGAACTGAAAGAAGAATTAAAATCATGCGATCTGTCTGATCTTGATGAATTTCTGCCGGAAATCAAAGCGGTCATCTATGAAATACTATCTGCACCTGACAGTATTCCAAATAAAAATGTTTCCACTCTGTCCAACTCATCCATATGAAGCGAGGTGTTATAACAAATGGATTTTTTAAATAGCTATATTCTTCCTGTTATACTGGGCATCTGCCTGTGTGTCGGATACATTGCTAAAAAGTGGTGTAAGGATGCGGATCACAAATACATCCCTACAACCGTTGCAGTCGTCGGTGTATTTTTATCTGTTTGGAGCAATCAGTGGAACATTACGCCTGAAGCACTCTTAACAGGCCTAATAAGCGGGCTTTCAAGCACTGGCCTGCATCAAGTATTCAAGCAGTTTCTGGAAAAGAAATAATAGGAAGAAAAATTAGAATGAAAAACTTAAATCAAAAACTTAAATCAAAAACTTTAAAACAAAATAATTAAATACAACTTTAAACAAAATCTTTAAACAAAATCTTTAAACAACTAATTAAAACAAAATAATTAAAACAAAATCTTTAAACAAAATCTTAAAATAAAATCTATCGACAAAAACTTTAAACAAATAAATTAAAATAAAATCTATCAAGATAGATAGCTGCATTTGCCTATATCAAGAATAGGCAAGTAAAGCAGATTATCAACAAAATCTTAAAACAAAAAAATAAAACAAAAACTTGAACAAACTTTAAAACAAAAACTTGAAACATAAAACTTAAAACATAAAACTTGAAAAAACTAATGAATGAAATATTTGTAAAGGATGTGATACAATGGCAACTATTGAGACTGTAGGCGGAAACACTTCCGGGGGCAATACGCTTGTTGCAAACGGCGGATGCGTAGCACAAAAAAGTTACCAGCATACATACCAGCGGATTGCTGCCATATGGAGGCCAAACTATGAGCCAGGTGAAGCCAAAAAAGTCGTCAAAAAAGCTCTCTCTTTTGTAGGATACCTGGAAAAGAAAACATGCAGCCAGCTGGAAGATTTCAAAGCCAATGCTGGGTATGGAAACTTTAATCTGTTTGCCCCGCATGCATTAGCAGCAACTGGATCTGGCGTATATGTAAACGGCGTAGCATGGTGCGATATTTTTGTAGACGATATGTTTATCCGTGCATTTGGCACAAAAAGAGCCAAACAGCTGCTTGGCGGCTGGTCTGCCTATACACCTACCTCAAACAATTATCTGAAATCTGCAGGCGCTGTTTCTATTACAAATTTTGCAAAAGCGTCCTATGGAGATATTATCTTCTTCAAAGATTTAAACGGCGGAATCTGTCACGTGGAAATCGTCACAACCGGCTATCCGAAAAAAACTAACCAACCGCAAACCACTCCCCCACGTTCGATTGCATCTCCAACACTAAAAACCGGATCAGTTGGCACACAAGTTAAATATCTCCAAGAAAACTTAAACCAGCTTAACATCACTGGAGCGGACAAACAAAAACTGTCTGTTGATGGAGATTTTGGTAAAAATACGTATCGCGCTGTAAAAAAATTTCAAAAGAAATATAATCTGGCTGCTGATGGTATTTATGGACAAAAATCCTACCAAAAAATGTGTGCAAAATTAAAAAAGGTGTAACGTATGGATGCGATCGCAGAATTAACAAACGTCGATTTCCCCTCTGTTTTGATGGCTGTATTTACAATACTCGTTGGCTTGAAAGCAATACTGTCTTGCTTTGAATGGGTGATTCTGAAATTGGGCCTGGAAACCAAATGGATGAAAAAACGCCGCAAAGAACAATATCTTTTGGTACAGACTGCCAAAAGCCTTGCTGCCTTGCAGGAAAAACATCATCAAGATGTAGCGGCATCGCAAAAAGCAGATGAAAAGATTGCAAAAGATATTGTATCCTTAACCAGTATGGTCAATGATATTTCTATCACTTTGAAGCAGATGCAGGAAAAGAATAATGAAACAAAGTTAAAAGAAATTAAAGGCAGCCTTATACGCTACTATAATCGCTTCAAGGATGCCGGCGAATGGTCCGCACTGGAAAAAGATGCATTCTGGGATTTGTTTGACGACTATGAAAAGCGCGGCGGCGATGGTTATATTCATTCCATTGTCGAACCAGTCATGCGCGAATTGAAAGAAATAGATTCTTATCATAGTATTTTAAAATAAGAAACCATTTGAAAGGATTCAAAACATATGCGAAATAAAATCAAAGAATACTTAAACTATCAAAAAAACAAAAGAATTGCCAAAAGAGAGCTTGCACGGATGCTGTCTGCGTTTCTTCCATCTATGCGAAAACTTGCAGAATCAAAAGCCATCACACTTGATACGATTCACCGCACTGCGCTGGCTGCAAAAGACATGAAAGGTTCGGAATTAGTCCGTTTAGCAATAGACTCTGCTGCTGACTTGTTTGCAATCAATCATGAAAAATTTATGGAAACCGGAGCATATCTGATGAATTTATCTCCGGAAGAACTACAAAAAATTTTAATACATAGTATGGTGGAGACGGAAGATAGCAGAAAAAATCTCTCCAACCTTTAAAACAGGTCTAGAGAGTATCTATTCTGCCCACCACACGCCATTTTATATGATGGACGTTCGCCTTAAAACCTTATGAAATAAAACAGAGCCGATAAACTTTGATTCAATTTTTTTGATTCAATTTTTTTGATTGAATTTTTTCACAAGTTCATCGGCTCTGCATCTAAAGTATCTGGATCTGTAATGACTACATTACTCATTACATTCTTACATTTCATTTTTAATCTGTCGAAAATTTTTTGAAAAGATTTTTTGTTCTAATAGCAATCATCAGCGACATAGCGCCTGAAAAGAAAACAACAGCATATTCAAACCCTGTACAGATTTCAAACAGGACACCATAAAATGCGTTGCCCAATGGCTGCGCGCACATGGAAACGGTCAGAATGACAGCAATTACTTTCCCAATTAAATTTTGTGGGGTTTCTGTTTGGACAAAGGACAGCATCTGCACGGTAAAAATTGTTGAACATACCATAATGGCAAAGCAGCATACGGTTATGACAATATAATTTATGATTGCAGAGGAAAATAGTATCAACGAAACGCTGATCGGAAACACACATATCGCACAAGCGATTACGAGATTACCCGATTTATAAATCGCCAATTTGTTTGCAAAAATGCCTGCTCCGATACCCCCTGCCAGCCCCCCTGCCGCCAATGCTCCCTCTGCAAAACCGTATAGTCTGTTTGCCTGAGAAGCATCTAAATTTAATACCTCTGTTACCAAATATGGAAGTGCGACAATAATCATTGCGGCAAGAAACAAATTCATTCCGCAGATTACAAAAACGGCTTTTCCGATCACAGGCTTCTCCTTTCTGATAAAGCGAATGCTCTCTGTAAAATCTGCTCTTGCTGTCTTTAATATACCACCGCCTAAAGTTTGTTTCTCAAACGGTATTTTAATGAAAATTTCCATAACCGCCGACATAATAAAGCATACCATGCAAACCCACAATACAGGCTTTAAGCCATATGCACTATATAAAACACCTCCAAGTACAGGCCCTATCAAAGATGCAAACGAGCTGATTGTATTGATAATAGAATTTGCCGCCATAAAATTATCCTGATTGGTAAGTGCAGGGATACTAGCCTGCACGGATGGCTGATATGCACCCGCAATGCCATACAAAAAGCTCAAGGTAACTGTCAAAAGGAGAATGAGATTCACTTCATTCATAAGCAGAGAAAAGGCTAAGATAACTGCCGCCGTAAAAAAATCTAGTATTACCATAATATTTCTTTTATTAACCCTATCTGCAACAATGCCGCCAATCGGTGACAGCAAAATAGCTGGAATAAAGGCACACGCTGTAACAGTTCCGTAAAGTGCTGATGAGCCTGTCAAATTTAATAAATATAGTGGTAAGGCAAATCTTATTGTAGCATTTCCAAACAAAGAGATAATCTGGCCGATGACAACTAACGTAAAATCTTTTGAAAATAGTTTTCGATTCATTCTTTAAACCTCCATTTTTCTATTCCATATCCCAGAACATGTTATATCAAATTAGCAATGATAACAAAAACCACACTCATTGCCCTTTCCAATCCAAGTTTTTGCTTCATTCCAAGAGAATACTCTGAAATCCGCTTCTTATCTGCGTTTTCAAGTCCAACTAAATGTAATTCTGCTTTTCATAGCACATATCTCTCTCCTTCATAAATCTTAAAGCTGCAGTGATTTATTACTTGTGTTCATCCCCAGCTTTTTCAACAGAATTTACATCCACAATCAAATAATAATATCTTCTCTTAATACCGTACGTCGGTATGTATTTATTTCAAAATATATCTGCTCATTTTTCAGAGCAGAAATTTATTCATTATAATAAGAAATTCGCAGATTGTGCTTTTTATTGCTTGTTCTTTTGATAAAGAGTTGCCAACTCCTGCAATCTCTCTAACAATTCGCTATCTACAATATCCAGGCCAAAGCCTTGCATCATCTGTCTGAATATCATAAACTTACGGTAGGATTCTTCCACTGTACTATCAAAGATCATAGGATTCATCCAGACATTTGCTGCAAGCAAAATCAGTTCTGCCAATTGCTCTGGGTAATCTGTTTTAATAGAGCCGTCTGAAATCCCCTGCCTGATAATCGGCAAAATATAATTTGGTGCTGCGTTATCTATCGTATCATGCAAAAGACTGAAAAGAAGCCTCGGGTTATTATGAAAATCTGGAGCTACTGTAAAAATATCGTTCTGTACTGGCCGGTTGATTGATTCCCTAAAAATTGTTTGCAGCTTTTCCTTGCCCTTAAGGTCAGAACGATCACGAATGACTGCAAGCATCTGATTAGATTCAGCTGTCATCCTATCTGTAACAGCAACTAAAATATCCTCCTTTGACTTAAAATGATGATA
>CANDJR010000200.1 GCA_947385105.1 uncultured Eubacterium sp.
TTTCAGGACTGGCCGGAAATGGAAGGCAACATTATTCCATATATTGGCGGGGAAGAAGAAAAATCAGAAAAAGAGCCGCTGCGCTTGTGGGGAAACATTCAAAACGGCGTAATTGTGCCGGCAAATAGCCCTGTAATTACAAGCCAATGTATCCGTGTGCCAGTGTTAAACGGACACACAGCCTCTGTATTTGTTAAATTCAGGCAAAATCCGACAAAGGAGCAGTTAATCGAGAAATTAGTAAACTTTCGTGGAATGCCCCAAGAGCTGGAATTGCCGTCTGCCCCAAAGCAAATGATACAATATATGCAAGAAGACGACAGACCGCAGATTACAAAAGATGTGGCATATGAAAACGGTATGGGCATCAGCGTAGGACGTTTGCGCAAAGACACTGTATATGACTGGAAATTTATTGGCTTGTCACATAATACGGTACGCGGTGCGGCTGGAGGCGCCGTTTTGTGTGCAGAGCTGTTAAAGGCAAAAGGGTACATTGCAGCCAAGTAGACAAAGCAGTAAAATTGGGAAAAACCGATCAAAGATACGGTTGGAGGGAGGCACCATGAAGTCTTATGATGTAGTAGCATTAGGCGAGTTATTGATTGATTTTACAGAAAACGGCGTCAGCCCGCAGGGAAATCCTGTTTTAGAAGCAAATCCGGGCGGAGCGCCATGTAATGTGTTGGCAATGCTCAACAATTTGGGTAAGAAGACAGCTTTTATTGGCAAAGTAGGAAAAGATTCTTTTGGCCAAATGTTAATCGAGGTAGTAAAAGACAGTGGTACAGATGTAACCAATTTAGTAGAAGATGAAACCGTTCATACTACACTTGCATTTGTCCATACAGCACCGGACGGAGACCGTGACTTTAGTTTTTACCGGAATCCAGGTGCAGACATGATGCTGACAAAGCAAGATGTCATGCCAGAGATCATTAAAAACAGCAAAATCTTCCACTTTGGTACACTGTCTTCCACACACGAGGGTGTGCGTGAGGCAACCAGATATGCGATTGATGTGGCAAAAGAGCATGGGCTTTTGATCTCTTTTGATCCAAATTTAAGAGAACCGCTGTGGGAAACGCTGGAAGATGCCAAAAGAGAGATTTCCTATGGGCTTGGCAAATGTGACATCTTAAAAATTTCTGACAATGAGATGGAATTTATGACTGGCACATCAGATTATACAAAAGGTGTCGCTATTTTGAGGGAAAGCTATGATATCCCGCTTATTTTTGTTACTTTAGGCAAGGAAGGCAGCCGGGCATACTACAAAGACATGATGGTGGAGGTTGAGCCATTTTTACAGGAGACAACAATAGAGACGACTGGAGCGGGCGATACCTTTGAAGCTTGCGCGTTAAACTATGTGTTAGAGCATGGGATCGAGGATCTGTCGGAGCAGGATTTAAAAGACCTGCTGACTTATGCCAATGCAGGCGCTTCTATTATTACTACAAGAAGGGGAGCGTTAAAAGTAATGCCAAAGCCAGAGGAAATTGAACGCCTGGCAAAAAGCAGATAAGTGTGCTGGTTAAGATGGTTTTAGATGAAAAAGGGAGAAACGATTGTTATCAAATCTGTTTAAGAAAGGGGCAAATAAAATGGAACAAGCAACAGAAGTGTTGAAAGAGCGCCTGGCAGCCCGCCATGATGAGCTGCGCTGGCTCTATATGGAGTTGTACAATAATGGAGATATGTTTGCAGAGCTGTGTGATCAAATCTACCAATTTGCAGTAAACAGGGATGCGCAATTGCAAAAGCTTGACCGAAGCAGAGAAAAGGACCCAACATGGTTTCGGAAAAATGATATGCTTGGCATGATGCTTTATATTGATAACTTTGCAGGAAATTTAAAGGGTGTAAAAAGTAAACTGGATTATTTAGAGTCATGCCATGTAAACTGCATTCATTTGATGCCGTTTTTGGAATCTCCAAAAGGGCGTTCAGACGGCGGGTATGCAGTTGCTGACTTTCGGAAAGTACAGCCGCAGCTTGGAACTATGGACGACCTGGCCCAGCTGGCAAAAGCATGCCATAAAAAAGGTATGAACCTTTGCATGGACTTTGTCATGAATCATACCTCAGAAGATCATGAATGGGCCAAAAAAGCAAGGCAGGGAGACGGGGAATATATGAGCAGGTACTTTTTTTACGATGACCCGTCTATTCCGCAGCAGTATGACCAAACGGTTCCGCAAGTTTTTCCTACAACAGCACCTGGTAACTTTACTTATTTAGACGAGATGGGCTATTATGTTATGACATCTTTTTATCCATACCAGTGGGATTTGAATTACCGCAACCCAAGAGTATTTAATGAAATGATGTATAACTTTTTATATCTTGCCAACCAAGGAATCGATATTATCCGTATTGATGCGGTACCATACATTTGGAAAGAGCTTGGCACTTCCTGCAGGAACTTGCCACAAGTGCATACAATTGTACGTATGATGCGCATTATTTGCGAGATTGTCTGCCCAAGTGTGCTTTTGCTTGGCGAAGTAGTTATGGAACCTGAAAAGGTAGTACCTTATTTTGGGACAGTAGAGAAACCAGAATGCCATATGCTCTACAATGTGACAACAATGGCTACCACATGGCACAGTGTAGCGACAAGAGATATCCGGCTTTTGAAAAAACAGATGGATATTGTAAACAGTTTGCCAAAAGACTACCTGTTTTTGAATTATCTGCGCTGTCATGATGATATTGGCTGGGGGTTAGACTATCCAACGCTGGAAGGTTACGGCATGCAGGAAGTAGGCCATAAGCGCTTTTTGAACCAATATTTTACAGGCGCTTACGAAAACAGCGGCAGCAGAGGTGAATTATATAATGACGATCCTGTTACCCAAGACGCCCGGTTTTGCGGTACGACAGCTTCTATGTGTGGGGTTGAAAGCGCTATTTTTGAGCGGAATGAAGAAAAGCTGACGCATGCAATCCGTATGGATTTGATGCTTCATGCTTACATGCTGACACAGTCTGGTATCCCGATGCTTTACAGTGGGGATGAGATCGGACAGCTGAATGATTATACATATAAGCAGGATGAAGATAAAAAGGAAGATTCCAGGTATATTCACCGTGGAAAATTCCAGTGGAATCTGGCTGCGCTGAATGTAAAAGAAGGCACAGTGCAAGAGCAGATTTTCCACGGACTTGAAGAATTAGAAAAAATCCGCCGCATGCGCCATGTCTTTGACAGTGATGTAGCTGTGTATACATATGATGTAAAGGACAATGCAATCCTTGGTATTTTGCGCCAAAATGAAGAAGAACGCTTTATCGGGCTGTTTAACTTCCATGATGAACCACGCACTGCATGGATGGAAGAACCAGGCGAATATACGAATCTTTTGACAAATGAGCAGGTTACGGTTCGTGATCTTTTAATTCCTGGACATGACTTTTTGTGGCTCTCAAAAAAATTAGGTTAAATCAGAGAACCACAGACAAAGCCATAACAGTAGAACAAATATAACAGGAAAATCATCTAAACAAGAAGTAAATGAAACCAGAACCAATGAAACCAGAACAAATAACAAAAATCAGAAACAAAGCAGCAAGAACAAATATGAAAACCAGAACGAAAGTAATAAGAACGAATAACAAAAACTAGAACCAAAGCAAAGTAATAAGAACGAATAACAAAAACTAGAACCAAAGCAAAGTAATAAGAACGAATATAAAAAACTAGAACTAAGTAACAAGAACGAATAACAAAAAGCAGAACGATATAAAAATAAAGTAAGAAATATAAGAAACAAGAAAACAGAATCAATGGTAGGCTAAATACAGGCTTCAGCAGGATAGACAGACTGCTAGGGAGCCTGTATTTTTGTCATCTGGTTTTGGTTGCGCCAGTCTCTTGGAGAGTTTCCATAAATATGTTTAAATGCCCTTGAGAAATGAAGCTGGTTGTCATAGCCGACTGCTTTACTGATGTTGCCAATAGACAGCTTTGTGAGCTTCAACAATTCGGCTGCTTTTGTCATCCGGTAATTGAGCAGGAATTCCTGCGGTGTTTTCCCAGTAGATGCTTTAAAGATTTTGCCGAAATAGCAGCGGTTTAAGCCGCAGTTATCTGCAATGTCCTCTACAGAGATGGCGTTTTGAAAATTTTGTTCAATATAAGTGACCGCTTCACGCACGTAAAAATCCCGCAGGCGACCGCCTTTTGATAACTTCATACCAGAAATCGAACGCGTCAGCGCATCTAAAAACAAATAGGTATGGCCAATTAAGTGAAAGGGAGGCATGTTCCCATGCTGGGCAATATAAAGCATTTCATCCCGCATAATTTCCCGCAGCTCGTACGAGTGTGCATGATAAACAGGGGTGTCTGCAGTAAAGCCTGCCACGGATAAAGCTTCTTTGACACGCAGTCCGTCAAATTCGATCCAGACATATTCCCAAGGAAGGTTCTGGTCAGCAATATAGGTGTTGATCTGGTTTGGAAAAATCATAAAACCTTGGCCGCTTTTGATTTGGTATGGAATACTTTGCTTGGATGAATTGTTGGCAATCAGTGTGCCTGTGCCAGATATGATATAGTGGAATAGGAAGTGGTTGCGTGCGGCCGGACCAAAAGCATGGGAAGGTACGCAGCGTTCCCAGCCAAATTGGTAGAGGCTTAGGTCAATAAAATTTTCATCCGGAAAAATAGAAAATAGCATATCTTTCATTTTAATCCTCCTCGTATGTGCTGTAAATGCATATCATTTTGTGTGATTATGGGACCTAACATACTACACGTTCTTTTGCATATAATATAGTATATCTGAAAATATACCAAAATGCTATATGACTTTTTCTATATTCTCAAAAAGACGCATTATGGTATAAAAATGGAAAAATCATGCTATTTATAGTCGCATTATGGAATGTTATAATTTGTTGTATCAATAAAGGGAGTTATAAGATCCAAAAAAGAAAGGAGTAATAGGGATGAAAAAGAGAGGCAAAATGTTAGGTCTGCTTTTGGCATGTGCTGTGCCGGCGCCGTTTCTGTTAACTGGTTGTGGCCAGGATAACAGCGGTAAGACAGAAATTGAACTCGTACAGTACAAACCAGAGGCAGTGGATGTATTTGAGCAGTTAGCAGATGCGTTTAACAGTACGCATGATGACATCCATTTAACAATTTCTTCACCAAATGATGCAATGACAATTTTAAAAACCAGGTTTGTCCGGGAAGATTATCCGGATATT
>CANDJR010000201.1 GCA_947385105.1 uncultured Eubacterium sp.
GTCACACTCTTTCCCTACACGACGCTCTTCCGATCTTTCCACTGCTCAACCTGCCAGCCCATCTCACTTCGTGCCTGAATTTGCGAAACCCGCTCTAAGCGTTCCAGCTTTGCTATTTTTTCATATTCCGCACAAGCTTCTGACATCTGCCCTAACTCGTCTATGTTTTTTTTCATATCTTCAAACTGCTCTGGACGGATATGGTGGTTGCACTGCAAAAACCACTGCACCCGCTCTCCCTCCTCTAAAAAACAGGCCGCTTGTGCCGCTGCTTTTAAAGAATCTACACGATGGCTAAGTGCATAAGCCTTCTCATAGCAGTCCACTGCCCGTTCAAAGCAAAACATCCGCGCATAAGCAGTTCCCATATTATGCCAAATATCACCGCTCACCCGTATATCAGACTGGCTGTTTGTCGCGTTTAATAATAAATTCCTGTATTCTGACAAAGCAAGTAAATACAGCTTTTTTTCCATATATTGATCCGCCTTGAATTTGCGATTTTCATAATTGCTCTGGTGATCCATCTTTTGCAGCTTCATCCCAAGAAACTGCATTTCATTTTTGGAAAAATAACCGGAATCCCGGATAATCTGCATACAGAATGCAGAAAAGCCACGCTTTTCGTCTATCAGCCTGCGCAGTTTGGCTGCAAGCTGCTCTGCCTTTAGTTCCGTTTCCAGCCAATCGCAAAAATCGATTGTCATTATATTTTCATCCAGCAAATAAATATTATCCTGTAAAAAATAGCACAGTTCTTCAATCGAATAAATATTCTGCTTTGCATTTTCCAAATAGTACGGCTTAGCCGCACATGGAAAGCAGCATAAAATTAATTCACTCATGCAAATCAAACTCCGTCCATTTCTGCTTTCTAAGTCTTATTTTACAGCGTTTCTGCTAATGGATTTTCATCACATGTTCCCAAACCATGTCGCTCGCCTTAAAAAACTCCCCAAGGCCAAGATCTTGTATCGTTATTTTCACCGAACAGTCTGACACCGCCTTTGCACGGATGCGAAGACGCGTCGCTTTATTTGGCCGCGAGGGCAGATTGGTCAGTTCCAGTGTTTCGATCCTTGCCTCTCTGTTTTGCGGCAGCTGAATCCAAAAGTCAATCTCTCCCGGCCCGTTTAAAATTGTCTCACACACGCCTTCGGATTCATACCAGTTATCTCCTGCTGTAATGAGCGTATGAAATGCCATCTCATTGTGCTTGCTTACCTTTAAGCTTACATTGAATTTCATTTCATTTTCACCCATGTAAATATAATCCCATGCATATAAGCCTGCTAAAATCTCAGCCGCATAACAAGCCCCTTTGGAAAATAGATTTTTTCCTAAAAAGGCACGTTTTCCCTGGCAGAGCACGCGCAGCGATTTTTTCATCCAATCGCCGTCAAAGCCCTCCCCTACTAAGTAGACGGATGAGATAATGTTTTTGGCAAACACGCGTGCGATAATTTCTGAAAACTCCTGATCCCTGTCTCCTGCCAAATACCCGCCGTCAATTTCTTCTATTTTAACGGCCTGGGGCTTTGCATGTTTGGATCGGATTAAATACCAGCAAAGCATACTTTTTCCATAGTATTGGAACATTACAACATCATGGTTTGACAGCCCTTCTTTTTGGTTTAACGCATAATAATAAAAGCTTTCCATATAGTCTATGACAGTGATTTTCTTACGCTCTACCGGGAGTTTCGAAAACACAAATTCCATAAGCTCCATAAGCTTGCTGTCCAATTTATCAAATGTAAATACAACTTTTCCAATTTCAATCTGCGGCCCCAGCTTTCCTGCTAACAATATGATTTTCTTTAAAAAAATCGCCAAAAGCATACGAACTTCGTAGGTCTTATTCTCCAAAACTGTAAAATCCCGTCCTAAGCTGCGGGAAAGTAACTGCATTTCGCAAGTTCCCATTTCCGCCTTTCCAAAGCGGATAGCCTCCTCTCCGTACACCCACTGCCCGGATAAGGTTGCCATACAGATGGCTAATGGGATCTGGAAGTTCTCCCCACCTGCAACTGTGCTTACGGTATTCGGTTCACGATAGGTAGTTGTTGCAAAGCTGACCATGGCATATTTGTCATTTAAATCGATCCCAATATACAATTGCTGTTCTCTTTCTGCCATCGCCATTCCCCGTTTCAAATAATCTTAAATAATTTATCTGTTAAAATATCCAGCTTCTCATACTCTTTCATCAGTTCAATCAACGGTTTGTATGATTCTTGTTCTCGTAAATACATCATGCAGTTGATGTACGCATACCTGCCGCCGTTTTTCACATCACGGTATTCCATGCCTGTTATTTGCCTGCGCCCGCTGCATGGCAGCTGTACACCATCCTTTTCTTCTGTCAGATAATACTCCATCTCACCGTCACGGAAAAGCAAAAATTCCCATGTAAAAATACCGTCATATACATTCGGCATATTTCGCACTGTAAAATCCTCCTGCTTATTCGGTACACGAAAGTGTATCTGTATCCGACTATCCGGCCTTGCATGGTATTCTACCAATGCCCGGTTGTATAACTGATATTTGCTGCACAATTGTTCTGGCAGCTTTTTATAAAATGCAAAATTCATATTTCTGGAAATGAATTCATTTAACAGCTCATCCGCCTGCTGGATTTGACTACGGTCTAATTGTCCGCTTTCTGCTGCTTCGCAAAAGCGCTTTAACAGACCAAGCCTGCATGCCACCGTACGCAGCTTTCCTATCGTTTGCAGCTGGCAAGCCTCTGCAAATAAACTGTCCGGCAGCTGCGCATCCCTTACGACATACGCATGCATACGGTATGCACGATATGCCTGCAAGATAAATTCTCGTCCCTGATGATCTCGATAGCCTTCGTATACATCCTGGATCTTCTCAATCCCCTGGCCGCTATAAAGCGACTGTATCAGTATGCGTTCCTCCAACTCTGCAGCATCCAGCGTTTCACATGCCTGCGCTGCTTGAAAAGCAACCATCATCTGACTTGTCGGGCCTTCGAAATATTTTACCAAATAGCCAACAATCGAAGAATTACGGACTCCTGCCTGTAAAATGTGCAGGCAGACTTCTAATAAAAATGCATCTTCTCCAATGTCTTTGGCCCGCAGCATATAAGAGACAAGCTGTGCCAGATGCTGAATTTCAATTGCATCATAGCCGTAAGTGCTAATCAGCTCATACGCCTTTTCATAGAACTTTTGCGTAATCATAAGCTCAATCAACAGATTCCGGTTTTCCCTTGTCAGCCCGGCAAAATTAATCTGCGCAAAATAGCCCTCCAGCTGCTCATCTTCTTGGTTAAGCAGACAGTACCGTACCAGCCCAGGTCCAATTTGATTTTTAAATTTCGCGCTAATCTGCGGGGCTGCCATTAAAATGCGTAAAAATTCTACATCTGACTTTTGCGGTATGCTTAAGTCTGTCTTACCATCCATATGGTGCATCAGATACTGCAGCTTTTCCGGTGCCAGTTTCAGACACCTGCGGATATAGTGCGACGGCTTCATTAATTTTTCCAGCTGGCATGCTTGCGGCGCTACAAAACGCTGCCCCATATTATTTTCCAGTAAAACAGCATAATCATTCGAAAACAGCTGAATATAAGCAATTCCTTTATTCATAGGAATCCGCTGCTCTTTGCACATATGCTTTTGGATGACCACGACAAACGACGCTTTTGGATTTATGCAGGAAAATTTATTTGTATATAAAATATCTGCCAAAGGCCCTGCCAACTCCCTCGTTAAAATCCCTTTGTCCAGCATTTCTTCATAAATGACAGCCAAATTATCATCCATATGGCCTTTTAGTATCTCATCAATCGCAAACTGCTTAATTGTCTCAGAATATTTGCCGTACATCACGGGCTGCTCTTGTTTGTGCGCAATAATATTGACATAGAGCGCAGCCTTATACTGATACGCCAGCTGGTTATTGTATTGAAAATACATTTGAATGACTTTTGGAAGCGGCTGTACGCGGTGCAGATCCATTGTAAGCAAATATGCCTCATACAGGCCTGTAAGCTTTAAATTTTCTTCAATCCCTTTTTCATACCATTTATGATATTTCGGCAAAAATTGCTGTCCCTTTAACAAATAGGCGCACACGCCTGCCAGCATATCTTCATCCGGGAACCGTTCATAACAGCGGCGTAAGATCCTGCAGACAATCTGCTCATATTGGCGCATATTGTTTGCTAAACGCATCGTCTGCTCCGCTAAATCCCTGGTCATCATGTCATGCCTGGAAATCCAATTTATAATTAAGATTTCATTTTTCTCCAATTTGGTTAATAAATAAGGCTGGCTTTTATAGATTAAAAAAGCTTCTACATACCATAGCGGGGAATACTGCCCGCGTCCAATGCGTTCCAAAATCACACGCAGACGAACCTGCGGCTTGTTTCTTAGCATGCTGTTTAGCCGGAGTGTTAAAAAGAACATCATTGGATGATTATGATAGCGCTTGGCTACTGCTTCTATTTCCGCCAAGAGCTGTTCAATTACAACTGGTTCTTTTTCATTTTGAAGGCACAGATAATTGTAAAACGCCCACTTTGGCTTCTTTTTATCTTTATATTTTTTCCGAAAGTCATTCATCAGCCATTCTGCATCCTGACGCTGCTTATTGCGAAGCAGTGCATATGCCCGAAACAGCAAATACCACTCGTCTTTTTCTCCCAGCTCCTCGATACTGCGTATCATATCCAGCGTCCGCTTCGTCCATTCCCCGGTTACAATCTTCTGTAAGCGGTAGTCAATATAGCATTGCGTCAGAAAGACTCTGGCATGCTGAATTTTCCGGCAGATAGACTCTCTTTCTTCGTTCTTTGCATGAGAGGAAACCCATACGTGAAATTCCTCTTTTTGAACATCGTTTTCAAAATAAATGCACCCATAATTATTTCCCGCATGCATTTTTTCAGTATCAATATAAAACGTAAATGGAAAGCTGTGATCTACAAAATCTTCACCTGTAATATAGCATTTTTGCGGAACTAAAAAGGCATCACTGGCTGAGACGTGGATTTCCAAATATCCCCAGCCTTCCTTTTTTATTACAAGCTGCTCCTCAACGGGTTCTTT
>CANDJR010000202.1 GCA_947385105.1 uncultured Eubacterium sp.
CCTTTGCCAAATAGTCCTCCAGAACCAATTGCATATAATGCCTGCATCGTCTGGAAAGCTTTATCCGACATATAATTTTCCGGATGCAGCCAGGCATCAATTCGATCCTTGCGGTAGCTTGCCGCTATGATAAACAATGTACCGCCGCCAAACAAACCTGCACCGCCCATAATAATAAACTGCATAATCTTTGGACTTGCTACAAATGTTACAACAATTGCAATACCCATAATAATAATTGCAGTACTTAAGTTTGCAATTGCTACGACAACAAAAATAGGTACAATTAGAACCATGATTTTTAGTAAATTGGTAAACTTCCCGATCTGTTTGGGAAGTTTACATACAATGCCTGCTAAAAATAAAATGACAGCAAGTTTTGCAAGCTCCGAAGGCTGAAAACTAAGCGGCCCAAGTGGCAGCCACCTTGTAGAGCCATTTCGATCGTCCCCGACAAAAAATACAATGATACAAAGCGCCATTGCCAGCACATAAGCAAACACGCCGAAATGAATCCACACATGATAATCAATTTTTGAAATAACCATCATGGCGATAAGCCCTAAAACCGAAGCAAACAGCTGGCGCCTTAAATAGTGCAGTGCGTCTCCAAACTTCTCTTGTGCATTGTAAGCACTGGCACTATACATCATAACCAGCCCAAAACATAATAAAAAAATTACCAGGAACAACAGGCTGTAATCACAATATTTGATTTTCTTTTGTCCTGACTTGTTTTGTCTGCCCACTCTAAAAACTCCTGATTCCTCAACTTTTATGCCTCTCCGGCAGCTGTTGGCGCATGCCGGAATCTTACGTACCCAACCTCCCCTTATCCTTGGAACCTGTGTACAATCTCTTTAAAAAGATCGCCCCGCTCCTCATAGTTTTGAAACATATCCCAGCTTGCACATGCCGGCGACAGCAGGACGGCTTCACCAGGCTGTGCCTTTTGCCTGCAGTAGCTTACAGCTGCCTGTAAAGTATCCTGCATTATGACTGCATGAAAACCATGTTCCTTACAAGCCTTTGCAATTTTTTCTTTGGTATCCCCAATGAGAACCAGCTCCTTTACGCGCCCGTCAAACGAACGAATCCAATCTCCATATTCAGATTGTTTGTCATAACCTCCGCCGATTAAATAAGTCGCGCATTCCATTGCCTCTATTCCCTTAATGGCTGCATCTGGATTCGTTGCCTTTGAATCATTATAATAACGCACGCCATCTATTTGTGCAACATATTCTATTCTATGCGCAACGGCTTGGAATGTTTGCAAAACTTCTTGAATTTTCTTTAACGGTACGCCAAATGCGATTGCTGCTGCTACAGCAGCCATTACATTTTCATAGTTATGCACACCAAGCAGGTGCATATTTTGTACATCAATGACTTTTTGTGTGTCACCATCAGCCGCTAAAAATATAGTATCTCCTTCTAAATACAAACCTGTTTTTAGTTTTTGTCTGCTGCTAAAATAAATAACATGCATAGAAGGCAGACTATTTCCAAACTCTCTCAGTACGTGATCTTCATAGTTTAATACACATGTCTGCCCTGGTTTTTGGTTCTTTGTAATTGATTCCTTGGCAGCAATGTAGTTTTCTATCGTATGATGCCGGTTTAAATGATCTGGCGTAATATTTAAAATAACAGAAACATCCGGGCAAAATGTATGGATCGTCTCCAGCTGGAAACTGCTGATTTCTGCTACAGTAACCGTTTCTTCTGATGTTTGGGCTGCAATGGATGTATAAGGAATCCCAATATTGCCGACTACTTTTACATCCTCGAAATTGCTTTTCATAATTTCTCCAAGCAAAGTCGTTGTCGTTGTCTTGCCGTTTGTCCCTGTAATCGCTGCCAGCTTTCCTTTGGCATAATGATAAGCAAGCTCTATTTCACCCCAGATTGCAACTCCAAGTGCACGGAGTTCGCATACCATCGGCAAATCTGTAGGAACACCCGGACTTAAAACTGCAAAACGAAACTGCTCCATATCCGCCTTCTGCAATTGTCCAAATACCATATGCACCTTTGCTAACTGGCTTGCCTTTAAAAGGATATCTTCCTTTGTAAGTGCTGTATTGGCATCATATAAAACTACTTCTTCCCCTTGGCTTACCAAAAGCTCTGCTGCTGCAATGCCGCTAAGCCCTGCACCGACCACCAAAACTTTCTTTCCCTTTGTATCCATATCTGTTCCTTCTTTCCCATTTCCATTTACACCTTTGCTACAGCCCCATATACGCAATCAGGCAAAGCAGTGTTGTTACAACCGAAAAAACGGCTACGACCTTTGTCTCAGACCAACCGCCTAATTCAAAATGGTGGTGGATCGGCGCCATGCGGAAAATCCGCTTTCCATGTGTAAGTTTAAAATAGCCTACCTGTATCATAACAGATAAGATTTCAATCCAATAAATCAGCCCTACGATCAATATAAATATCGGCATCTGCATCATATAGGCAGCTGACGCTACAAAACCGCCCAGTGCCAAAGACCCTGTATCTCCCATAAAAACGCTTGCCGGATAGACATTAAACAGTAAGAAGCCAAGCAGTGCGCCTGCTACTGCACAAGTAATCGGTGCAATCCCGCTGTTTGACGCAATCGCTACTACGCTAAAAAACGTAGCTACTAAGATCGTCACACTCGAAGCAAGACCGTCAATCCCATCTGTAAAATTAACGCCGTTTACTGTTCCTATGACTGCTAAAAACAAAATTGGCACTGCCAAAAACCCAAAATCTGCATATGCTCCACCAGAAAATGGTATCAGCATTGTAAGCGGAACATCTGCAAATTTTACAAGGTACACAGCAAAAATGCCTGTCACGACAATTTCTAAAATCATCTTCTGCCATGCTAGCAGCCCATCTGAGCGCTTGAGCACGACCTTTAAATAATCGTCGAAAAAACCAATCACTCCAAACCCTACAGTCACGAATAATATCGGCACGATCTTTGGGTTTTTGGAGATAAAAAATAATGATGTGATGATAATGGCAAACAAAATCATCAATCCCCCCATGGTTGGTGTTCCAGTCTTTTTTTGATGGGATTTTAATTCTTCCCGTTCTGTATTCCCAACCTTAAGCCTGCGTAATACCGGGATCATTAGCGGCCCTAAAACAGCTGTAATGGCAAATGCCAAAATTACCGCAAAGAAATCCTGAGCTTCTATCATATGCTGTATCATTATCCTTAACCCTCTTTCATTTGTTATGCAGCGCATGTACACAAGTGCGGGCGTTTCCTTCGCCCGCATACACTAGTATAGCGAATTTTCGTACGGGTTGCAAGCATCGAATGCATATATTTCAATTTTCTAATGCAGTCCATTGGAAGTTTGCCTGCGGCAAAGGACTGCATTCACGCATGGCTTTCCATACGTGTTCTTACGGACTTTGCAGTAAATGCAAAGTCCTGTGTGAACAGTAACATCATGGGTTACTGTTCACTCCGTTCTCAGTAACATGCAAAAATTCATCTAAAATTGCCTTCGGCAATGGAATTTTTGCTCTCCTGAATCATTTTCTTACGGACTTTGCAGTAAATGCAAAGTCCTGTGTGAAAGTAACATCATGGTTCCTCTTTTTTTTGTTCGATCGTTCCTGTTTTTTCAATCCCAAGATAAGGCAGAATATTTGAAAACAGCTCTTTGGCCACTGGTGCCGCAATCGTGCCGCCATAGTAGATGCCTGTTGGGTTATTAATGATCACCAGGCATAACACCTGTGGATCTTCAGCTGGCGCAAAGCACATAAACGATGATATATAACGGTGTGCACTTCTAGGCAGCGTCTGCGAAGTTGCTGTCTTGCCCCCGATCCGATATCCTTCAATATATGCCTTGTTACCGCCCCCTTCAGATACAACCTTTTCTAAGAGCGAACGCATTGTATCAGATGTCTGTTCACTTAAAATCTGTGTTCCTTGCCCATAGTCAAAGATTTCTACTGCATGGCCTTCCTGATCCTCCACCTGTACACCAAAGTGCGGCGTCACACGCCTGCCTCCATTGATTAGAGAAGAAATCGTCGTTGCAAGCTGGATTGGCGTAATTTGAAAAGACTGCCCAAAGGAAATTGTGGCTAATTCTACCTGGCCTATGTTCTTTTTTTCATGCATAATTGTACGCGCTTCACCAGGCAGATCAATGCCTGTTTTTGCCAGCAGCCCAAATTGTTTGAAATAATCGTAAAATTTGTCAGGCCCAAGGCGCATGCCAAGCTCAATAAAGACTGGGTTGCAGGAATTTTCCAGCCCATGGGTAAAGTCCTGCGCACCATGCCCAGATACCCTTGCACAGCGTATTCTGCGGTCTTCTACAATTTTATACCCCGGACAATAAAAATTGTCGCTTAAGTGTACTACGCCTTCTTCTAATGCAGCAGACGCTGTAATGACTTTAAACGTAGAACCTGGCTCATACGTATCGTTAATACAGCCATTGCGCCACATCTGGTTGAGCAGTTCCTGCTGTTCTTCCTGCCCATCGTAAGAAGTACCTTCCGGCAGCTCGTATGGCTCGTTTAGATTAAATTCCGGCAAATTTACCATAGCCAGTATTTCCCCATTCGACGGCTTCATAATAAGGATGCTCACACTGTCTGCTTCTTTTACCTGCATCGCCTTTTCCGCTGCCTGCTGCGCATACATTTGGATATTATAATCCAGGCTGATACGCAAGTTATTGCCATCAATCGGATTTTGCCTTGTTTCTCCTGCATCTGCAAGCTCTACGCCTTTTGCGTCTGTTAAGGTCAAAATCTTACCGTTTGTACCTTTTAGCTTTTCATCATATACAACCTCCAGTCCAATAATACCCTGGTTGTCGCCTCCCGTAAATCCCAGCACTTTAGAAGCAAGGCTGTCGAATAAGTAATAGCGCTTGTAATCCTCGTCTACTTTTACGCCTGCCAGCTTATAATCACGTATCCTGTCTCCAATTTCTTTTGATACATTTGATTTAATCCTTTCAATGGCGCTGATTGTTTCGACGCGCTTTCGTACCGTTTCTTCGTCCATTTCAAGCTCTTTGGAAAGAACTTTG
>CANDJR010000203.1 GCA_947385105.1 uncultured Eubacterium sp.
TGCTTCTGGCGCCGGATTGCGCACTGATGCAAAAGCCGGAAAGCTTTTTTCTAACTCCTTAAATATTTCATCATACTGACTGACAACGACGACTTGTCCAAGCCATCCTTTTTTTTGCAGCTGTTCCAGCAGATCCAAAATGTGCTGATACATTTGTTTGCCGTCAAGCAGATGCAGCAATTTATTTGCCCCAAAACGTAAACTATTCCCAGCTGCTAATACAATTACGTCCATGGTGTCTCCGATTTTTTGAAATTACCTGCATAGGAAAAAGTAACCACAAAAAATACGGTTACTTTTTACATAAGCAGGTATCCGTTTGTTATCAGTCTTTTGCAGCTACTACTTCAATTTCTACTAACGCATCCTGTGGCAGCGCTGCTACCTGGAAAGCAGAGCGTGCCGGATAATTTCCTTCTGAGAAAAATCCGCGGTATACTTCATTCATCTTTGCAAAATCACTGATGTTTTTTAAATAAACCGTTGTCTTTATCACATTGTCCATGGTACATCCTGCAGATGCTAAAATTGCTTTTACATTTTCCAGCGACTGCTTTGTCTGACCTTCAATATCCGCAGCTTCTATTTTTCCGACTGCTGGGTTGATTGGCAGCTGTCCGGATAAAAACATAAGATTTCCTGTCTGGATTCCCTGTGAATAAGGTCCAATTGCTTTTGGTGCTTGTTCTGTACTTAAAATTGCTTTCATTTTTTCCTCCTGGACGTTTTTATTTGTAGGGGTTGTCGCACTAAGAAAAACATATACAAGATTTAGTTGGATTTAATTTCAAAACAATACTATATCTTGTATACTCAATCCTTATTGCGACAGTCCCATTTTAGTATAACAAATATTTTAAGATTCGCAAGTAAGAATCCCGCGTGTATCTTTTAGTACATGCCGCGGACATTTCACTGCGCACATACCGCAGCTTAAACAAATTGTTTCGTCAATGACTGCACAGTTATCTACTACATGGATAGCACTGGCTGTACACAGCCTTTCACAAAGTCCACAGCCGATACAGCTGTTCGTGCAAATTTCCCTTGCTTGTTTCCCGTTATCTTTATTTGAACATTTCACTACAATATAGTTCGCGCAGTCATGCAGATGAATGACTTGCTGCGGGCATTCTTTCACACACATGCCGCAGGCAATACATTTTTCCTCATCTACAAGCGCAACATTTGATTCCTGAACAGAAATGGCATCAAATTTACACACTTGGGCACATTTACCGCAGCCAATACAGCCATTGCTGCATGCGTTACTTTCTGCCGCATGACAGCCTCCGTTACAAGCTACCACTGCTGCACGGTATGGGAATTTCTTTTTTACTGCCATAAGTCACCCCTTCCTTTCATACGGCGTACCAGTAATCGGCAGGCTATAGCGGCGCTCCCCATCCAGACGGTAGTATGCATCCGTAATCGCAGGCGCTGTCGGTATGGATGTAATCTCTCCGATGCCGATTGCGCCACAGGCAACCTTAAGCCCTGGTTTGTCGACAACAATTGCTTCTATCTGTGGTATTTCATGGGCGCGGAATAATCCCAGTGAGCCATATTTATCAATTGGCTTGCAGTCTTCAATTGGATATTTCTCACTCAATGCATATCCCATAGACATGACAACACCGCCTTCGATCTGGCCTTCACAAGACAATGGATTGACTGCTTTGCCTACATCATGGGCAGCTACAATCTTATCAATTTTTCTTGTCTTTGGATCCAAAATACACATCTGCGTAGCATATCCATAAGCCACATGGGATACTGGATTTGGCACATCTGCGCCAAGCGGATCTGTTTTTGCCAAATAATCTCCATAAAACTCCTGTCCAACTAAGTCAGCAAGCTTCTTTCCGCCCTGTTTTGCCTCCATTAGCTTTTCACAGGCACGCCTGCAGGCCTCTCCTGTTATCATCGTCTGTCTGGAACCAGATGTCGTTCCAGAATCCGGTGCAATCCATGTATTGCTTCGCTCATAAACAATTTGATCCCTTGTCAGATCCGTGTTGCTGACAATCATCTGTACCAAAACTGTTCCAAGGCCCTGGCCGATACAAGAAGCACCAGAATAAATATGCAGCTTATGATCTTCTTCTACGATCAGCTTGACACGACCCCAATCCGGAATACCTACGCCTACGCCTGCATTTTTCATTGCACAGGCTAACCCAACTGGCTTTCCTTGCGCTAAAGCTGCTTCGTACTGTTCTTTCACTGCTTCTAATGTCTCCACCAATCCGGTAGACTCATCTACAATCTGGCCATTTGGCAGTATACCGCCTGGACGGATTGCATTACGGTAGCGGATTTCCCATGGCGTAATGCCTATTTCGTCCGCCATCATATTTAAAAGCGTCTCTGTTGCAAAGCACGTCTGAGTAACGCCAAACCCACGAAACGCCCCGGCTGGCGGATTATTTGTATAATAAGCCGTTCCTTCTATTTCAAAATTTTCATATGCATATGGGCCTGCTGCATGCGTACATGCACGCTCCAATACTGGGCCTCCTAAAGATGCAAATGCCCCTGTATCTGAAGATACTTTTGCCTTTACACCCACAATTTTGCCATTTTCATCACATCCCATCGTGAAATCCATGACAAAATGATGCCGTTTCGGATGTACAAGCAAAGATTCTGCACGCGTAAGCCTTACTTTCACCGGACGTTCTGTACAATAAGCCAGCAATGCTGCGTGATGTTGTACTGTCATATCCTCTTTCCCGCCAAAGCCGCCGCCTACCAGTGCATTTTGCGCCTTAACTTTATCTGTGCCAAGCATGAGGCTGGATTCATGAAGTGTACAATAAGCTGACTGGTCTGTCGAAATAATACTAACATCGCCATCTTCGTCAATAAATGCTACCGCACATTCTGGTTCCAAAAATGCATGCTCAGTCCATGGGGTTTCAAAATGTTTGGAAATGACATGACGGGCATTTGCAATTGCTTCTTGTGCATTTCCGCGGCTGACATGTTTATATGCCTGCACGTTTGATTCTTCTTCATCGAAAACCAATGGTGCGTTTGGTGCTGCTGCTTCTTCGATATTATGTACTGCAGGCAGCACTTCATATTCTACTTTGATAAGCTTTTTCGCTTTTTCTACGGTTTCCATGTCTTCTGCTGCTACTAATGCAATTGCATCGCCCAGGTAATGCGTCAGTCCTCCTACTGGAATGAGCGTATATTGGTCATGCTTCAAATGCCCAATTTTATTTTCCCCTGGAATATCTTCCGCTGTCAGTACTGCAATCACGCCTGGCACTTGTTTTGCCTCAGATGTATCAATTGATTTCACCCTTGCCCTTGGATATTTACTGCGCAGCGCAGAACCATAGCACATATTGTCCAGATAATAGTCATCTGGGTACTTGCCGCTCCCACACACCTTTTCTTCCACATCCAGGCGGTGTACGCGTGAACCAATTTTCCAATCATCCGCACTATGCTTTGGAATCTCTCCCTGACGCTTGATTTCTGCCGCCAGTTTTACTGCTGCAAAAATTTTCACATAGCCTGTACAGCGGCAGTAATTGTTGCGTAATGCATATCTGATTTCTTCTTCCGTAGGATCTGGGTTTTTATCTAATAATGCCTTTGTACATAATACCATGCCTGGGATACAAAATCCGCATTGTACTGCACCGGCCTCACCATAAGCGTATGTATATACTTGGGATTCCCATTCGCTTAAGCCCTCCACCGTCACAATATGCTTTCCTTCTAAAGCATCTGTACTTGGGACACATGATTTGCAGGTCTCTCCTTCGATGATAACAGTACATGCGCCGCACGCACCTTGGCTGCACCCATCTTTTACAGAAGTTAAATGCAGCTCATCTCGTAAAAAGCGCAGCAACGACTGTTTTTTTTCTGTCGTTACTTCCTGCCCGTTTACGTAAAACGTATACATTTTAGCCCCACCCCTTTCTTTTATTTTATGCAGAAATTGTTCTGCCCTTAACCGTTTCCTTTGCCTTAGAAAACGGATGTAATATATTTTCCTAACCGTTCTTCTTGTATGTTTCCATCCTGTGCTGCCAGACGTCCTCTTAAGTAAACCTGCACAGCCCTTCCTTTCAGCTGTGTGCCTTCCAGCGGACAATAGTCACAGGCAGACTGCTGTGTCTTTGCAGAAAGCGTCCACTCTTTTTGCGGGTCCCAAACAACAATATCCGCGTCGCTGCCTGGCGCTATGATGCCTTTCTTTGGATACAGTTGATACAGCTTGGCTGGATTTTCCGCCAAGTACCTGCACATCTGTTCCACCGTAAGCTGTCCATTTCCTACGCCGTAATGGTATAACAATGCCGGCCGTTCTTCTGCTCCTGGCATTCCGCATGGTGTCAGCGTAAAATCCAAACTGCCCCTGCTTTTTTGCGCAGTCGTAAAACTGCAGTGATCCGTTGCTACTGTTTGAATTTCTCCATTTTTCAATGCCTGCCACAGTACCTCTTGATCTTTTTTTGTCCGAAGCGGCGGGGCAATCATATAGTTCCTGCCTGTGTGGTTTGGCAGTGCATATTTGCTTTCATCCATAACTAAATACTGCGGACAAGTCTCTACATATACCTGCTGCCCCTGTTCTCTTGCACGTCTTATCTCCGCAAGCCCTTCTTTGGAACTCAAATGTACAATAATGACCGGCGTATCTACGCATTTTGCGATCTTTAAAATCCGGTTAATTGCTTCTGCCTCCGCCTCCGCGGGCCTTGTAGCGGGATAATCCTTTACCTGCTCCCTGTTTCCTTTGTCCCTTTTTAACTGCGCAAGCCGTGCATCAATCATTCCCTTGTTTTCACAATGTATCCCTGCAATACCGCCCAGCTGCTTTAACCGCGCCAAAATCTCATAAATGCCCTCGTCATCCATAATCATTGCATCATACGTTGTATAAAGCTTGAAAGAACAAATCCCTCCTGCTACGACTTCTTGCAATTCCGCGCTGATTTGCTCGTTCCAGTCTGAAATCGCCAAATGAA
>CANDJR010000204.1 GCA_947385105.1 uncultured Eubacterium sp.
AATTTTTGCACTCCTGAATCATTTTCTTACGGACTTTGCAGTCAATGCAAAGTCCAGTGTGAACAGTAACATACGCATTTTTATGAACTGAGAAAAAATCAATCGGGCGTTGTAAATTATACGCTGATAGATTATAATGATATTTTAAGTAAGAACGCGAAAGAAATGCGAATCAGGAGGGGGTTTTTATGCAAAAAGATTCAATTTGGATCACGGGTGCAGCGGGCAGGCTGGGTTCAGCGCTCGTACAGCTTTTAAAAAGCGATATGGATCAAAAGGTGGTTGGTACAGATAAGGATGTAGATATAACGAATATGGAGGAGGTAGATCAGGCAGTTAAAATTTACCGTCCAAATGTCATAATTAACTGCGCCAGTATTTCTAATGCAGACTTTTGTGAACAAAATATTGTCCAGGCGTTTAAAGTCAATGCATTAGGCAGCAGAAACCTGGCGTCAGCTGCGCGCAGGACGAATGCAAAAATTATACAGCTTTCCACAGATGATATTTTTGAAGGAAAGACAGAAGGACGCCTGACAGAATTTGATATCCCAGAACCAAAAACTGCTTATGGAAAGTCAAAGCTTGCAGCAGAAAACTATGTCCGGGAGTTATGCCCCAAGCATCTGATTGTACGCAGCTCGTGGGTATATGGTGCAGCAGGGAGCAATATGCAGCAGGACTATTTTACTTTTGTCACAGAGCATGGCAAAAACGGCACGCAGTTTCATGCGCCTGTAGATGTAATTAGTACGCCGACAAGTGCAAATGAGCTGGCACAATTTATCCGCTGTCTGTTAGATAAGACAGAGTATGGGATCTATCATGCTTCATGCGAGGGCGTGTGTACACGGCATGAATTCGCCCAGGCAATTTTGTCCCTCATGGGATATGATGCTTCTTTGGCCATAGAGTCATATGCTGGAAAAGACGGAAAGCAAATTTCCACATTGCTTGAAAATCTAATGATGAAAATGACAGAGATTTATTCCATGCCGCATTGGATGGATGACTTAAAAGCTTATGTGGAAGTAATCAAGCATAGGACAGCAGATTGAGGAGGGAATTTATGAAGGAGAAGAATCAGGCAGGGACAAACGAAAAAAAGAAAATGGGGCTTACGTCGAAAATATTTATTGGATTGATCGGCGGTCTGATCTTAGGGGTTATCCTGAATCTTTTTGTGCCTCATTCCTATGTCAGGGATGCGGTTTTTGTAGACGGTATTTTTTATGTAGCTGGCAATGGCTTTATCCGCCTTATGAAGATGCTTGTTGTACCGTTAGTATTTTGCTCTCTTGTATGCGGCAGCTCTGCAATTGGAGACACAAAATCACTTGGTAAAGTCGGCGGCAAGACCATTAGCTTTTATCTTGCCACAACAGCGCTAGCTGTTACGGTAGCAATTACAGTTGCGACTATCATTAAGCCTGGGGTCGGACTGGATATGACTTCCATCGAAAAGGGAGAAGCAGGCGTTGCAGAAAGTGTTTCTGTAACGGATACGATTTTAAATATTATTCCGGAAAATCCAATTGGCGCACTTGCAGACGGTACGATGCTGCAGATTATTTTATTTGCCCTGGTTGTGGGCGTACTTTTGGCAAAAATGGGCGAGCGTGCGGAGATGATTTCCAATCTGTTTAATCAGTGCAATGACCTGATGATGGAGATGACAAATTTAATTATGGGATTAGCGCCGTTTGGCGTATTTTGTATGATTTCCAGGACGTTTGCAAATCTTGGATTTGATGCGTTTTTGCCGCTGTTAAAATATATGGGAAGTGTTATTATTGGGTTATTTATTCAATGCTTTATCGTATATATGGTGCTGCTTGTCCTATTTACACGCTTAAATCCAGTACAGTTTATTAAAAAATTTTTCCCAGTCATGGCATTTGCATTTTCCACTTCTACATCAAATGCCACGATTCCTATGAATATAGATGTCTTAGAAGAACGGGTTGGTGTATCCCGTAAAATTTCTTCCTTTACGATACCGCTGGGAGCCACCATTAATATGGACGGAACTTCGATTATGCAGGGCGTGGCAGTTGTATTCGCAGCACAGGCTTATGGCATGCAGCTTGGAGTCAGCGGTTATCTGACTGTAATTGCGACAGCGACATTGGCTTCGATTGGTACAGCGGGCATTCCTTCGGTTGGATTAGTAACGCTGTCTATGGTATTTACCGCAGTTGGGCTGCCGGTGGAGGCTATTATGCTTATTATGGGTGTAGACCGTATCCTGGATATGATCCGTACAGCTGTCAATATTACGGGTGATGCAGTGTGTACGACGATTGTAGCGCATCAAAACCATGATCTGGATCGGGAGGTATTTAACAAAGTGGAGGAAAAGAATGCGTAAACAAATTCTGTGCGGGATTTTATGCAGTATGCTGTTTTTACTATGCGGCTGCGGCAAGACAAATATTGTGCAAAATAACCAAGGACAAGCAGAAGAAAACGATAAGGATGCGTCAGAGAACCAGGCGGACTTACAGGAAGATGAGCATGTAAATGCTCAAATCATCGAGACGATCAAACAAAGGGGTTATTTGCTTGCCGGGTGCAAAACGGATGTTCCGGGTCTTAGTTTTTATGACGAAGATGCAGACGAATGGTCTGGCCTGGAAATTGAGCTTGCATATCAGACAGCTGCAAATATCTTTGCGGTCAGCGTTCATGAGGCGAAGGAACAAAAACGGGTGCAGTTTACAGGCGTAACAGTTGCAGATCGGGAGGAAAAGTTAGAAAGCGGGGAAATCGACTGCCTATTTGCCACTTATACAATTACGCAGGAGCGCAAAGAGCGCTTTGCGTTTTCTGATAGTTACTATACAGACTATATCGGGCTGATGGTAAAGACAGCTGGCGAAGATCCAAATTCACTTGGAAACCAAGAGATCCGATCGATTGCAGATTTAGATGGAAAATATATAGGGGTAGCAAAAAATGCAACGACCCGCGCTGCTTTTTTAAGCTATATGGATACAATGAACACATTAAAAACATCCCCGATTTTTATGGAGTATGAAAGCTATGAAGGACTCTTTCGTGCGCTCAAAAAAGGAGACATTGATGTTATGGCAGTCGATGTCAGCATCTTAAATGGATATGTGGATCGTTCTACAAAGATATTAAATGATCGGTTTGGCGGCCAGCCATATGGCGCGGCAGTGTGCAAAGAAAACCGCTTGCTGTTAGATGCAGTGAATGCGGCGCTTGCAGATAGAAGCTACGTTTCCGCTGCTTTGTTTTTGCAGAGAGGAGACGTATGATTATATTTCTCGGCATTGCTGGCGTACTTATGATACCGCTTGGCTTTTATCTGTATTTTTTATACAAAAGAGCGTTTCGTGTTTTTTTGCATGAGAAAAGAGTGCGGCTGCAAAAAATCATTGCGGCTGCAGCCGCTGTCTTGACGGCAGCGTTCTCGATCAATTTCTTTGGGTTGTGGGCGCTGCTTGTATTTCATATAGCAGCAATATCTGTTATTCTGGATCTGCTGCGTCTGCTTTTGAAAAAATGCGGATGCAGGAAAAACCGCACATGGGAATTTCTTTGCAGCAGCGGTTTGCTTGCACTTTCTGTTACAGCGGTCATTATGGGATATGCATATTGGAATATGCACCAGGTCAAGGTGACGCAAAGTACAGTGTATACAGACAAAGAAATCCGTACACAGGGATACCGGATCGTGTTTTTATCTGATTTACATTATGAAATGACCATGGATTTGACAGCTTTGCAGGCGTATTGTGCACAAATGGAGCAGCAAAAGCCGGATTTGGTAATACTGGGCGGGGATATTGTAGATGAAGCAACTACACTGGAAGGTATCAAAGAAGCTTTTGGAGCACTGGGACAGATAAAAAGTACATTTGGGACGTATTATGTGTACGGGAATCATGATAAAGGATTGTATTCGCGTACGTGCGCTTTTACGCAGCAGCAATTAGCGCAGGCGGCCTTAGATGCAGGTGTCTGTATTTTGGAAGATGACACGGTACGATGCAATGAAGAATTGTCCATATCCGGGCGGAAAGATCGTTCCTATGCCAAAACAGGACAGCAGGCGCGCAAATCGGCCCAAGATCTGCTTGCATCAGTACAACAAGATGGATTTCATATTTTGCTGGATCATCAGCCGCGCGAGATGGAGCAAAATGCAGCTGCAGGATATGATTTGATGCTGTCCGGCCATACGCATGCAGGACAAATGTGGCCAGTCGGGCTATTGACAACACTGTTTGATAAGCGTACAGTAAATTATGGACAAAAAGCTTTTGGGAACATGCAGCTGATCGTTTCGTCCGGCATTGCAGGCTGGGGCTATCCTCTGCGGACAGGCAAACACAGTGAATTTGTTGTAATTCAAATTTTACATTCATAAGCAGAGCAGGCAAAGGCATGAAAACTTCTTTGGATGAAGTACTGGCTTTCGGTAACGCTGCAGAAAAAGACAGCGTATACATAATAGAAAAGACTGTGAAAGGCAGGTGGTAGGATGAGTTTGTTGTTAGCACTGTTTGTAACACTATTTTTATTGGCTGGCATAATTGCGCTGATTATTTTTTTCGGCTGGTTTGCTTTAGCATCCGTACTATGGATTGTTGTAAAACTGCCAATTGCATTGTTTATGTTTGTCATCGGTTTGGTGATGTGCTGTACAATTATTTTAATTCCACTGGGAATGAAATGTATGGGTACAGCATTTCGAATCCTAATATAATGTAAAATAGAAATACAAAGTATTGACTGCCAGAGACTTTGCAGGAAATGCCTTTCCGTTAGCTGGGGCAGTCCTGTAAAGTCTTTGTTTTTTGTGTTAGCGTATACTGCTCATCGCCGCACCGCAAGCGGCTGCTTCTTGATGTTTCGAAAGCGTTAAGTCTGCCTGAAACATCTCCTGAAAGATTTGCTGCAGCATCCGGTTTTTGCAAAGCCCGTTTCCAGACGC
>CANDJR010000205.1 GCA_947385105.1 uncultured Eubacterium sp.
TCAATTCCCGGAAACACTTTGTAGGAATCAACCTCTGCATCACCCCTGCCATTTCGGAACCTGTGTATTTCCGGCCCGTATTCTGGAAGCCTGCCTGATTCACTGCACAGGGCACAGCAGATATTCCTTTCATCCTTTTCTCTGTAATCCATCATAACACCTCTTTTTATGGGAGACGCCATGCAGCCTCTTATCCTGCCTGCATCCTGCACAGTTTTATCAAAACATATGCTCAAATCCTATGCATTACGGAAAACCTGCCACTGGCAGCTTTTCTGCATACTATGGCATCAGTTTCCAGCCGATAGCCTCCTTCCAAGCACGAAATCCGCATAGATGCCTTCCTGCCTGGTCTACGCTCCGCTTCGGTCCGTCCTAAACAAGCGCCACTGGCGCTTAGGACTTGTTTTCCAGTTCTGGCAGCCTTAATAACTGTTTCCGCCGTTTCATCTGAGGGGCCCTTGCTTTTTCATTCTATGTGCGTCAAATCTTTTTAAATAAGCAAACAGCAGCATTCCATCTTAAAGCTTCTTCTGGATGCTTATTTCGTCCAGTGAGACAGTACATGGAACATTACCGCTATGCCCTACTTTTTTGGACGAAATACTTCCAAAAGCTTTGCAGCAATCACTGGAACAGCTACTGCAAAGACAAGACTTGATGCTGCATACTTAAAAGAACCACTGCAGCCAAACCCTGCCACATCTATCGCCTCCCAGTTTCTTGACCATACCAAAAACACATTGAAAAGATAAATCACAATGTCAAACAATGCTACTCCTTCCAGATAATCAAAGCCTGAAAAAGCAGTCCCTGGATGCATTTTACGCCACACAAGCATAGACACGACACCAGGCATTAGAATCAGTAAAATCTCTTTTATCATTTTCTTTTTCCTGTCTCCTTTAATTCCATGACAGCCAGAGCTTTTGCGTAAGTATACATTCGCCAAAACCTCTGGCAATTTTTCTTCCATCAGCTACTGCATTATTGCGCAGCATATTACGTTTCCGGCTTTTGCTCATCGGCCCTGTAGATTCGATAACAAAGGCTGTCTCCTGTATTTTTTCCATTCAGATACAGCGTATTGCCACTCGTTTGATCTGCACTGTGAGTCATAAGCATCCATCCCTGTTTTGGAGTTTGGTTTGAATAAACAGATAATTTGTAAGCCTCTCCCTCTTTCAAACGAATTCTTTCATCGAAAGAAATGTGATATGTCTCATCATTCTCAAGGAGCGCACCCATAACTGTCTTTTTTCCCATAAGCTTATCATCTGCATCCCGCAGTTCAAAAACAACCTCATAGCTGTCATCTGTTTTTGTCTCTTGCTCGCTGCTACGAAATGCCTGAACCTGGATATGGGACAAAAGGCATTCGTCTGTCTGAAAATATTGTACATAACAGTTATCTTTTGAAATGCTTTTTGTATGTCCTTCCCCTTCTCCGCGCATCTGGTCATCCAACAGCCTTGGTTCTGCCATTTCAGTTTGTCCGTCCTCCTGGCGTCCGTAAAGGTTCATCCTAACTACATCTTCACACGCAGCACCGTCCAGTTCGGTATAGAGCTGTAAATCATCCGATTTCTCTACAGCCAGCAAACCAAACGTATCCTCTGCATGAACAGGCTGATAAGAAAAAATAAGGCTGTACCAGTGCCCTTCCACAAGATCAATCGCAGGGAAAGAAATGAGATATTCTTTTTCATTTAGCATCTCTTTTGTATCAATCTCAACAGTATATTGTGTATGTTTTGCTGTCTCATCGTAAATTTCTAAGCAAAGCGTGCCTCTTTGATTCTTATTTTCCAAAAGCCCGTCTGCAAATATTCCCACTCCCTGCAGTTGTCCAAATCCAGCGTAAAAATACTGTGCCAAATTCAGATGATCCCAAAGGGGAATCTCAGACGTCCTCGGGCTTGCCATGTTTGTTACAGCCGGAAAAATGTAATCATCCACCAAGCTGCCTTCTCCATATGCTGTACCAAGTTCTACCTCGTCATATTTTTCATATTCTTTCAGCAAAGCATCAAAACTGCGCTGCCGCTTTTTTATATGCCTGTCCACATTCTCTTTGGTCACATACACTCCAAAATCTTCTCTGTTTTCTTCTCCATAAATCTGGCGAAGCATATGGTTTAGTGTATCTGTATAAGCATGTCCAGAATCCATAAAATTGTATGGATTTCTATTGTACGAATTTAAAAATGAAAAATCCCAGTAATCTGTAATCTGAGCCATATCCTTTAAATATTCCCAGTATTGCGGACTTTCATAAAGCAAATACTGGCTGATATACGTACTGGCAAAAACAAGTTTCAGCTCAACTCCAGCATCGTCGCACAGCTTTTTGATTTCCTTCATTGCTGATAAATTTCGTTCTAATGCTGGCATAGAATTATGTTTTCCTTCCAAAGCATTTTCCAGCCTGTCTGCCAGTTCTGCATTGACTGCGTCAATGCGTGCCTGCGGATCCAGTTTCCTGGATTCTACATTTACATACAAATCATTTTCATTATTCCGTTCTATATCAAATACAGAGATGGTACCGTCATGTTTTGCCTTTAAATAATCTATACTCGTTTGAATTCCGCCCCGGTATAAGTACTGAATAAACTCTGTAAGCTTATTCTTTTCTGAATCTAAAGCTGCGGGCATATAGTATCCTGTACTTTCTACGTTTCGTTCCTTTTCTGAATAAATATCCACTTCCAATGAGCTTAAGTTTATAAAAATCATTTTGATGTCTGTACTTTCTGTCAGCCACCTCACCCAGCCCAGATAGTCATAAAAGTTCCCTACTTCTGCTGTCAGGTTGCGGCAAGGCACGCCGCTTAACTCACTTAATACTTCTTCACTGACGCGCATCCCCTTTGAACCGCCAAGAATGACACCGCCATAATCGCTGCTGTATTCTTTTAAATAATGATAGTTAAAAAGCCTGCGGTTATAGGTTTTTCCTTCCAAAAAATAGATGTTGTCTTTTCCTGTCGTAGGGTGGAAATAATCATAAGGATCTACTAGAAAATTAACCAGGCCAATCGCGATCATGATGCTAATAGCTCCTGCAACCAAAAGGAAAGACCAGCGTTTCGCTGTCATTGGCTTTCGTAACTTGTCAAATTCGCTTTTTGTATCCATCACAGACATCCTCCCTTCTTCTTAAAATTGAAAATATAAAAACGGCACTGTCTTTGCCATATTGATCATGCTTAAAAACAGCAGTACAAACGCAAAGGAAAGGCTGAGTGCATGATTTTCATGCTTATCCATAATCTGTTTTGTATTTGGCGCAAACCAACAGATACACATGGCAAAAAGAAGCAAAAGTCCTGTACGTCCTTGGGCCATCAAATAGGACACTGCCTCCAGCCCGCAGGAAATAATTTTATCAATGCCTGTCCCCTCCACTGCTGAAAAATTAAACAGACCTTTATAGACAGTCCACGCATCGCCAAACGTATTAGACACAAACAGTATCCTTGTCCAAACTACTCCAATTGCAGTTAGGACAAAAGCAGGTGCTGGATGCATTTTTTTGCCTTCTCGTCCCCTCCACGCTGCAATGCAGACAAACAGGCCGTTCACCAGCCCCCATAAGACAAACGTCCAGCCAGCGCCATGCCAAAAACCGGACACAAAAAAAGTTGCCATAGTTGCTATGTAATAATTACGAAACCGATTTCCTTTTTTGTACACATTTCGAAACACGTAGGCAGATAAAAACCTGGATAATGTAATATGCCATCTTCTCCAATAATCCTGAAAGTTCAAAGCTTTGTATGGAGAATTAAAGTTTTGCGGGATCGCAATATTAAACATGCACCCAAGCCCAATCGCCATATCCGCATACCCGGAAAGGTCAAAGTAATAAGATATCGTATATTCAATTGCATGATACCAGGATTCTGTAAATACAATCCCATCATGCAGACTGTTAAAAAACTGCTGAGCGTCTGTTGTAAGCGGGTCGGACAACAGGATTTTTTTTGCACATCCGATGGCAAAAAACATCAGTCCCCTGGAAATATTTTCATAGTTCACTCTGCAGTTATCCGGATTTTCAAACTGTGGAATGATTTCCTTATGGTGTACAATCGGCCCGACAATCAGCTGTGGAAAAAAGGTTACAAACAACGTATAATTTAAGAAATTATATTCTGTTGTTTCCCGCCTGTACGAATCCACCAAAAAGGCTATCTGCTGGAACGTAAAAAATGAAATTCCAATCGGCAGAACCAAATTCCAATGTTCATATTCTGTTCCCATCAGCAGGTTTACATTGTCAATAAAGAAATCCATATATTTGTAATACCCAAGCAGGGCCACATTGGCAAGGACAACAATGGTCAGCACTACTTTGCGCAAAAAAGCCTGCGACTCCCACCGTCCCAGCATTGTTCCCGCCAGATAATTAAACACAATACTCCCTATAAAAAATGGGAAAAAATCAATACTTCCCTGTGCATAGAAATAAAGCGATGCGGTTACCAGCCACACTTTTCCATATACTGGCTTACGCAATCCCATGAAAGTATAATACCCCAGTATTACAATTGGCAGGAAAAGAAAAACAAACTTGTATGTGCTAAACAGCATAAAGATACCTCCATAAAATATTGCTATGATCTAACAATTGCTCGCATACCACAGTGTTTTCACTTACAGGTTTCAGAGCAAAAGTCTGTACATATGAAATCAAATTTCAAAAATACTCTCTGAAAGCATGAAAAAGAAAACATGTGTAAAATAATCATAAAGTGTATTTTCAGAGATATACTGAAATGATAGATTTCATTACATTTTCAGACAAGATGATAGGAAAAAATCATTTGGTGTAAAACTAAGAAAATAATAGACTTTTATAATACTAAACCTGAATTATTCATGAGCATATAAAAATGCTCGATACTACAAATCCTTGA
>CANDJR010000206.1 GCA_947385105.1 uncultured Eubacterium sp.
AAGACAACACTGAAAGTTTACGGCGCTACTTCAAAAGTCAAGTGGAGTTCCAGCAACAAAAAGGTTGCTACAGTAAGCAAATCTGGAAAAGTGACGGCAAAGCAGTCTGGTACAGCCACTATTTCTGCAAAAGTAAATAAAAAGACTCTCAAATGCAAAATTACGGTAAAAGTAAAATTCAGCGCAACCGAAGCTACGAAAAATATATCTTGCACATTAAAAGATACTGGAAGTGGAGTTGTTGCTATTCTGAAAAATAATAACAAAATAACTGTATCTATGACTGCAAAATTAGCCTACTATTCTAATGGAGCAATTTTGGATACTGCAAGCGAAACAAATTTTGCATTTGAAAGTGGAAAAGAATGCGCATTGTTTTTCCATGCACCTTATGACAGTGATTACAGCAAAGTAGGTTATGATGATTATAAAATTACAATGTCTGTAAAAGAAGGCAGCTCAAGCTTAATATGCGGATCTGGAAAAATAACTGTAACATCAAATGTAGGTGCAGATAACGTAAGTGCAGAAGTAGAAAATGCTTCTGGAAAAGACCTTGAGTATATAAATATTTCTGCCGTTTTTTACGATTCTTCTGGAAAAGCTATTGGATTTGATGAGCGGTTCGTAAATTGCAAAACAAGTGGCAGTATAGATTATACTTCTTTTGATTTTCCTTATGATAAAGAATATAATACAATAACGCCTGATTCTTACGAAATATATGTAAATTATGCTTATGGTTATAACTGGTAGAACAAATCACTGCCCCAAAATGCGATATTGGGGCAGTGATAAACCAACTCTATTATTACAAGTATGAATGGCATACATATTAATACAGAACTTGTAGAATGCTTATAGACAGCAGAAAAAGCTGTGCTGTCTGCAAATTTTCACATATATTTAGGAGGAAACTGGTTTGAGCAAGCTGCTATATATTGCTGGTAATTATCCGCTAAAAGAAGTAATCGCCCACAATGTCAATTCCTTATCTATAAAGGAATCACTGGCCTGTGAGGTTCAAGATCGGGATATGCTGCTTTCGGATGACCTATTTTCTATCAGTCCGCTTGAAAAATCGGAAGACATACTCACGCAAAAAACGTACTGTGCCAGTCTGGACTGGAAATACACAAAAGGACGCGCTGCACGAGTGGCTGCTTATGTAAAGGACTATCTGCAGCATACAGATGAAGTAGAAATCTGGAATATATGGATGGGAACCTCTTACCCACCTCCCCTAATACAGAAAAAAGAAATCAGCGCCGATGAACTCACACCGGAACTATTGGAAAAGATAGATGGCATAAAATGCTATGAGAAACCTGCTTTATACAAAAAGCATGTGCCAGCTGAATGGAATATTTCGCAAGAAGAATTCTATCCAGAGACACACTACTGTTTTGTAATCCGAGCTAGACGATAAAACAGAGCCAGCAAACTGTGATTATATTTCCAATTCTATCTTCTCTTGTTCTTGAATCTGCTCCCTGATTCCCCAATCTACCGAAAAATTGGGGAATCCTGCTCTCACTCTTTTTCCTATTGGTTATGCAGTTCCCTTATTCCATACGGAACCTGGTTGTTATTGGATACTCTCTTGTTACATACTGCTATTTTAAAGGATCGCTATTTTTTACATTTTATAGTTTTTTCGAATGTACTCATCTTTTGCTGCTCTGTACATTGTACGATTATGGAAAATAAGAAATTCCTCGTCCTTGATTGATATTTTCGTTCCATCAATAATGTTTTTGTATAAGTCATATGCTTTCTTTGTATCTCCTGTCATCTTTGCAATCAGGCTGCTGCCGTTTTTCGAATGGTAAGCATCGTATGCCGTTTTGTATTCTTCGTACTCCTCGGCTACAGTTTTTGCCGTTCCGTCAGCAATCATAGCTTTTTTCTTTTCTATCAATGCATCAATTTTTTCCTTTGCGTAAGCCTCTGCGACCTTGTCCATATCCTCATCTTTATGAGAAACTGTCGGATCTGCTAATTGTTTCAGGCGGGACTCCACTTCAGCCAAACCTGCAATCGTATTGTACGGGTCAACCATTGCGTCCCAACTAACTGGCAGTTTTTCATTCATAGAGCGTACGGCGTTTCTGAACTCGTCTAAATCAGAACTGATATGTAGCAATTCCATATCAGTACTTGATTCCATTTTTTCAGCAAAAAACTGCTGTCCAGCTACAGAAATTGATACAGTATCCCTGTTTGCGCCAGGCTTCACTTCGCTCTCAATTTCGTCGCCCACATGCGGGTCTGACGCTCTTTCACCTGCTGCTGCCGTATATAATGCCTGGTTCATGTAATGATTCATTTTAATATTCATAAAAACGTACTCCTTTTTTATTTCATCCGATTGATTTTTGCCATTCCAAATCCAAAGTTTGCCAGATTTCCTTTGCAGGCAGCCCTTGTGGTCACGGCTGTTATTTTAATTGCCTCCACTTCCTCCTCACTTTGTGTATCGGAAAAATAAAAATATTTTTAACTCCGATGGCATGAATAGACGATTTGACAGCGTAACTGGATTACTAGTAACAACCAACTATGAATCTTTTCATCTTCCATTTCATCTTATCTTACTTTGACAAGGAAATATTGATCAGTAAAGCTGCTACAGATGGCACAATAAATATACAGCATCCGCCAATGTACCTTAACCGCAGCATTCCTTTATGCTTTTGATAATCTATATCTGCATCTGCAGGCTCACTCATTCTCTTAGGATGAAGATAAACAACATATGACAGCAGTACGGCAGTCCATATGGAAAAAATTAAATTCGTATCTTTTAAAACAAGCAAATCCGACATGGTAACTTTTTGTTCTATACCAATCGAATATCTGGAGAAAATCCCCAAATTAAAAAGACTTTGATCACAAGAGTTTTTCCAAATATTTACAACAAATAGCATAAAGATTCCCATCATCAACAAATCCAATAACATATATACATCTATGTCTTTGTGAAAGACCACACCCAATGTAAAAAAAGGAATTGCCATAAGAAGCCACTGCGGATGCCACATAGATAAACCAAAGCATAAAAACATAACGATACAGCAAATGTAAATACTCCATGAAAACCTTTCATCTTCCTTACATTCTTTAAAATAGCAATAAGCACACAATAGGCCCCATAACACAACAACGATACTTATTTTTGCGTATCCGGTATCAAAAGAAACATTAAAAATATACCCAACTGCTCCAAAACCAAATACGCCGGATATAAATGCTTCTGATGTTGCATATATGATAAATTCGATGATAAACAGACTAAATACGCCTGCCGTATCACATATTATTTTCCATATCCTTTTTTCTTTCAGCAAAAGCAATGGCAAAAATATTAAAAGAGCAAAATATTTGCAGGTTATTGCTACCGCAAAAGAACATACAAATTTTTTTCTGTCTTCTTTTACATAATAGTAAACTCCCAGACACATAAAAAAAGTTGTGATAATATCATACTGTCCAAAAATCAATTCACTGTATATGGCAATCGGATTGCTGAAAAATAAAAAGGCAGCAAATACCGCTTTCTTGCGCGATACAGATCTTTCCATGCAAATTTTATAAATAAGATAGCCTGTCGACAAAAATAAACTAAATGTACCTAATTTATACCACATTCTCACGATTACGCTGACAGACATCGTAGGTTCGGTTATCAGTCCCAAAATCCTAACCGGAATATTCCAGATTGCAAAGAGAATATAAGTGGTTGGCATATAGTTATTTCCTACCATAAACGGTTTGTTATATTCATAAAAATCTAAAATATGCCCATTTAAATAAGCAATTGAGGAACCGCCTGTATGCAGGATATCCCCATGCTGGTAATTCAGAAAACAAAAAAGCGATAAAAAACCAAGAATCAGCCAATCGATCCTATTGATGCTTTCTATATATTCCAGAAATATGTTCATTTTCGTTTTTTTTAACATTTTTCTTTCTGCTCCTTTCATAACTTCACAATCTCTTTTTTCCTCAGGAACTTTCTGCAAGTTATTACCGAACAGTTCTGCATCCGTTTTTCTCATCTATCAGTTTTGAAGAAACAACTCCTGTAAATACCGCTAAAACAATAAATATAAGATATACATAGATATGTTTTCCCATTTGAAGCATTGTCTGTATCACAGGCGCTTTTTCTATTAAATTAAAAAACATTACAAGATGCCATAAATAAATACCATACTCATATTTTGCAATCCAAAGCAGCGCTTTTTCTAATGGCCGATTGTAATTGCATCGGACGCATGCAAGTCCAAATATGATAAACATCAACGCCAATGTAAGGAAACTATGCCAGGTATATCCAGACAGATTATTTGTATGAATGCCATAAACAAGCCCAAACTTACATATTCCGATCAGACAAATGCCAAAAAACACACTTATGAAAATTCCCATCCAGCTTTTTATTTTTTTTGCAAAATTGCCTGTCAAATATGCTAACAGCATACCTGCCACAAAATGATCCAGCGCAGTTAACAGCTGCCTTCCTGCAAAAAAGGCATATTCTGTACCTATTATTGGCAGCACAAACTTATAAACAAATGCTTTATTACATACGGTAACTATTACCGACGCTGCATAAAACCATACGTTCCAGCGCTTAATACCCCAATATAATAAAATTGCAACCAAATAAAAATCCATCGTTACACCAAGCGTCCAAAGTACGCCGTTTATCGCTCCGAACGCATCTGGGAATAAATTATGGATCATGAAAAAATGGGCTGCAATATTCCATATATTTCCCTTTGACAAATATCCTGCTCCATCCATAAATAAAATTACGACTAAAAGGGAAACATAATATTGCGGCAAAATTCTTACTG
>CANDJR010000207.1 GCA_947385105.1 uncultured Eubacterium sp.
GCTCAGCAAAGGAACGTAGAGAACCAAACTAGTACAAACCAGCAAAGTACAGCAGGGAACCAAGCTAGCACAGGCATACAAAGAATAGCAGAGTATCAAAACGCAGACAAGAAAAGCTGTATAGATATCGAAAGCACAATCAATGGAAAAAGCAAAAAAAGTACAGATATAGAAATAGAAGAAGGATATGAACGTGCGTTGCTGGTAGGGGTAAACCTCGGACAAGACGAGGAGGAGTTTGCGAGATCTATGGAGGAGCTTAAAAATTTGGCAAAAGCATGTCTGCAAAAACCGGTAGGTGTTGTTACGCAAAATATGGATAGTGTTCATAAAGCACTCTATATCGGCTCAGGAAAAGTACAGGAAGTTAAGCAGGCAGCTATTTCTTTACAAGCGGAAGTCATTGTATTTGAGGATGCACTGACTCCAGCACAGCTTGATAATCTGCAAAAGGAGTTAGACTTGCCGGTGTTAGACCGTACGGCATTAATTTTGGATATTTTTGCCAAACGCGCCAGGTCTAGGGAGGCAAAGCTTCAAGTAGAGGTTGCAAGGCTAACATACCTCCTGCCAAGGCTGACAGGCATGCATAAAGCACTTACCCGCCAGGGCGGTACGAGCGGCAGTATGAGCAGCCGTGGTGTGGGAGAGAAAAAGCTGGAGCTTGATCGAAGAAAAATTGAGAAAAGGATTACGAAATTAAATAGAGATTTAAAAGAAGTTTCTGCAGAAAGGGATATCCAGCGTAAAAAACGGGAGAAATCAACAATTCCGCTCGTTGCACTAGTCGGCTATACAAATGCAGGAAAATCAACAATTTTGAATGCAATGATTGATCGGTACATGCAGGATGCAGAAAAAAAGGTACTGGAAAAAGACTTATTGTTTGCAACGCTAGATACTACGGTACGCAGGATTTGTACAGGAAATAACCAGGATTTTTTGCTGTCAGATACCGTAGGTTTTATCCATAAGCTGCCGCATGGACTGGTAAAGGCATTTCGTGCGACATTAGAAGAAATAGCAAATGCAGATTTACTTTTGCATGTAGTGGACTGCGCAGATCCAGGACACAAAGAACAGATGCAGACAACAGAAGAAACATTAGTAAATCTTCATGCAGCTGATATCCCTATGATTACTGTATATAACAAAGCAGATCTTGCACAAGATACAGTATATCCAAGGGTTGCAGGAGAAAATAAAATTTATATTTCTGCAAAAGAGCCGTCTTCTTTGGAGCTGCTTGTAAATACGATATGCAAGCAGATTTATGCCGATTATGTACAGACGGAATTTTTGATTCCTTATGTACATGGAGATGCGCTATCTTATTTGACAAAAGAGTGCCAGGTACTTTATCGTACATTTGAAGAAAACGGAACACGCATGAAGGTCAGATGCCGCCAGGCTGACAGGGAAAAATATAAAGATTTTGTGATTTTGTAAGGGCTTTATCATAGCTTTGTGTCATGCAAAGCAGCTAGTGTACTGGCTCGGTTAGTATTCATACCAATCATACTGCCTATTTTGCCATCTGCTTCGTTGGGTTTTCTAGCCGTAGCCACCACTACGTCGTCGAAAATCCGCCTTGCAGAGTGACAAAATATCCAGCACGCTTACCATAAATACCAGCAAGTCAGTACACTAGTTGGCAAGTCAGTACACTAGTTGGCAAGTCAGTACACTAGTTGGCAAGTCAGTACACTAGTTGATTTGGTCGGCACTAGGAGTAATGCAAAAAGATTGAGGGAGGAAAAATGCTAAAGATGATGCAACCTGATGAATTTGATCAGGTATTTTCAATAATAGAACAAAGCTTTCCTACGGACGAATATCGTACGTTTGAGGAACATAAAGAATTGCTAAAAGAACCAGGATATTGTATTTATGTGCAGCATACGCCGCATCAAGAAACGGTCGGTTCTTTTTTGGCAGTTTGGGAGTTTGCAGATTTTGTGTATATTGAGCACTTTGCCATAGACCCTACCCTGCGTGGCAATGGGATTGGCTCTGCTGTCATACAGGAGGCACACCAATTGTTTTCAAAGCAAATCTGCTTAGAGGTAGAGCTGCCAACAACTAATTTAGCGAAAAGGAGGATTGCATTTTATGAAAGGAACGGTTTCTTTTTAAACGTTTATCCTTATATGCAGCCACCGATTTCCAAAGGAAAAAATGAGCTGCCTTTATTGATTATGACTTCAGAGGAGCGGATTGATCAAAAGCGCTTTGGGCACATACAGCAAATGCTTTATCAAAGGGTATATAAAGTAAAAGGATATATAAAGTAAAAGGGATATAAAGTGAAACAGGAAATGCGTACAAAACGGCAAAACTGCACAGCATAGCTACAGCAGCTAAAGAATGGGGGTTCGTATGGCAATTACTTATACAGACGCAAGAGAATTTACAGAAAATGACTTAAAAGAGCTATTTTTATCCGTTGGCTGGCTATCTGCACAATATCCAGCCCGTCTAAAAAAAGCGTTGGATCATTGTGAGACAGTCTATACGGCTTGGGAACAAGACAAACTGGTAGGGCTTGTGAATGCAATTGATGACGGTGAGTTAACAGCATATGTACACTATTTATGTGTAGATCCCACCTATCAGGGCAATGGGATTGGAAAAGAGCTGTTAAAAAGAATCAAAGAGAAGTACCAATCTTATTTATATATTATTTTAATTGCAGAAAATGAACCTCTTATCGCATATTACAAACAAGAGGGATTTTCGCTTTATGACGGAAGGTATGTATTTATGGTACAAAATGAGACATAGAAGAACAAGTATAGAAAAATAAGCATAAAAGAATAAGTATAAAAGAACGAGCATAGAAAAATCAACATAAAGGATAAGGATAGAAAAATCAACATAAAGGATAAGGATAGAAAAATCAACATAAAGGATAAGGTTAGAAAATTAAACATAAAGCACAAGTATAGAAAAATAAGAATAGAAAAATCAACACAAAAGCACAAGAATAGAAAAATCAACATAGAAAAACGAGATGTAGGAGAACAAGACATAAAAAACAGAGCTGTTGCTGTTACGGATAAAAATTCGTAAAGCAGCGGCTTTTTGTTGTGTACAGCTGCTTGACAGCGCACAATAGGAGGACTATAATAAAAACAATCGTTTTAAAACATATGTTGCAGAAAGGAACTTAGAATGCCGCCAAAAGCAAAATTTACAAGAGAGGAAATACTGGATACTGCATTTTGTATTACAAAGCAGCTGGGAATTGAAGCAGTGACAGCAAGAGAATTAGGACATCGGTTAGGCAGTTCAGCCAGACCGATATTTACTGTTTTTTCAAATATGGATGAAGTTCGGGAGCTGGTAATTTCTATGTCAAAGGAATTGTATGGTCAGTATGTAGAAGAAGGACTGGACAATCCACTGCCCTTTAAAGGGGTAGGAATTGCCTATATCCGTTTTGCACTGGAACAGCCCAAATTGTTTCAGCTTCTATTTATGCGTCAAGCAGGTGAAACAAAGGATGTATCAATCATTTTGCCTGTAATCGAAGATCATTATCAAAGGATTTTACAGTCTGTACAAGAGTCCTACTGCTTAGAACGAAAAGCGGCGGAAAAGCTTTATGAACATTTATGGACCTATACACACGGTATAGCAACAATGCTTGTTACCGGGTTATGCAGCTTTACCATCGAACAGATAGGAGAAAGGCTCACAGACGTATTTAAAGGGCTGTTGTTTATTGAAAAAAGCAGGAACCCAAAGGAGAAAGGCAGGAATAACTGAGAATGGTGAAACAAACAGAAGAAGGCAGGAACCAAATGAAGAAAGGCAGGAATAGCTGAGAACGATGAATCAAACGGAGAAAGGCAGGAATCAAAATGATAAGGATTGAGAATCTCTATAAAGCTTATGGAAATGGTAGCAGTAAAAATGAAGTATTAAAAGGAATCTCTTTAGATATTAAAGATGGTGATTTTATGGTAATATTGGGTGCTTCTGGATCAGGAAAATCGACGTTTTTAAATGTGATTTCCGGCTTAGAACAAGCAGATAGGGGAACGGTATGCTATGAAAATCAAAATGTCAGCAAAATGAATGATGCTGAACTAACACTTTTTCGAAGAAATACAGTTGGCTATGTGTTTCAGCAATATTTCCTGCTGCCAAACCTTAATGTAGATAAAAATGTGAAGATGGGTGCTGATTTGGCAAACAATACAAATTACCGAAAACTCATCGAGGCAGTGGGCCTTTCCGAGAAACTGCAAAAATACCCGCATGAATTAAGCGGCGGGGAACAGCAGCGGGTATCTATTGCAAGGGCACTTGCAAAGCAGCCGAAAGTATTATTTTTAGATGAACCGACAGGTGCATTAGATGAGTCTACAGGCAGAGCTGTACTGGAATTGATTTGCAAAATGCAAAAAAAAATAGGATTTACAATGATTATGGTAACGCACAACCAAAATATTGCACAAATGGCTCATTCTGTAATTACAATGAACAGTGGCAAAATCGTAGGGCACGTGTATGAGCAAAATCCGAAAACAGCATATGAAATTGCATGGTAGGAGGCGTATAGGATACAGTATATGTACAAAACCCGAAAACAGCATATGAAATCGCATGGTAGAGGCGTATAGGATACGGTATATGCTCAAAACCCAAAAACAGCAAAAGAAATTGCATGGTAGGAGGCGTATAGGATACAGTATATGTACAAAACCCGAAAACAGCATATGAAATCGCATGGTAGAGGCGTATAGGATACGGTATATGCTCAAAACCCAAAAACAGCAAAAGAAATTGCATGGTAGGAGGCGTATAGGATACAGTATATGTACAAAACCCGAAAAC
>CANDJR010000208.1 GCA_947385105.1 uncultured Eubacterium sp.
ACTCTTTCCCTACACGACGCTCTTCCGATCTCGGAGAGACACACCAGGGTATTTTTGATATTTCCTATTTGCGTACCATTCCCAATATGGTATTGATGGCACCAAAGAATAAATGGGAGCTTTCGGATATGGTAAAGTTTGCAGTTGATTTTAACCATCCGATTGCAATCCGTTATCCAAGAGGAGAAGCGTACGACGGCTTGGGAGAATTCCGGCTGCCAATCGAATATGGAAAAGGAGAAGTGCTGTATGCACAGGGAAAAGTTGTATTATTAGCATATGGCAGCATGGTAAAGACAGCCGTGGAAGTAAGGGAACATCTCATACAGGCAGGCGTGCCGTGTGCGTTAATAAATATGCGGTTTGCAAAACCATTGGATACGCAGCTGCTTAGCAAGGCAGCTGCAGACTATCAGTTGCTTGTAACAATGGAAGAAAATGTAAAAACAGGCGGCTTGGGAGAAGCTGTGTTATCGTATTTTCATGAAACAAATACGCCTGCAAAAGTACTGCAAATTGCAATACCGGATCAATATATTCCACATGGCAATGCAGAGCTTTTAAAGGAAAAAATTGGCCTGCATGCAGAAGGAATTACAAATCAGGTGCTGCAAAATTTATCTTAGCCAGTAAAGAAAAAAATAAATATAAAGAAAAAAATAAAAATAAAGAAGAAAAGATAAAAAATAAGCACAACCAGATACAAAAGAAAAACGCATCCAGGCAGCTGGCCCAGCAGCTGAAAGTAGAAATTTTGATGGGGGATTTGCCTGCGGGCAGAGGATGGAAAGCGATTTATGAAAGAGAAATTAGAGAGCGAAAAATTAGAAAAAGAAAAAATCGAAAAAGAAAAAATAAAAAAAGAGAACTTAGAAGTAGTTAACTTAGAGAACGAAAAAATCGAAAAAGAAAAAATCGAAAAAGAAAAAATAAAAAAAGAGAACTTAGAAGTGGTTAACTTAGAGAACGAAAAAATCGAAAAAGAAAAAATAAAGAAATCTAAATTAGAAAAAGAAAGACTAGATATTTTATTAGTAAAAAAGGGGTTTGCTCCTTCCAGGGAAAAAGCAAAGGCAATTATTATGGAAGGCAGTGTCTATGTGAATGGACAAAAGGAAGACAAAGCAGGCACAATGTTTGATACAATGGCAGACATCCAGGTACATGGCAAAACATTAGCCTATGTTAGCCGTGGGGGGCTGAAGCTGGAAAAAGCGGTTAATAATTTTGGGATTGTGCTGGAACAAAAAATCTGTATGGATATAGGTGCTTCAACTGGGGGGTTTACAGATTGTATGCTTCAAAATGGAGCTGCAAAGGTTTATGCGGTTGATGTTGGATACGGGCAGCTGGCCTGGAAACTGAGACAGGATTCACGTGTCATTTGTATGGAAAAAACAAATATTCGTTATGTAGCACCAGAAGATCTTGCAGATCAAATTGCATTTGCTTCTGTAGATGTATCTTTTATTTCACTGACAAAAGTGCTTGGGACTGCAAAGGACTTATTAGAGCCAAACGGGGAAATTGTTTGTCTGATAAAGCCGCAATTTGAAGCTGGACGGGAAAAAGTGGGGAAAAAGGGTGTGGTACGGGATAAAAGTGTGCACCTGGAAGTGATTGACCGTGTACTGGACTTTGCAAAGGGAATTGGCTTTCATATTTTGCAGTTAGATTTTTCTCCAGTAAAAGGGCCGGAGGGAAATATTGAATATCTAGCTTATATGAAAAAGGATGAAACAGGTTTACAGGAGGAGGCAGTAGCGTCTGCTGCGGTCGTAGAAGCAGCACATGCTACATTAAATGTATGAAAAGGTTTGTATTAATTGTGAATGCGCCAAAGGATCACAATTTGGAAGAAACAAAAAAGTTATGCAGCTATATAGAAGCAAAAGGGGGAACCTGCCGTTATTTAGTAAATATGGATGAGCAGGAGAGTTTGCAAAAAAAACAAGTGCATGACATGCTAAAGGATGCAGAGTGCATTCTTGTATTAGGCGGAGACGGAACTTTGATCCGTGCAGCCAGGGATACGGTGGCCTATGGGATTCCATTAATTGGAATTAATATGGGTACGTTGGGATATTTGTGTGAGCTGGAAGTAAGCAGCGCCTGTAAGGGGATAGACTGTATGATGCAGGATGCATATATGCTGGAGGAACGGATGATGCTTTGCGGCACACAGCTTAGAGCTTCGCATACAGAGGCTATCCCATGTCGTGCGTTAAATGATATCGTAATACACAGGACAGGCCCGTTGTCTTTGGTGAGCCTGATTGTCTATGTCAATGGGAAGTATTTGAATACGTTTAAAGGAGACGGCATTATTTTGTCGACACCTACAGGATCAACAGGCTACAATTTGTCGGCGGGCGGGCCGGTTGTGGATCCAAAAGCCCAATTAATTTTGTTGACGCCAATTAATTCCCATATGTTTAGCCCAAAAAGTATTGTGCTGGATGCACAGGACGAGATTGTCATTGAGATCGGAAGCAGACGGATGCAAAAGGATGAAATTGTGGATGTAAGTTTTGACGGTGACCACGGCTATCGGCTTAAGGTTGGCGAAGGAATTCAAATTAGCCGGGCAAAGGAAAAAACCCGTATTTTAAAGTTTAGTGAAATTAGTTTTTTAGAGATTTTACGAAAAAAAATGGAGGCGTACCAATAAAGGACATGCCAGGAATAAAAGTGCCATAATTTAAACGGCAGTTACAATATTTTAGATACTTGGAGTGGAAATGTAATGAAGTCTTCAAGACATGCAAAAATTTTAGAAATAATAAATAAGTATCATGTAGGGACGCAAGAAGATTTATCTGCATATTTAGAACAAGAAGGATATCCGGTGACACAGGCGACAGTATCCAGAGATATCCGGGAGCTGAAGTTATCGAAAATTTCGCTGAATAATGGCAGCCAGAAATATGTAGCAATGAGTGAAAATCAAGATGACATGGTGCATAAGTATATCCGTATTTTTAAAGACGGTTTTCGCTCAATGGATATGGCACAAAATATTCTTGTGATCAAAACAGAAGCCGGAATGGCGATGGCAGTGGCAGCGGCGCTCGATGCAATGGACTGCCATGAAATTGTAGGGAGCATTGCTGGAGATGATACGATTATGTGCGCAGTGCGGACAGTCGAAGATACGGCTGTATTAAAGGAGCGGCTGCAGCAGCTTCTTACTGCAAACTGATAGGGAGAGGGAGTAAAAGGAGGATATCATGTTACATAATCTTCATGTGAAGAATCTGGCATTGATCGATGAAGCGGAAGTGGATTTTTCTAAGGGATTGAATATTTTATCCGGAGAAACAGGCGCAGGAAAATCAATTATCATAGGCTCAATTGGAGTTGCGCTTGGAGAGAAGGCTTCAAAAGACATTATTCGTAAGGATGCTGATTATGCATTGGTTGAACTGCTCTTTTCGGTAGACGAGATTGTAAAGGAAAAATTGCAGGCTTTGGACATTCCCATGGAGGACGATCAAGTCATACTGACCAGGCGAATATCGGGTGGTCGCCCAATTGCAAAAATAAATTCAGAGAGCGTTTCTACAGCAAAGCTCAAAGAGGCTGCAGCGCTTTTGATAGACATTCATGGTCAGCACGAGCACCAGTCTTTATTGAACCAGAAAAATCATTTACAGATTTTGGATGCCTATGCAAAAAAAGACTTAAAAGAGGTTTTGCCAAAGATTGCAAAAGTATATCGTGAATATGTAGAGATCCGCAATGAGCAAAAAGAAGCTTCAATGGATCTGGAACAGCGTAACAGGGAGCTTTCCTTTTTACAGTATGAAGTAGAAGAAATAGAAAATGCAAATTTATCAGTCGGAGAAGACGAGGAATTAGAGCTGCAGTACAGGCGTATGTCAAATAACCAAAAAATTATTGGCAGCCTTAGCCAGGCATATCAGCTCACAGCAGAAAATGGCGCAGCAGATTTTACCAGCCGGGCATTGCACGAGCTGACTAGTATTTGTGCTTATGACGAACAAGCAAAAGTATTGGAAGAACAATTACTGGAAGTAGATAATCTGCTGAATGATTTTAATCGCGAATTGGCAGATTATATGGTAGATGCAGAGTTTGACGAGGAGACATTTTTTGAAGTAGAAAAACGCCTGGATTTAGTGAACAATTTGAAGGCAAAATATGGAGCTACAATCGAAAAAATATTAAGTGAGTATGAAAGCAAACAGGCAAGGATTGAAAAGCTCATGGATTATGATGCTTATCTGACAGACTTAGGGCAAAAGCTGGAGCAAAAACAGGCGCAATTAGAAAAGCTTTGCCAAAAAGCATCTAAAATCCGTCAAAAAGAAGCTGTTGCACTTACCAAAAAAATTAAATCTGCTTTAATTGATTTGAATTTTTTGGATGTGCAGTTTGAACTGCAATTTTCCAAGAAAAAGGAATACACAGTATGCGGGTACGATGAAGCAGAATTTTTGATTTCTACCAATCCGGGCGAGCCGCTGCGGTCGTTAACTAAGATCGCTTCAGGCGGTGAATTGTCCCGTATTATGTTAGCAATTAAAGCAGTACTTGCTGACTGCGATGAAATCGGCACTTTGATTTTTGATGAAATTGACACAGGGATTAGCGGACGTACAGCGCAGATGGTTTCTGAAAAAATGAGTTTTATTTCCAAACAGCACCAGGTTATCTGCATTACGCATTTACCACAGATAGCAGCAATGGCGGATACACACTTTTTAATAGAAAAGCAAGCAGAACAGCATGCGACAAAGACAAGTATCCGTAAGCTTAAGGACGAAGAAAGTATTACAGAGCTTGGACGCATGCTTGGCG
>CANDJR010000209.1 GCA_947385105.1 uncultured Eubacterium sp.
TGATTGGAGATGCAGATTTTGTTTCTTTTACACCGCTTTATTTTCTGTCTTATGCGTTATTCGGCGTTGCATTTGGCAAAATGCTTAGATATGTTAAAAATAAATATATATTTTATAAAATAGTTATTATCCCAGCTATTGCCGTCGTCGTTGTATGGTGGCTGCTAATATTTAGAAATTACGGTTCGGATCTATCAGAACTGCACACTGTTTTGAGTGAATCGTATACACATCCGGATTTATGGCATGTAGCGGCAAGCCTGGCGCATATCTTTCTTTTTGCCGCAATTTTTTTCTTTATCGAAAAAAATTGCAGAAAAGATAACAAGTTATATAGACCAAAGAACCCTGCTGCCAGACAGCTGCTATATTACAGCAGACATATATCGAAATACTATGCCCTGCATGCGCTGGTATATTTTATTGCCTTTGGATTACACGGTTATGAGAGCTTTCAGAGTTATCAATGCTGGCTCCTTGCATTGCTGTCAATTGTAGTTACGGATCTTATGGTAAAAGAATTTAACTATTTTTCTAAAATATTGATTAATTAAAATGCTATTGGCAATGTTTGAATTTCCTATCTGCATGCTGTCCAGTCATAACATCCCTTCTTCCTTTTTACCAATATTTGCCGATAAAATAAATAGAAGGGAAATCATAGTCCTTATTGATCATTTACATTTTATCAGTACAGTATGCCGGCGTATTAGGATTTTATGAATATAAAATAATTTCATTGCAGAATACATAGGAGAGGAAAAATAATGCTAGTCAATTCGTCCAATCGTTCATTACAGAATAGATTTTTTTCAGGAACAGGAAGCATAGGTGGTATTCATTTGCCAGACTTTAATGATAAATATGTTTTCTCAAAAAAGAAAAGCAACACCAGTATTGAAGAATACCATAGGCAGATCAGGGAACAGGCTTATGAGGATTTTGCAAAAGGGCAGTTCCAGAACAAATCCGAAGGTTTTAACAGGCTAATGAAACGCTACACATCAGAAGTATCCCCAGACAGAAAAAGTATCATAGCCTCTGGTTTAAATGCTATTTCAAGGAACAGGAAGGCTGCACAAAAACCAATAGATATTTTGGCAACACTACTTGAAGGAAAAGTGAAATATCAAAAATTGCCATCCGGCAACAGCGATTATATAGAGTTTTATGATAAGAATGGGGAGATGGTGGCGACTTATTCCAATAATGGTTGGACGATGTATACTACCAATGCGGAGGCTTCTAGACAGACGCAAATGTGCATGATCTATAACGAGGCATGGGGAAACGCAAAGAGAGGCATTCCGCTGGCAGAAAAAGAAACGGTTCATGAAGAAAATTCGCAAAATAGTTTTGATGCAAAAGCATAGTAGTAAATAGCTGCCCATATCCCCAATCGCCAACAGACAAACATGGCAGTCAATCTATGCAATCACAGGCTGGAAGTGAATTGCCGTTTCGCAGGTCCTGTTAAAAGAAGGGATATGGACTTTTTTTGTTCGGCCAAGGTCCTGTTTTCATTGTGGAATTTCAGTAAATATTATGTTTGTAGATGCTAAACGTACTGGCATGGAAAGGAGATTGAAATGGATATCAGAGGAATAGCAAAAAGCCATCAGACGAACAACACTCCGGCGGGAAAGTCATCCTCTAAGAAAGGGTGGCAACTGTCGGATTCCCTCCTGGAAAAGATAACCGGATATGCCAGGGAGGATGCGGCGCAGAATGTCTATATGGGAAATAAATTCCTCGCTCTGCGCAAAAGCGAGGTCGCCAAAGTCGCGCCAGACAGATTTGCACTGATGGGAAAGGTCAGCCAAACCATGGCGGACATGGAACAAATACGGGAGGCTGATGAACGGTGGGTGCGTATGCTGTTTGGTGAGCCATATGAGGCTAAGTTCCAATCAGAAGGTATCGGCTCTGCTGTCCATGTGTATGACAGAAACGGTGACGAGATACTGACCTACACAGCAGGCGTGGGCTGGCATGAAAAAGAATCAAAAGCAGAGACAGAAGTACACAGGGCTTTGAAGGCTGCCTACTATGATGCATTCCGATCTGCAAGACAGGAGATAAACGCTACTGTTGCTGGTATGGAAGTGCAGAGCAGCTTTGACGCGAGGGCATAGGAAATACATCCAAGCTGCGTTTCAGTGCAAATTTTAACGATAGAAATCTAAATCGATCGTATTATAAGAATATAAGAATTTAAGTCGATCGTATCATAAAAATCTAAATCGATCGTATTATAAGAATTTAAGTCGATCATATCATAAGAATTTAAGTCGATCGTATCATAGTAATCTAAGTCGATCGTATCATAAAAATTAAGACAAGATTCGAAAACATAACTTTGCTTTCGAGTCTTTTTTTGTTACGAAAATTGAAAAATATGATTCCGAAAAGGGAGTATAATGTTTTAGAAAGCGATCAGCACCAAACAGAGGGAACAGGCAAGGCAAATGATCTTGTTAATATTAAGGCAAAGGGAGATGAAAGAAATTTTATTGGTATTGTGTGTGTGTTTGTGGTAAAATAACAGCATGAATATCAATATACCGATTATGCGCATTGCAGGCTGGGTGGTTAATATAGGTGTCCCTGGATTCATACCAGGTATTTCGGACAGTGATGCCATAAAGTATGGTACATTCATAAAGACAAATCAACAGAAAAGCTTTTATTATAACGAATATGTTCGATGTTTAATAACGATTTATAAAATAAGGATAAGGAGGGATGTACGATGTGGAGATGTCCAAAATGTGGGCGAACTTTTAAGAAACAGGAACAGAGCCATTACTGCGGGAAAGCACCAGAAACTATTGAGGAATATATCAAGGCACAGCCAGAAGAAGTACAGCAATACTTAAGCGAAGTAAGGGATACGCTGCGTGCAGCCTTGCCAGAGGCAGAGGAACGGATTTCTTGGAGTATGCCGACTTATTGGAAAAATCATAATATTATCCACTTTGCTGCTTGTAAAAAACATGTAGGCTTGTATCCAGGGCCAAATGCTGTTTTGGAGTTTTCAGAACGTCTAAAAGAATACAAGTCCAGTAAGGGGAGCATACAATTTCCATACAGCAAGGCAGTTCCGGTGGAATTAATTTTTGATATTGCCCAATGGTGTTATAAAACGCAGAATCATCCATAAGTTTTAGAACGTACGGAAATTTTTCTGCAAACTCAGATTTTTTCTAATAATTGATTGCTCATTAGGTCCTGGCAGCAAAAACAGTGTCAGAAATATGATTCAGAAAGGTGTATCCTATGGGAAACGAGAAAATATATCAGATGGATTTTTCCAAAATATATAATCTGCTTGTCAGCAAAGTAGAGAAAAAAGGGCGGACGAGAAATGAAGTGGACGAGGTGATTAAGTGGCTTACTGGGTACAGCCAGCCAGATTTAGAAGCAATGCTGGAAAGTCCGACAGCATATGGGGATTTTTTCAAAAATGCTCCAAATTTGAATGAAAACAGAAAGTTAATAAAAGGTGTAGTCTGCGGCATTAGGGTAGAAGACATAGAAGAACCTTTGATGCAGGAGATTCGCTATTTGGATAAATTAGTGGATGAGCTTGCGAAAGGCAAATCCATGGATAAAATACTTCGAAAATAATAAGGCTTTATTATCAAATAAACATATAACTTTTCAAAAACTATTCTCAGTTACTATAAAATATTGAAACTTATTATACTCTTAGTGGACGCCTCCAGTCGTCAAAATCAGGTACTTGGGGCTTGTATTCTCTTGTCTACTGAGGGTATCTTTTCTTTAAGGAAGTATCTTTTCACTCGTTTTCTTTACGGCATTCATTCTAAAACATCTATTCCAAAATATCTACTCCAAAACATCTATTCTAAAACAAACGTATTTGGAAAATCCAAAGGCACTGTTACAGTGAAGAATTATTTTAGTTTTCTATTGACTATATTCCACTTGTGGAATATAATGCATGTATAACATAAAGCAGCCGCGAAGGGAGGACAGATGGTATGTTAAAGCATGGAATTTTGGGTTTACTTAATTATCACGAAATGACAGGATATGAAATTATGGAAACCTTTCGAGATTCACTCAACTATTTCTGGGATGCCAAAACCAGTCAGATTTATAGAGAGCTTCAAGGACTGGAACAAAAGGAGTGGGTTAGCAAAACAATTGTTCCACAAAGTGGAAAACCCGACAAAAAAGTTTATTCTATCACAGCAACAGGCCAGGAAGAATTGCTGCAATGGCTTGCGGATGATGACTTGGGGCTAAGAGTTAAAACGCCAATTTTGATGAAAGTCTTTTTCCTTGGAGAAAGGAGTGTAGAGGACAACATCCGTTATTTTGAAAGTGTAAAGAAAAGCTGTGAAATGTTTTTGAAAAGTCTTGGATCTGTCCCACAATACATTGACACCTATGCCGATATCATAGGGCAGAAAGAAAAAGCACTTTACTGGCAAATGACGGCAGAGTACGGGCGGCGCAGTACGCAGTTACAGATTGACTGGGCGCAGGATTGTATCAATCAATTGGAGGAAAACGATGAACATTTTAGTGATAAACGGTAGTCCAAAAGATGCTGCTAGCAATACCTACCGACTGACAACTGCTTTTTTGGATGGTATGTTACAGGAGATTGACGATATTCAGATCAAAGAATTTTCCATCAGCCGTATTGATATTCGGCCCTGCCTTGGCTGCTTTTCCTGCTGGAATAAAACACCTGGCCGATGCTGCATACAGGATGATATGCCGAGATCGGAAGAGCACACGTCTGAACTCCAGTCACCGTTAGAAATCT
>CANDJR010000210.1 GCA_947385105.1 uncultured Eubacterium sp.
CCCCCCCCCCACTTCAGGTCACACTCTGTCCCTACACGACGCTCTTCCGATCTTGGATTACTGCGTTGTAAAAATTCCGCGTCTGCCGTTTGATAAGTTTATTACAGCAAAGCGGACGCTTACAACACAGATGAAGGCAACGGGCGAGGTAATGAGTATTTGCGATAACTTTGAGGGCGCGCTTATGAAAGCGCTGCGTTCTTTGGAACAGCATGTGGACAGCCTGTTATCTTATAATTTTTCAGAATTGTCGGAAAAGGAATTGCTGGAGCGAATGCGCACAGTAGATGATCAGCGTATTTTTGTCATTGCAGAAGCGATTCGAAAAGGTATTAATTACCGTGCGATTCACGATATTACGAAAATAGACGAGTGGTTTATTGATAAAATTTCGATTTTAGTCGAAATGGAAGAACGGCTGCAAAAGGAGGCGCTGACAGCAGAGCTTTTGCGGGAGGCAAAACGGATCGAATTTCCGGATACTGTGATTGCAAAACTGTCAGGTAAGACAGAGCAGGAGATCTATACGATGCGCCAGGAAAACGGGATTTTGGCAGCATTTAAAATGGTAGATACTTGTGCTGCTGAATTTGAAGCTACAACACCGTATTATTATTCTGTTTTTGGAAGTGAGAATGAAGCAGTGCGTACGCAAGGACGCAAAAAAGTACTTGTACTTGGTTCTGGGCCGATTCGCATTGGCCAGGGGATTGAGTTTGATTACTGTAGTGTGCATGCAACATGGGCATTTTCAAAAGCAGGATATGAAACCATTATTATTAATAACAATCCAGAGACAGTCAGTACGGACTTTGATATTGCAGACAAGCTGTATTTTGAACCTTTGACACCAGAGGATGTCGAAAATATTGTTCGTATCGAGCAGCCGGACGGTGCAGTTGTTCAGTTTGGCGGCCAGACAGCGATTAAGCTGACCCAAGATCTCATGAAGATGGGAATTCCGATTCTTGGTACAGCGGCAAAGGACGTAGATGCAGCAGAAGACAGAGAGCTGTTTGACCAGATTTTACAAGAAACTGGCATTCCGCGCGCAGCAGGCGGAACTGTATTTACGGCACAAGAAGCAAAGGATGTCGCAAATCATCTGGGTTATCCGGTATTGGTGCGCCCATCCTATGTGCTTGGCGGCCAGGGTATGCAAATTGCTTATTCTGATGAAGAAATCGAAGAATTTATGGCAATTATTAACCGCTATTCCCAGGAGCATCCGATTCTTGTAGATAAATATCTGATGGGAAAGGAACTGGAAGTAGATGCAGTATGCGATGGGACAGATATTTTAATTCCAGGAATTATGGAGCATATGGAACGCACAGGTGTTCATTCCGGCGACTCGATTTCTGTCTATCCAGCGCCAACCATCAGCGAGGCTGTACGTGATAAAATTGCAGAATATTCCAGACGGCTTGCAAAAGCGCTGCATGTTAAGGGCTTAATTAATATACAGTTCATTGCAGTGGACGAGGAAGTCTATGTCATAGAAGTCAATCCGCGTTCCTCCAGGACAGTGCCGTATATTAGTAAGGTTACAGGAATTCCGATTGTGGATTTGGCGACAGAGGTAATTATTGGCAAGAAAATCCAAGACTTAGGCTATCAGCCAGGGCTTCAGCCATCGGCTGACTACTATGCGATTAAAATGCCAGTCTTTTCCTTTGAAAAAATCCGTGGTGCAGAAATTAGCCTTGGGCCTGAAATGAAATCGACAGGGGAATGCCTGGGCATTGCCAGGACTTTTGACGAGGCATTATATAAAGCATTTTTGGGAGCAGGCGTTATTTTGCCGCGGCATAAGCAGATGATTATTACTGTCAAAGATGCAGATAAGCCAGAAGCTGCAGAAATAGCAAAACGGTTTGCTTCGTTAGGTTACCGGATTTATGCAACAAGAAGTACAGCATCATTTTTGCAGCAGCATGGTGTGCAGGCATTGCGCGTAAATAATATTCATCAGGAATCACCGACAGTTATGGACTTACTGCTTGGACATAAAATTGACCTTGTTATCGATACACCGACACAAGGCCGTGATAAAGGCAGAGATGGATTTTTAATCCGCCGGACTGCGATTGAAACAGGCGTGTACTGCATTACGGCAATGGATACAGCCAACGCCTTGGCGCTGAGCCTGGAAACAACGCATGAAGAAATGACAATGGTGGATATCGCAGCTATTTAGATTCGGATCAAAAGATATTAGTATTAAAAGATATTAGTATTAAAAGATATTAGTATCAAAAGAATAGTCAGAAGCAAAAAAAGAAGCTGTTGCATTTAAGAAAAGAAAAATACAAGATATTGTAAAGAGATGATACGAAAACAATAGCTTGTATTTTTCATGCTTATTGCGACAGCTTTTTATATCTGACATTAGCTTACGGCATTTCGTTTTTCTATTTGCAGTTTTTTAAACTGATACTTTTTAATCGCTTTGGAGCTGTTTTCATCACCTGAAAACTGTTTCAAAGTTTCTTCGTCTACTTTTAAGCGGTTATCCATCGTACGCATGACATCAGAAATCCGAATATCTTTGTTTACATTTGGATCGCTTAAGTCATATACGCAGTTCAATGCGAAACTAAGTACAACCGGATGGTTAAAGTCGCCTTCATTTTCCTTCAGGACTAACCCTTTGTCTCCATTCGACAGATCCACACAACAGCCATTTGGCATAATATGAATGCTGCGGATTAATGCCTGCACGACATTATCTGGATAAGAATCTAAGTGGTCTAGCAGGTAACGTACAGCAGAAATATTGGAATCTGGCTTGCGGCTTAAGCTCATAGCTGTCATTCGGTCAAATTTATCAGCTACCGTCAGAATGCTTGTGCCAGTCAGCCATTTGCTGCGATCCAGGCTGCTGTCTTCAGAACGGCCAGCTTTAATCATTTGCGTAACCATAGCCAGAGCGTCGGATGGGATACTGTAAGGATTGGTATCTGCATGTAGTAATGCATAAGCTTTTTCACGGTATTTGGATATCGTAGTGCTTTCAATATCTGTAATATCTTCGCCTTTTTTCATAATGTCAGTCGGCACATATAAATAGCCAAAATCATATAAAAATGCAGCAGTAACGATCGAAAGCAGTGTACTTTCGCGCATACCCATTGCATGGCCAATCATAGCAGAAATAATTGCAACGCTGACAGAATGCTTGTATACAAAGTCAGTGTTGCTGCGAATTGTTTGTGTGAACTTCACTTTGTGATCCAACGAACCAAAATGATCAATAATATCTTTGGCCAATGGAGCCAAATCTGTCGGCATTTTTCCTTTGCTGATATTTACCAAACAGTCGCGCAGACGGAACATGTAAAAAGTCTGTAATTGTTCAAATTCTAATTCTTCTTTTGTAATTGGCGGCAATGGTTCCGCAGGTTCCAAAACGTAGATCCCAATTAACCCAAAATTTGTGAGGTTTACAATATTTTGTATATTTAATTTTGTGTTTCGATCAAATAGCAAGACGCCATTTCTGTTATAGACTGGCTTCGCAAGACGCATTCCTGGTTTGATATCTTGTGATTCTATAAAAAGCATAATTTCCCTCCTAACGTAAAAGAATTGGGTCATTCATGTTTTTATCATAGCATAATTTGTTTAAAAACACAACGAAAAATGAGCAATATGTTATATAAAATTTATAAAAAGGTAACAAATAAGCGGGTTTCTATACAACTTGCACAAATTAAATGCAGATTATCATTTTTTTGTACGTAATGCAGACAGTTATGCTATAATAAGAAAGAATAAAAAAATTTCCCAAATAAGAGATAGGATAGCTTAGAAAGATATGAGAGATAGGAATGTGATTGATAGTTTATAAGGAGTGGTAAAAAGACATGCAAAAGAGAGAAGTCCGCGGTATCACACTTGCGATTGGTTTGTGTGTGCTGTGTACAGCGCCGGTGCGGGCAGGAGCCGTACAGAATAAAATTAACAGCACAGGACAAAAGATTGATGCATTAGAAAATGCGCTGGATGAAACGGATTCGTCTATCCGTGCATTCCAGCAGGAACAAAGAGCGCTAGAAGTAGATATTGCAAGCGGACAGGAACAAATCAGCCGCTTGTCAGCAGAATTAGATGAAACAAAGGTATCCATTCAAGACACGTCGATTCAGATAACAGAAACGCAGGAGGAACTAAAGCAGGCACAAAAGATCAGCCGGGAACAGTATGCAAATATGAAGCTGCGTATCCGCTTTATGTATGAAAACAGCCTAAACTCTGTGCTGACAAATATTTTAGAAGCAGGATCGCTGTCCGAAATGCTCAAAAGGGCAAATTATTTTGAAGCAGTCATGGAATATGACAGGCAAAAACTGTCAGAATTTAAAGCAACGACAAATAAAATCAAAGAACAAAAAGAGCAGCTGGATCAACAAGAACAGGAATTGCAGTCTTTAAAAGAAAAACAGACGCAAAAGCTGTCAGAAATTGACACAGCAGTTGCAGGGCTCAAGAGCCGTTTAGGAAGTACGCTGGATAAGATTGCAAATTCAAAGGCTCTGCGTGAAAAGTATGAGCAGGAGTTAGAACAGCAAAAGCAAAACGAAGCCATGCTGGAACGCAAAAAAGCAGAGGAAGACCGCAAACGCCAGGAAGAGATCCGCAGGCAGGAAGAAGAATTAAGACAGCAAAGAGAGCAGCAGCAAAGGCAAGAACAGCAAAGGCAGGAACAAAACACAAACAAGATCGGAAGAGCACACGTCTGAACTCCAGTCACCGTTAGAAATCT
>CANDJR010000211.1 GCA_947385105.1 uncultured Eubacterium sp.
ACAGAGATATCACAAATCAGTTCCACCTGTACATCATTTTCAGTGTCAAAAAAGCAGATTGTTTTTCCAGGAGTAGGAGAAAACATCCGTTGCTCTTTTAATCCCAAAAATTGTCCATAGAACTTTCTTGATGTTTCCAGATCAGCTACCTGCAATGTAATCCATTTTATATTCATATCTGTTATCCTCTCAGTTTTATTGTTTTACGTTTACACTGTTGAATATTCAAACGTAATTGCTTGTTCTTGGCACACATTGATACAGTTTTTACAATTCTGACAGGCACGGTTAAAATAAAGCAAATCTGCTTTCTTTCGATAAACAGCTTTTTTATTTCCACAGTGCAAACATCTTTTTGCTTCATTATCCACATTTTCTTTTGTAACCGGATTTGTACGTTTTATCATTTCATAATATTTTTCTGTAGAATCTGTATCTTCTATCGTGTGCTCAGAATCGGCCGGAATTTCTTCCCCTAAATATTTCCGGATAAATGCAGCCGCTTTGCGTCCGTCTGCAATATTCCCTGCTATGGTTCCTGCATGTTGAAATGCGCAAAAGTCTCCCCCTGCAAATATGCCTGCCCTATGCGTCTGTTTCTCATCGTCTACAGGCACAAGGCGATCGCTTTTTTGCACTATATCTGACGGAAGCCATGTGAGATCAGCACACTGCCCAATCGCCGTAATGACTGTATCTGCCATAAGTTTCTCATCTGATGACTCATACTGCGGATGAAATCTTCCATTTTCATCCCAAAGACTAACACATTTCTTCAAAGAAACACAAAGCCTTCCATCCTGTTTTTCAAGAGCATCCACGCCTTTGGCACATAAAAATGTAATACCTTCCGATTTTGCAGCGGTTATTTCCTCTAGAGAGGCCGGCATCTCGTGCATTCTCTCCAGGCTGATTACAGTCACTGCACTTGCCTTAGATTTCTTAGCTGTCCTTGCTGCATCAAGCGCCACATTGCCGCCGCCCACAACTACTACGCTCCCTTGTGGGCCTGAAAAATTGTCCTGATGAGACTGCTTTAGAAAATCCAGTGCCGGAATGGCGTATTCTTCCCCAGATATACGCAGTTTAAATTGATTCTGTCTGCCGCATGCAAGATAAACCGCGTCATACATTTCCGCCAGGTTATCTAAATCCTCATCTTTTCCAACGCAAACATTTGTTTTTACATGAATCCCAGCCGCCAGCACACGATCAATCTCTGCATGAAGCACATCCTCTGGGATACGATAACGCGGAATCCCATATCTTAATACCCCGCCAGGTCTTTCCTCTTTTTCATAGATTGTTACGTCGTATCCATTTTTGACAAGGAAATACGCACAGGAAAGTCCGGAAGGTCCTGCTCCTATCACTGCGATTTTCTTATTCTTTTTTTCGTCCGTTATGGAAAAAGCCAGCTGTTTTTCAATTGCAGTATCACCGATATACCGCTCAAAATCATGCAAATTTACTGCCTCGTCCAGATGTGTCCTGCTGCAGCCGGTTTCACACGGGTGAAGACATATACGCCCTGTGATAGCTGGAAATGGATTCTTTTTGGTAATTGTATCAAAGGCTGTATCTTCCCCCATTCCCTGCTGCAGCTGAAAAAGCGCATACTTTACATCATTTTCGCACAAACACTCTCTTTTACAGGCAGAAGTCTTTTGCACATTGCCTGTATGCACCATGTCAATAATTTGAGAAGGACATTCGATGGCACAAACGCCGCATCCGACGCATTTATCCGGATCGATAACAACTTCCAGGCCATAAAATCTTTTGCCCGCGAAAGCCATATCATCAAAAAGTATTTTGCTGACTTTATTCTTCATGATTCATCCCTCCTTGCACATAAATGTCCTGTGAAAGACCCAGAGACTCTGCCAATAAAAGTGAAATATCATTCACTTTAAGACTAATATTCTCAGCCGTAGCCGTAAAACGAAGCTGATTGTAGCATACTGGGCAGGCAGTCACAACTTCCGACGACGCCCTCGCTGCTTCTTCTGCCCTCTCTTTCCCAATCTCTGCCGCATAATCAGGATAACAATTCAATGCAATCTTTGCACCTGCGCCGCAGCAGTAAGACCAGCGTCCATTCCGCTCCATTTCCGCCAGCTGAAGCCCTGGAATACTTTCCAAAATTGCTCTCGGCTGCTCATTTGCTTGTGAACGCAGAAAACAAGGATCATGGTATGTAACTGTTCTCTCTACAGGAATCGTTGGTATCAGCTGGCCATTTTGAATCAGCTGGCTAAACATTTCCGTTATATGTAATACTTCAAACGGAAGTTCTTCCTGTATTGCCCATGGATAAGCTTCTTTCCATGTCTTATAACAATGTGCACAACTTACGATTATTTTTTTCGCACCTGTTTTCTTTACTTTTTCAATATTAGACAAAGCAATCTTTCGGAACAGCTCTGTATTTCCTGCTTGTCTTGCAACTTCGCCGCAGCAAGTTTCATCTTCTCCCATATGGCATACATCAACGCCGGCCTGTCTTAAAATTTCTGCATTTACATACCCTATTTTCGGTAAAAGGTATGAGGTATAGCAGCCAGTAAAATACAAGTATTCTCCTGTTGCAGGTAGTTTCGGAACTGCCTTGGCTCTTTGATCCAGTCCAAACAGGTTTCCGACAGATTCCATATTTGCAAATAATTCAGGCAATGGTTCCGGCAATTTTTCGCCTCTTGCGCAAATATCTTCTTTTGCTGCAAGTATTACCTGCAATGGCTGATACGCCGGGCAGATTTCATTACAAACGCCGCAAGAAGCACACGTATACATAATATTTGTCAGATTAGCTGTCACTGGTATTTTGTCCTGGAAGACATTAACTGCCAAAGCCAGCCTGCCCTGTCCGGCAAATGTCTTAAATTTATAATACTCCAAAGAAGGACATTTTCTCTCTGGAGAGTTCCACTCTGAAGGCGGAAGTTCTTCGTTATTATGCGGTATGATCGGTCCATGAGCCGCACATGCTCCACAATTTAAGCAGATATCCTGCCACTCTTTAAACTGGTCAAGCGTCCATTTCTCCTGAGCCAGAGTTTGTCTGTCATTGTATGCCATCTTCTACACCTCCATCTCAAACGTCGCCGGGCTGCAAATATTGTTTGGATCAAGTACCTTCTTAAACTTCTGAAGCATTTTGTAATGTTCCGGCTGATTTTTCCATTCATAGTCCGGTCCAAGCGGCGGAATCGTCATCTGATGTGTGCCGCCTACAGAGCCAAACCATTCTCTAAATTCTTCACGAAATGCAAACACCCGATCAACCATTTCTTGATCCCTTGTATTCAAATATGTCCATGTCTGTGTGCAAAGAGTCTGTCCTTTGATTGGAAACGCGTCAATGACAGATGCGTTTGGATATCCCCAGAACCCATATTTTTGCAATAATTCTTGCATTTTCAGATATACAAGATCAAATTTTGATGTAGGATAAACAATGCTGTCAAAAATAAACTGATAGTTAAGCTTGTTTATTTCATATACAGCTCCAAGCAAATGTTTGAAAAAATGCGGAACAGAATGTACAGTCGGCCATTTTGCAAAGAACTCTCCTCCCAATTCATTTCCCATCTTAACACCGCCAAATCTTTCTGCCAGCATATCCATTTGTTTTAATTTCGCGTCCATTTCCTCCTGACTGAATGCTGTCAGCGTACTCTCAATAAAGAAATAGGCATCTTCGGGAAAGAAATCAAGAAGCCCTGGCATCTTTTTCTGCGCGTCTTTTCCTCTAGTTGGAAGATCATATTTCCATCGGTCGTTTAAATGTATATCATATACTTCCATTGCAGTCGCCTCTGACATAAATTCCGAACAAGCTTTGATTTCAGATTCCCTCCAAAAATAAGAAACTCCTGACCAAACCGGAGGACGTTTCTGACATCCATAGGCAACTTTTGTTACAATACCAAAAGCGCCGTTTGACATAATATACAAACCAATCAAATCCGGTCCACAAATATATTTTGTATATGGCCCAAACTCTGTATCATCATATGCCAAAGATCCAAGCCTGCAGATTTCTCCTGTTGGCAGCACCACTTCAATGCCGTCTACTAATTCGCAGTTTCTTCCGTACCTGGTTTTTCCAAATGCAATAGCCGGTGTTATTAACGAAGCTGCTACGTTAGGACCACATGTATACTGCGTTGTAGGAATCATCATTCCCTGCTTATATACTTCCTGAGACAGCTTAAAGAAACTGCACCCTGCCTGCGCTACCGCTTTCATATCTACAGGATCTACTTTTATCACCTTATCCATATAAAGTAAATCTAACAGGATTCCGCCATAGAACGGTCCGCCATGTCCTCCGCCGGATACTAAGCCTTTTGGCGTTACCGGAATGTGATGTTCATTGGCATATTTTAAAACTTCCGATACCTGTTTTGTACTTTGAGGCTGAACAACAAAATCAGGGATATGCTCATACCTTGCCGTAAAGGATGTACTATAGGCATACGACCTGCATATTTCCGGACTATCTGTTGCATATTCATCGCCCACAATTGCCCGAATCCCTTTTAAAATGCTCATACGCAATCTCCTCCTTTTTCGCTTATGAAATCAATTGATTTTATTTTACATCAATTATACTAAACATTTGAATCATAATCAATCATTTTTTCAAATTTATAGAATCATTTGATTTCTATAAGGATCGGGTAGGAGGCTACCCATTAGTTGAGTAGCCGACCTCCCACACCACTGTA
>CANDJR010000212.1 GCA_947385105.1 uncultured Eubacterium sp.
CTCCATAACTGACAAACGGGAGCGTTACTCCTGTAGACGGAATGAATTTAATAACGCCGCCAATCGTTAAAAATACTTGAAATCCATATACTGTGCCAAGTCCCAGCGCGATTAGCTTATAAAATGGATCCCGTATCTGCATAGCAATGTTTAAAAACATTAAATAACAGCTTGCGCATACCATAAGCAGGCAAATCGCAAACAATCCGCCCATTTCTTCTGCAATTGCTGCAAACACAAAGTCCTGATCTACAACCGGAATGGTATTTGGCATACCCTGGCAGAGTCCAAGCCCAAACCATCCTCCTGTTCCAATCGCAAACAAAGACTGACAGACCTGGTAGCCCTCGCTGTCAATGACAGACAGTGGATCTTTCCATGCGATAACCCGTACCCTGACATGGTAAAACAGCTTATAAGCAATCACTGAAGCAATACTGCCGCTAAGAAAACCGCTGCCTAAATAAAACAAGCTTCTGGTAGCCACATAAAGCATAATCAAATAAGTAATGAAAAAAATCAATGCAGCACCAAGATCCTTTGAAGCGACTAAAATTAACACATGTATAGCTGCTATAACCGTTGTCTTTACTACTTGCCAAAAATCTGTGGAGCGGTACAGCATACATGAGACAAAAAATACAAACAAAATTTTTACAAATTCTGATGGCTGAAGCGCAATCCCGCCAATTGTTAGCGACAAATTTGCGCCATAACTTTTCCGCCCAATCACTGCTACTACAAGGAGAAGCAGTATGCCAACAGATGCATACACCCAAGTAAGCTTTGATAAAAAATGCATTTTATGGATCGCAAACGGAACAATCAAAGTAATGACAATTGCAGCTACTGCAATCTGGTACTGCCGCACTGCTTTCTCTGCATCCAGGCGATATAAAATTACAAATCCTACAGCTAAAAGCATACACATATTATTTACAACCAGACTAGACGCCCGTTTATAAATATAGCGGTAAACGATTAAAATACACCCCAGCAAGGCTGCCTGCATCACATACGCAATCATGACGTCCCACTTCTTTTGTACAGCAAATATCACAAGAAATGCATTTAAATGGATCAAAAAAATAAGCCTTGTCTGCTTTTTCAATATTCTTTTCTGCCGTTTTTGTGTTCTGTGCCTGCTTAATACCGTAAAGCAGGTAAATGTATATGCTGCAAACAAAAACAACATTAAATATTTTGACAGCTCTACAATGAGATTTACCATATTACCACCTACTCTACGCCGCGTTTATAATGGCCATTTGTATAAGTGCCAAGCACTTTTTTCCAATCTGGCGGTTCCTGTTCTTTCCATAATTTTTCCAAACTGTCTAAGATACGTGTAACCATAGCAGACGGTTCTATTGTAAAATGCAACCGGTATGCTGCTGGCTGCAAACGTTCCAGTTCCTTTTGCAGCCCAAGGAGCGATAAGGGCTGGGAATTGTAAATCGTTTGATAGCATTCCCTGCAATTTGCACGTACCGGGAACATGATTTGATAGCGATCTTTTATATAGCAAACTGCCTGTGAATGATCGCAATGCCCGATTGTTTTTTGCAGGCATTGAGCGCTCACCATAAGCGGTATCCTGCCGTAAATCATCAGCTCACTGTCCTGGTTGCAGCGAGCAAGCAATTCTTTTTTATTAAGTTCCACTGGTATGGTATCATATTTCCAACCGTCTTTTTCAAACGCCGTTTTTGCTGTATTGGAATACGTATATACCATATGATCTAGCACGCAGCACTCCTTTGGCACTTTCTGCGCCTCTAAAAAGCCAAGTGCATCATAGCTTTTGCACAAAAAGCCATCAATCCCTGTCTGCTTTAGTGTCTGCCACTGCGTCTGATAAAACTGTGCTGTTTGATTCCTGAATATCGCAGGCATGATCAAATACGCCTGCTTTCCCAATGCCTTTATTTTTGCAGTATGTTCCTTTAGCAGCACACAAAACTGCTTATGTGGATACATTGAACTATCCAAGTAAATCCGAGACACAAAATCATATGGCAGGACTGCTGCCAGCTGTGAAGGCTGCTCAATTGCAACAGAAACAGCACGCTGAGAGACAACGTCTGTGGCATGTTTCCTGCTGCATTTGACTGCTTGTTGAGCATGCAATACTTCTTGATGATCCCCTGTTTCCTGAACATACATAGTTTCTTCTTGATGATACGCTGCTTCTTGAACATACATAGTTTCTTCTTGATGATTCATAGATGCTTCTTGGCGCCGATACTTATTTGTCATTTGTAAAAAAAGCTGTGCCAGCGCCTGACGACGCAATTCGTTTAACATCTGCTTAGGTAAAAAAACAGGCTCGTCCATCGTAACGGCAACCATTTCCATTATAAACGGCGTTTGGCCAGTTTTTGACAACTGGACACGAACCATTTCTTCGCTTATTGGGCTGTTTTTTGCAGGCTCTGCCATCCCATATTGTACTGTAGCGCAAAAACCTGCAGCTGATACCGTTAATTTTGCTGGCTGATTTGCTTTCAACAAAATATCTGCACAGACCGGAATTTTTTTCTCCGTTTTCACATATCTTTCCTGAATGTCCTGCAAATATGTTTCCTTATTTTTCGTATACCCAGATCGTTCTATGGCAAGCATATCCCTGCCATTTCGCTGCTCATAGTAACCGCTTGTAAATCCGCTGCGGCTGCCTGTATCTGCCAAATGATCGAGATCTTTTTGCGCCACGCTAAAGCAGCCTTCGTTTTCATAACGGTCAAGATATTTACGGTAAATGGCAGTCACTCCTGCCGCATATTCCGGAGATTTCATGCGCCCTTCTATTTTTAAGGAATGCACACCTGCTTTTGCAAGCTGTAAAAGCAAAGGCAGTGCACATAAATCTTTCATACTAAGCTGGCAGCCTTCGGCCTGTAAAATAGTTTTTTGGTCTGCTGCATAGACTGTATACGGCAGACGGCAAGGCTGTGCGCAGCGTCCACGGTTCCCGCTTCTGCCTCCAAGCAGACTGCTTAACAGACATTGGCCGGAATAACAATAACAAAGCGCACCATGCACAAACGTTTCTAATTCTATGCCTGTCTGCTCATAAATCGTATTTATTTCTTCGATAGACAACTCTCTTGCTGTCACAATCCTTGAAACGCCTAGTTTCTTTAGATAAGCCGCCCCATATGCGCTTGTAACAGACATCTGCGTACTGGCATGAACGGCAAGATTTGGAAAGCAAGTTCGAATTTTATCTAACACGCCAAAGTCTTGGACAATTGCTGCATCGATTCCCTGTTCATAATATGGCAGCAGATACGAATAAAATTCATCCATCTCGAACTGTTTTAGCAAAGTGTTAACCGTCAAATACACTTTGCGTCCATGTAAATGTACATAATCAATTGCCTGCATCAAATCTTCCTGTGAAAAATTTTCCGCATATGCCCTTGCTCCAAAACGGCTGCCTCCCAAATAAACAGCATCTGCCCCTGCAGCGATTACTGCTTTACATGTTGCAAAAGAGCCAGCCGGCGCAAGAAGCTCCATGCTTGTCCGGCTGGCTGGATTTGTATACCCAGTCTGTTTTATCTTATTGGCTGCAGCTGCATGCCCTGTTTGTATTGCGTTTTTGGCTTGTTTGTTATGATTGGTTTGTTCTTGCATCTGTTGTCTGCTCATAAATATCCTGCTTACTTACTGTTTACTGCCTAACGTACCTTTTTGGCTTTCTTCTTTTCTTCCTGCTCCTGGCGCTCTAATTCAGCAATTTGCCGTGCCAGTTCCTGCAGTTCCGGGTCATCATCCTCTGAAACTTCTTTCCAGATAGAACTTTCACCCACTGCTGTTTCATCTTCACTCCCTGAATCTTCTTCCTCTATATCTGTCTGGGATTCTTCGAGCTGCTTTGCAATTGCCTGCAAGCCAGGAGACTGCTTTCCAGATGTTTGCTGATGCTGTACATCTGCCTGCTCCTCTGCTGCCCGCAGCTGTGCAATTTCTGCTTCTATCTCCCTGATTTCTTCTGGAGTTGGAGTATGTATTTCTGGGAATGGTTCTTCTATTTCTATTGTTTCTTCTATTGCTTTGTTTGTTGTTTCGTTTATTATTTCTTTTGTTGTTTGGCTTATTGTTTTTTCTATTATTTCTTCTACTTCTATTTCATTTACTTCTATTTCATTTACTTCTGTTTCATTTACTTCTTCTATTACTTCTATTTCATCTGGTTTTTTTGTTTCGCTTGTTTCTTGATTTTGTTCATGCGTTTTTATTTCCTCATGATCAGCCGCTGCATTCGATGCATCTGCTTGTCCTGGGTGGCTGCTTGGCTTTGACTCCTCATCTAACATACTGCCAGTTGTTTCATCGGTTTGTAATGCTTTGGTATCGTCATTCGCTTCGTCAGATTCAGACATTGTAGCTTCATCAGCTGCTTTGCCAGACTCTGTTTCGCCAGGTTCCTTTGCTTCTGCTGATGTAAAGGAACCTGTATGATTGCTATCAGCTAACGTATCCTCATCCTTGATGTCTTCGCTGTCTGCCACTATCTCATCGTCTGCTAACGTACGATCTTTTTGTTTTGTCTTGTTGTTCGTTTCTGTTTTCGCTGCTTTTTTCTCCTGAAATGCTTCGTTTGCTTGTGCTGCTTCGTTGTTCTGAAGTGCTTCGTTATTCTGAAGTGATTCTTTCTCCTAGATCGGAAGAGCGTCGTGTAGGGAAAGAGTGTGACCTGAAGTG
>CANDJR010000213.1 GCA_947385105.1 uncultured Eubacterium sp.
CGAAGGCGATTTTAGATGAATTTTTGCATGTTACTGAGAACAGAGTGAACAGTAACCTATTCAGCGTACGTCCATTACGCTTTGTTCCAGTTTCTTGCAGTATCACAAATGTTCTGGTATACTAAATCTGGTATACTAAAATTGTAATAAATTTTAGACACAAAACTCCTTTGGTCACCAAGTACCGCATTTTAATAACTGGCAAGGCAAATTCAAAAGAAGGAACGCGGAGCATGTGTCCCCTTGTCCACTGAGTGTATTGATCTTAGTTTATGCTATTTAAAAAATGATACGATCTTTTTTCTATCTGGTCAACCCGAAAAAACATATAGACGATAAATGTGATAAATCAGGGAAAAATGTTTCATTTAGTGAAAAAGTGATATCAGGGAAAATGTTTCATTTGTGAAAAAGTGATATCAGGGAAAAATGTTTCATTTGTGAAAAAGTGAATTTAGATAAAAATTTTTAATTATTGAAAAATGTTCAATGAATGAAAAAAGTGAAAAACAGAGAATACTTTGCTGTTACCAGCAAATAATGCAGGATAGAACATACCATAAGCAGGAGGTAATCTATGTCGTTTATCAGTGTATTTGATGTGCTCGGCCCTACCATGATCGGGCCTTCCAGCTCCCATACTGCTGGAGCATGTGCCATTGCGCATCTGGCACAAAAAATGAACCGCGGGCCTTTAACAGAGGCTGTGTTCACTTTATATGGATCTTTTGCCAAAACTTACCGCGGACATGGCACAGACCGGGCACTTCTTGGTGGAATTATGGGATTTGCTGCTGATGATGTGCGAATACGGGATTCCTTTGACATTGCAAAAGAACGCGGAATTGCATACCAATTTATTTTAAATGAAACGGAAACAGATGTGCACCCTAACACAGTAGATATTCGCATGGTGAATCAAAGCGGTACACACATCACTGTACGTGGTGAATCGCTGGGCGGCGGGAAAGTAAGGATTGTGCAAATCAACCAAGTAGCGGTGGATTTTACCGGAGAATACAATGCAGCTATTATGATTCAAAAAGACACGCCAGGCGTAGCAGCCCATATTACAAAAGTACTCAGTGATCGAGGCGTCAATATCGCTTTTATGCGTCTGTTTCGAAAAGACAAAGGTGAAAAAGCCTATACTATTGTAGAATCTGACGGGCAGCTGCCAGAAGATATTATAGAATCACTGTTAGAAAATCCGAATATTCAAGACGTCATACTTGTACCAACTGAGGAGGGATATTAAGTTATGTATGATTTCAAAAATGCAGCTGAGCTTTTAGATCTTTGCAGTCAAAACAAACTGAAAATCTCAGATATTATGAAAAAACGGGAATGTGAATTGGGTGAAGTTTCAATGGAACAAATTTGCAGCCGCATGATGAAAATACTGACTGTTATGCGGGAGTCTGCCACTGCGCCTATCGAAACTCCTGTAAAATCTATGGGTGGCCTGATTGGCGGAGAAGCAAAAAAACTTAATATCCATCAAAACAGCGGAAAAAGCATCTGCGGAAATGTGCTTTGGTATGGCATTACCTATGCTATGGCAGTACAGGAAGTAAATGCCTCTATGGGTGTCATTGTAGCTGCTCCTACTGCAGGTTCTGCTGGTATTCTTCCAGGCGTCCTGCTGGCGCTGCAGCAAGAATACCAGCTTCATGATGAGCAAATACGAGACGGCTTGTTCCATGCCGGAGCAATCGGCTATTTGGCAATGCGCAATGCAACCGTAGCTGGCGCTGTAGGCGGCTGCCAGGCAGAAGTAGGTGTTGCCGCTGCTATGGCTTCTGCAGCCGCCGTAGAAGTAATGGGCGGTCAGCCAGAGCAAAGTCTTGACGCAGCGTCTACCGTTTTGATGAATATGCTTGGTCTTGTATGCGATCCCGTAGGAGGTTTGGTAGAGTACCCCTGCCAAAACAGAAATGCTGCTGGTGTTGCCAATGCCCTGATTGCTGCGGAACTAGCTCTTTGCGGCATCCGTCAGCTCATCCCCTTTGATAAAATGCTGGAGACCATGTATCAGGTAGGCAAACGGATTCCATACGAACTGCGTGAAACTGCCTTGGGAGGATGTGCTGCATCTTTCTCTGGATGCCATAATTGTCATCAAACTGGTTGACAAACTGTTTGAGGAAACAGCATTATTACTATAAAAAGAAAAACCCCTCAACTGTATTGCCATACAGCTGAGGGATTCGTTCTTTTTTGCTATTTACGCCAGTATTTTTCCACTACTATTTGTGCAAGGCAGCTAAGAAGCAATCCATCGATAACCCCTACGAGCACATCGCTTGGATAATGTACCCCTACATATAACCGGGAAATACTAATCAGGATGGCAAGTAAAAACAGCAATCCCCCTGCCGGACGCGGCAGCTTTCGCACAAATACACCTGCAGCGCAAAAAGAACTTGCCGCATGTCCAGATGGGAAAGAAAAATCTGTCGGACGCCGAACTAATGGAACAAGTCCTTCTATCGCATCAAATGGTCTGGTTCTTGCTACCAGATTTTTTAAGCACACATTATTCAATAAAACTGAAAAAATAAGTGCGCAAAATCCCATTACCCCAATTTTTCGTGTTTTTTTCGACAGCAATAAAGCTGCTGATACTAGAATCCATACCATACCCGCATCACCCAGTTTTGTAATTACCGTAAAAAACGGCGTTAGGAGATCGTTGCGTACATACTCCTGAATCCATAGTAATATATTTGCATCTAGTTCTAACAAGTATTCAATCATAGTGATCTACATTCCTTTTTGCTTTCCTTTTATGTTCTAATATTCTGCATGGATATCAACTTATCTTATTCCAAATGGTCTAGTTTTCCTCTTGCTTTCCTTTTATGTTCTAATATTCTGCATGGATATCAACTCATCTTTTTCCAAATGGTCTAGTTCTCCTTTTGCTTTCCTTTTATGTTTCGATATTTTACATGGACATTTGCTCATCTTCTTCCAGCTGTTTTAATTCTGCTGCTGACATATATTTGCGGAAGATTTTCTCTAAAATCAGATCAAACAAACATGCAATTCCTGCTGGCACAAAAAGAATCGTAGGCGGCGAAAGATATACAACCATAGCTCCTGCAACACTCAAAACTAACAAGACTATGGACCATGGCAAATGCAGCAGCACCATAATCGCAGCGTTTTTTAAAATCGCCTTGATGCTGTTTTCAAATCTGGCTGCATATGTAAACAGATAAATAAACCACATGATCCAAAACATCATGAAAACATAAAAAGCATAATATAAAATCCCAAGCGGGGAATTTTGCATGAGAAGCTGGAAAGAAATCTGCCGATCCGCATACAGCAGTATGAGCAGCGCAAACATCACAAGCCATACGATCGTAGTCTTTTTAAAATTTTCCTTAAATGCATGCCAAAAACTGCTCCAAATATACCCGCGGCTTCTGCGCAGCGATTTATGCACGGTATAATAAAATGCAGTTGTAGAAGCGCCAATTGTCACCACTGGGATACAAAACAGCAGCCATAAGACACTCGCATAAAAAGCATCCGCGACCTTATTCATCATCCGGAAAAATTTACTGTCAAAGCTAAAAAAATTCTGCATATACAACTCCTTTGTATTACTTTTTTCTACGATATATCATATTTTTTACAACAGAAATCCAGTCAGTGCGCGTTTTGTTACTGGCATGTCGGGCATGACTGCCTGATATACCGTATATAGTCATCCGCAATATCATAATCAGACAACGTATACAGCGCCCTGGCACCTGCCATATCCTCCAGCTCATTAAACATCAGCTGTCCATGGTGAAATACAAAGTCAATACCTGCCATCCCTATTGCAAGCGGTTCTATCATATGCTCCACGAGCGTACGCTGTGCCTTTGTAAGCTGATAAAGCGCAATGCTGCCTCCCAGACAATAATTGCTTCTAAAATCTGTTGCTGATGTACGCAAGACTGCTGCCGTAATCTGATTCCCCACAATATATACTCTAAGGTCACGCCCTAAGTCTGACGCTGCCTGCTGTGCCAAATACGACTGCAACGCCTTAGCATGATGCGTCTTCCACTCCTGCCACTGCAATTGATCTTTGATATAAAATACTTCCGTACCCCCATGACCGCTGCGCGATTTCATCACTGCCGGAAACCAACGGGGAGTGTCAAAAGCTTCGCAAACAGGCATCATAGGAGTCCCGCGTTTTCCCATAAATTCATAGGCTTTTGCCTTATCATTGCCCAGTTTTGCAATCAAAGAGTCATTATATACATGCACGCCAAGCGTTTCTAATGCCTGTGCCAGGCGGTAATCTCTGGTACGGTTGATTACAAATGCAGGCTTTGCCGCTATTACGAACTTTGCAAGCGCTGCCTTTGCCTGCGTATCCCACCTTAGCGGCGGCTCATATATACCTACAGCTGCTGTCATGCCATATTTTTCACATGCTTTTTCATAGCATGTGATATAAAAACGATTTCTTTCACGCTCTATGGCTGTATAAAGAATCCACCCGCATGGCGCATCTTGGCACACAGCATCGTTTTGTTCAAATGTAAGGACTGCTGCCATCTTTTATCCCTGCCTATCTTCGTATGCAGCTGCCTTTTGTATGCAATAGCGTACAATTTCTAGATCGGAAGAGCACACGTCTGAACTCCAGTCACCGTTAGAAATC
>CANDJR010000214.1 GCA_947385105.1 uncultured Eubacterium sp.
CTATAGATTATGCATAAATTGGTAAAATGGTGCATAAGGTATGATAACGTATTTTTTTTCGTACAAAAAAAAGAAAGGTGGATTTTATCAAGTGTTTATATTATAATGAGACATGCCAACAGAAATTGCGCTGGGTATGTTTTACCTATTGCTTGTTAAAAAATTAACATAGTAAAAAACATATCAGCATCCAAAATCAATAAATGGGGGAAATCGAATGTACAATGATGAGAATGTAATCAGAATTAAACACGACGTATTGTATGAAGTGGCGAAACTTGCTTATGAAGGAACTCTTGAAGAAAAAAGGGATCATATCCCGCTGAAACTGATTCCTGGCCCAGTGCCGCAGTTTCGGTGTTGTATTTACAAAGAGCGCGAGATTATTCGTCAGAGAGTTCGTTTGGCAGAAGGAAAAAGTGTTGGGGAGCATGATGATGGAAATGTGATACAGGTAATTGGTTCTGCTTGTGAAGGCTGTCCGATTTCCAGCTATACAGTCACAGATAACTGTCAGAATTGTTTGGGGAAAGCATGTCTGAATGCATGTAAATTTGGAGCGATTACAATGGGACGCGATCGTTCTTATATCAATCCGGCAAAATGTAAGGAATGCGGACAATGTGCAAAGGCATGTCCTTATAATGCAATTGTAGGGATCAAACGTCCTTGTAAAGTAGCATGTCCGGTAGATGCAATTACATATGATGAGTACAATGTCTCCGTTATTGACAAAGATAAATGTATCCGCTGCGGACAATGTATTCATAAATGTCCGTTCGGTGCAATTGGCTCAAAAGCATTTATTGTAGATGTAATTAATAAAATAAAATCAGGTGCACATGTGTATGCAATGATAGCTCCTGCCACAGAAGGGCAGTTTGGCGAGGGCATTACGATGCGCAGCTGGAAAGACGCCCTGAAAAAAGTTGGGTTTACAGATGTGATAGAAGTTGGACTTGGCGGTGATATGACAGCGGCAAGTGAAGCAGAAGAATGGGCAGAAGCTTATAAAGAAGGCAAAAAGATGACAACCTCCTGCTGCCCGGCGTTTGTCAACATGGTACATAATCATTATCCGCAGCTGTCGGATCACGTATCGACAACTGTTTCGCCGATGTGTGGGGTATCCCGTATGATTAAGGCAAAAGATCCAGAGGCATATACCGTATTTATTGGGCCTTGCATCGCAAAGAAATCAGAAGTAGAAGATCAAAAGATCCCTGGCAATGCAGATGTAGTATTGACGTACAGTGAAATCAGGGTTATTATGAAGACACAAGATATCGTATTAGAGCCGGCAGAAAATGATTACCAGGAGGCTAGTATTTTTGGTAAGCGGTTTGGCAATTCCGGCGGAGTTACAGAGGCAGTCTTACAGTGCCTAAAAGAAACAGATCAGCTTATGGATGCAAAAGTATGTAAAGCAAATGGCGCAGCAGAATGTAAAAAAGCATTGCTGCTGATGCGGGCAGGCAAATTGCCGGAAGACTTTATCGAAGGTATGGCATGCGAGGGAGGATGTGTCGGCGGCCCAAGCAGTTTCCAAGATAAAGTGAAAACAAAAAAAGCAAGGGAAACACTGCTTGCACAGGCAGATGACAGAAATGTGCACGGCAATCTTGACAATTACGCAATGGATCAATTCTCTATGCATCGCCATTAATATAAATCTGTTTGTGAGACAAACACCTGCTTAAAAGGAAGTGGGTGTTTGTCTTTTTCATACGAAAATCAAATTAAGAATTAAAAACAATACAAAAGAGGGGTATGATATGGAGTTTAACCCAGGCCAAAAAGAGGCAATCGTTCATGTCGACGGCCCTTGTCTTGTCCTTGCAGGGCCTGGCAGCGGCAAAACGGCAACTGTGATAAAAAGGGCAGAATATCTTATTCAGCAATGTGGGATACAAGATCGGCATATTTTAGTTGTTACATTTACAAAGGCAGCTGCCAAAGAGATGCGTCAGCGCTTTGAAAAACTAACAGGTTCGAACTATCCGGGAATTAGTTTTGGTACGTTTCATGCCGTCTTTTTTACGATTTTGAAACATGCCTACCATTATTCAGCAGCAAATATTGCAAGAGAAGAAGTTAAATATCAGTTTCTGCGGGAAATTATAGCAAAAAACCAAATCACTTGTGATGATGAAACAGAATTTTGCAGTGAGATATTAAGTGAAATCAGCTCGCTGAAAAACAGAGGCATTGCAGCAGAAAACTATTATCCGATGCATTGTGGGAGAGAAATATTTTTAATCATATATCAAGAATACTGCCGTTATATGAATGACCACCGCCTGCTGGACTTTGACGATATTTTAGTTTATACGAAGGAATTACTAGAACAAAGAAGCGATATCCTTACTGCCTGGCAGCAGAAGTTTCGCTATATTATGGTGGATGAGTTTCAGGATATTAACCAGCTGCAGTACCAGATCGTACGTATGCTGGCAGGAGAACGCGAAAATTTGTTTGTAGTAGGAGACGATGATCAGTCAATTTACCGTTTCCGCGGCTCTAAACCTGAACTGATGCTGCATTTTCCAAAGGACTATCCAAAGGCAAAACTTATACAGTTAGCAGTGAATTACCGCTGTCCGCAGGATATTGTACGGATTGCAGGCAAACTGATTGGACATAATACAAACCGTTTTGAAAAGCACATTACTGGTGTTGGGAAGGAAGGCGTATCTTACGCTTGCCGTCAATTTGAACATACCTGGGAAGAAATACAAGCTATCATAAAAGCTATCCGTACACATATCAGCCAGGGCGGCAGTTATCGTCAAATTGCCGTGTTATACCGTACCAATGTACAGCCAGGGGCATTAATTGCCAAACTGATGGAATATAACCTGCCGTTTCGTACAAAGGAGCGGATTCCGTGCTTATTTGATCATTGGATTGCGCAGGATATCATGGCATATTTTCGGTTTGCGCTTGGGGCGCGGGAAAGAAAAGATGCACTGCGTATCATGAATCGTCCAAACAGGTACATTAGCAGGGAAAGTTTAGAAAGCCCTCAGGTGTCGTTTGCTCACTGGCAGGCGTTTTATGATAAGCAGCCTTGGATTGCGGAGCGTATTGAACAGCTTTTTTATGATTTAAAAGTATTGGGACGGATTACGCCTTATGCGGCAGTGAATTATATACGAAAAAGTATCGGTTATGATGATTTTTTAACAGAATACGGACAGTACCGGCAGATTCCAGCCGAAGAACTGCTTGAGGTATTAGAGGAGCTGCAGGAGAGCACAAGAGATTTTAAGCATTTGCAGGAATGGTTAGACTTTACGGTATCCTATACAGAACAGCTTAAGAAAAAACAGGAACAAAGCCAGCATGAGGACACTGACAGCATCGCAATTATGACGCTGCATGGCGCAAAGGGACTGGAGTACGATGTTGTTTTTATTCCCGATTTAAATGAGGGGATGATTCCTTATAAAAAAGCTGTTCTCGATGCAGAGATTGAAGAAGAACGACGCATGCTTTATGTAGGTATGACACGTGCAAAAAAGAAATTATATTTATCCTACGTGCGAGTAATGCGCGGCAAACAGGTGCAGCCTTCTTGCTTTTTAAAAGAAATTGACTAGAAAAAGAACTTGAAAAAATCGCCCGAAGGAGTTTTACGCCCAAGATTTATGATTCTGCAAGTCTCTGGAAGGAAACATACAAAAGATATAGAAAAAATGTGAAAATTTAGCCCTATATTTTGCAAAATCAGCAAGAAAAAGATATACAAATAATCAAAGTTAATGCTATAATAGAACATACAAAATTGAATAGCAGATTACAGATGAGGTTCCAGTTGGCAGGAAGATAAGAAAAGGCGGAAAAGTTTATGGAATATACAATCATTGAAGGAAATTATGCAAAAATCGGTGTATCGAAAACGGCGGATGTCGTTTACTTTACATTTGAAAGCGAAAAAGAACAAAAGTGTACGATTTTGCTGTATACAGCAAATGGCAGGGAACTTCGGATTCCGGTACCAGATGAATATTGTATCGGGGCGCTTCGTTCGGTAGGAGTCAAAGGGCTGAACTGGAAACGATTCCATTATAATTACGAAATCGATGGCAAATTATTGTTCGATATGCATGCGCATAAAATTATTGGGCGTGAAAAATGGGCAGATACTATGCGCTTTTCACCGGATTATCAAATATGCGCAGGTTTTGATTTTGCAGAATTTGACTGGCAAAATGACAGGTTTCCAGAAATACCAAGAGAACAGATGGTGATGTATAAGCTAAATGTACGCAGTTTTACAATGGATGCAGGAGCTACTGGAAAGCGAAAAGGAACATTTGCTGGCGTGATGGACCGAATCCCTTATTTTAAAGAACTTGGTGTAACCTCGTTGGAATTCATGCCAGTTTATGAGTTTGAAGAACTCATGGAAATTCAAAAAAAAGGGCAGGATATTACGGGATGGAGTCAAAATGCGCAGGAAGGGCTGCGTCTGGAAGAAGCGAAAAAAGAAAAGC
>CANDJR010000215.1 GCA_947385105.1 uncultured Eubacterium sp.
TCTGCCAGCCTTCATGCAGGCACTCTGTTTTTACGCATCCTGTTTTAAAATCATATATTCTATTTACATTTACCCTTGTATCCCGGTCAATCCCCAGGCAGTACACTAATGCTTTGTGGTATACATCCTGGCATCTGCATTTCTGCAGATACTCTTTATAAAAATCCTTATGTTCCTTGCTTTTGAAAGTAATTGTGCGAGTATCTCTCTTTTCTGCACCTTTCGCTGTATTTACTGCCATAACCTGTCCTCCTTATAATCATGCTTTCTTAATCACTTTGGTTTTTACACCTGTTTTGGGCTTGAAATCATCCAACTGATTTCTCTGTCTGCCGTTCTGCCAGTTTGTCCAGATATAGCTTATCTATAAACTTTCTCTGGACTTCCTTGCTCTGCCATTCCCACAGACCATAAGAGCCATAACTATCATTCCATAGCTGGCCTGCTACATTTCTCCTAAGATGCCAGTACAGCTTATCCCGTCTATTAATCTTCAATTCCGGCTCCGTTTCCTCTTTCGTACTATATGCAGTCTTATAAAATTCCCATACAGATATTTCTAACGCAACTGCAATCTGACACAGGGCATACAGCGGAATCTTATTCAAGGCTCTGCACTTTGCATTGCTAAACCACGTACATACTGTACCCATCGGGGAATCAGTAACCTTACACACCCATTCATTTTTTCCACGTCGGCTAATACCACCCATTTCAATTTCCCAATTGATTCTTTTAATCAATTCTCTTTTTTCAGCCCTCTCATGGACATCAAACAGCTTCATAATATCTTTTTCATACTCATTCATCTCTTGCTGCTCCCCAAAAACACTGTTATCTCCTTGCTACTCTTGGGAGCTACACTCCCAAACCCTTGTGGAATTCGTGCTGACAGTTACCCAAAATGCGGCTAACTGTCAACCCGAATTTGCTTTTATACCTACAGAGGCGCATGATTGACATTCCCTCCCTGAACGTCTAAACTGTATACAGAACAATCTGGCTTACCGCTTCCGCCTGTGCTTCCTATTCTCCGGGCAAAAGAATAGGACTGCATCGGCTGGTACAAATCACGCACTTTGTGATTAAGCATAAAGCCAATTCAGTCCTATATAGAGTATTTTTTCACAGGAAACTAGCATTACCCTCCACGAACCGCCTCGTGTTACGTGAATGCAAACCGCTATTTCCTGATAGATTTTTGAATAAAACAGGCCCGTCCTATCGCTAAATCTTCCTGCCAAACGGCATTTTTTCGTAGGACTAAATCAGCGAAACCCTTTGTTTTTACTGGGTTCTTGCTAACTTGGCAATATAATAACACGTTCCCCCCACTGCATCAACAGCGCTGCGCTCCCTGCCACAAATGGCGTGGCCATCGATGTCCCGCTTTTCGTTGTATACCCTCCGCCTGGTGCTGCAGACACAATCCCAACACCTGGCGCTGCAAGATCTGGTTTGACTTGATTTGTTTCTCTCGTATATCCCCTTCCGGAAAAATCAGCTGCACGATTTGTTCGGGAATCATATGCTGCAACTGATATGACTTTTTCCGCTGTTGAAGGAATCGTAAGCGTCGTATGTTCTGTGGGATATAAAAAACCAGTGCCTTTGTTTAACGTAACAGCACCTGGCAGCCACATGTCAAATTCTCCATGTACAATTTTTCGAGGAATCATGCGTATCTGCCAAACTCCACTGTCTATAAAATCGCGCACTGGCAAAAATTCCAAATAGATTTCCTGATATGGGCTGTAAGGGCTTGGCTCTCCATAATAAATTAAAATTTCTGTTTGCTGTATCGTAAAACGCTGCGGGCCTAATATCTGCTGTATCGGCCCTGCCGCAACTCCGGATGGATGGATTAATTGGATGTCAAATTCGTCTGCATACGATTTCCAGATCTGCAGACTTAAGGACATCTCGTACGTGCTGACTGCCATCTGCACAATATTGTCGTGATTTGCATCATGGCTGATACGCCCAGATGTATGAATATTTCCCGCTCCTTCATTGCCAGTTCCAATTGATATTACATTTTTCCAAAAACCACTCAAGCTATTTAAATAAGTTTCGATTAAAGATGTCCCGCTATGGGATCCATAGTTATTGCCAAAGCTTAAGTTTACAGAAATCGGTAAATTCATAGCACGTGCTTTTCGTATCATATAATCAACCGCCATCATCAGCTCGACTGTGCTTGGAAATCCATCCTCCTTTGGCGTACCCAGCTTTACAACAACCAAATCACTCCCATAGGCAACCCCACGATAACGTCCGCCTGATGCCCTGCCATTTCCAGCCATAATCGCCGCTACATGCGTTCCATGTCCACTGCTGTCTCCTGTTAATCTCACGTAATTTTCCTCTCCACTCACAGTATCCTGCTTTGTTCCATCTGTAAGACTACCTCCTAACTCCTGCTTTCCTAAGCTACCTCCTAGCTCCTCTTTTCCTAGGCCGCTGTATGTCTTTTTTGACATTGTTCTTCTTACTGCTTGATAAGCACCTGCCATTGTATCGTACTGGAAACGATTGTTGGTAGAAAAACCAGTTCCTAACTCTTTGCTTTCCATAAGATAAATCGGTCCTGGTTCTTTCAGCGCTTGATTGATCTGCTCTCTTGTAAACACAACCCCTCTATCATATCCAGGCGGCGGCAGCATGCCGCGTGCAGCATCTGGCTTCAGCGTCTGATCCCATATGGCTGCAATCCTTGTCGTTCCGTCGGGATTGCAAAAATCCGGATGCCGCCAGTCAATGCCGCTGTCAGCCAAACCGCACAGCACACCTTTTCCATCCAAATGAAAATACTGCGACTGCACCGTATTGATACAAGCTGCCCTAACGCCTTGATCTACAGTAAAAAACAGTCGTTTTGGTTTCTCAATATACTCAATTTCAATCCGATCGGTAAAAACATCCATAAGTTCTTGCGGGATTGTGACAACCGCATAGCCATTTAGTAATTCTACAATCGAAATTTGCGGGTACTGCTGCTTTAGCTCCTCCAAATTGGATGAATAACGTATAATCAATTCCCACGTATTTTGTGTGCGGTCATAGCCAACTTGTAAATCGGGAGACTTTTCCAGCTCCCGCTCCGTTGCATCCAATGCTAGATTCAATAAGTTCTCCCTTTTTGGATTTGTTTCCTCTGCCATTTGCCCTCCTGCCATTATATTTCATACCATATTACTATAGTATATGAATGTCTGGCAAAAGGAAACACGCATCAAAACACGTATCCCTATCGCTTGATGCCCCTACCTGCGATTTTCTTCGTATTTATGCTTTTTTTGCATTCTTTTCAGCAGTAAAAATGCAATCACACACACAAACACAGACAGCAAAGAGCCTCCTGGCGCTGCAAGCCCCATTGGGTAAAGCGTATGTGCAAAATATTTGGATGCCAAAAACGCACCAGGTACTCGCACAAGTACAATGGAGAGTACATTATGTAAAAATGAAATTCCAGATAGTCCATAGGCGCAGAAATATCCACTAAAACTAAAATGTATGCCCGCAAAGATGCAGTCCCAAATATACGCCCGCAAATATTGATCACCCAGCAACGTCACTTGCGCATCCTTGTTAAATAAACCAACAATGCCAGTTCCGGCAAATTGCGTAACAATAGATACTGCAAGGCCAAATCCCGCTGCAATTAAAATGGCATAGCGCAGAGTAGCAGTCGCCCGGCCATGTTTTCCTGCCCCGATATTTTGTGCAGAAAGAGCAGATACTGTAGAAAGCATAGTAGATGGCACAAGGAATACAACGCCTATGATTTTTTCTACAATTCCTACTGCTGCTGCGTCGTTAAGTCCCCTGCGGTTTGCAATCACAGTAATGACAATAAAGGCGATTTGCACAAATCCGTCCTGAAAAGCAACTGGTACGCCAATTTTCAAAATCTGCCTCATTGTTTCTGCGTTTGGTTTGAAATCGTCCCTTTTTAAAGAAATCCCTATCTTTCGTTTCAAGATGACAGATAAAGCAGCCATCACGCTGACTGTCTGTGACAAAGTCGTGCCAAGTGCTGCTCCGGCTGCACCTAAATGGAACACGCCAATGAACAAATAGTCAAGTAAAATATTGGCAGCACAGGCAACTGCAATAAAATACATCGGGCTTTTAGAATCTCCCAGCCCCCGGAAAATAGAACTAATAATATTGTATGCTGTAATAAACGGAATACCGATAAAACAAATCGTTAAATAGAGAATCGTTTCAGAAACAGCCTCTGTTGGAGTAGACATCACCGCTACAATCGGTTTTACCAGTAAAAGCAAAACGACCGTAGCTGCTGAGGGTGTAAAAATTTCTGTGTCTATGGGAATTGATCTTCTTTGATAAGAATTC
>CANDJR010000216.1 GCA_947385105.1 uncultured Eubacterium sp.
ATATCTGCTGCATGATAAAATTGCGCGACTTCCTCTTGAAATCCCGCTAGCCGAATACGATTTGCCACGCCCAATTTCCTCGCCTGACAAAGCAATTGCTTTTGTTTCTCTCCCTGCCCGCAGATCAGATAATACACCTCATAATTTTTAAGATCTGCTAAAGCTTTTAATACAATCTGATGGTTTTTGCGCTGACTTAACTCACCGACTGACAGCAGAAGCTTTGCCTGCTCAGGTATCCGGTATTTTTTACAAAATACCCTGCGTTGTTTTTCTCGATCACAAAATGTACACGAAAACTTCTGGATGTCAACACCGATACCAAATTGGTGATATACGATGCCTGGCCTAAGCAGTTTCTTAGCCACCCTGTAATCCTCCCAGTTTATCGTCACAAGGATATCTGTCCAATACGCCAGCAGCTTTTCTACTGGGTAATACAACAACCAGTTTTTTAAAGGCGCTCCCTTGTAAAAGTGAAATCCATGCGCAGTATACATCACAGGGATACCTCTCCTGTGTGCTGCAATCCTGGCTAATGCACCGCCAATCGGAGACTGGCAGTGTAACCAGGCAAATTCATGTTTTTCTAACAGACGATATATCTGCCGATATGCAGCCGCACATGCAAGCAAGCGGCCAGCTTCTCGCGGACAGTCCCATTGATGCCACTGCACATGCATCTTCTCCAAGGTATCCTTCAGCTTTTGTATGCGCGCTGCACTGCACGTATTCCCTTGATAAAAGTTGCATGCCACATGGACTTCATAACCTAATTTTTGCATAAGACAGATGTTTGGCATATTAAATTGGTCGATCATAGATGCTACTGAAGCTAACAGCAATACCTTTTTCTTCTTATCTTTCATTCATTATCTCTGCTACGGACTTCATAATCTTTACATACATGACATAGCTGTCCGCTTTCCTTCTATTTAAGTTTGCGTCTGAATCTATTTTCCTACCATCTAAGTCTGCGCCAGTTTTTCTTTCATCAGTTTTCTTTTTTCTCTCCAGGTTGTTCCACATCTCTGGCACAGCGTTTGAAATGTGCATCATGCCCCAAAGCAGCTCATCTGCACCTATGTCCAGAACTTTGCATAGATTTACAAGCTTATCTAAGTTTAGAATACTCGTCCCGCGTTCAATCTGTTCTACAGATGATACGCTCATCCCGCACTGGTTCGCAAGTTCATCCTGCGACCAGCCTTTTTTCTTCCTTGTCTGGCAAATCCGCATCCCCACTTTTTCATAATCCAATTCCCGCATAATTGCCTCCATATTTGCGTACATAAAATTCTATATGAGAATATGATGTACTAGTATTCTACAGCATCGCTTTCTGATTTGCAACTCAAATTCAATGTTTCATAATTTTTTCCAGACATCTTGTACCAAATCTTAAAAACGATCCTGTTTCTATGAAAAAGCAATCTGCCATCCGTAGACATGCAGGTATCCTGGCTCTTACTCTAACCCAGGATACAGAAAATCTGTATAGACACCACTGATACCCAGACTTTTTACTCCTTCTAACTCAGCAGAGATCTCTGTGAGAGAATTGTATGTATGCATATAAACCAGAATTCCCCGTGCAAACAATTCCCTGAAAAATAGTGGCTGCGCCCTGCCAGCGTGTGTTGTAATGACCTGGATGCCTTTTTGATATGCAAAATCTGCAACTCCTTTTTCTGAAAAATCATTCAAAGCATACAAAGTATAAATCATAGAATTCCAATCGTACAAGCTCATAATCGTATCGTACATTTCTTCATGATAGATTTGTGGAATGATCCTTGTCAGAACGTCAGCATCTATTTCCTTAGCAGTCTCCAACAATACTGTAAATTGTTTTTCAATACCCACAGTATCTATTAATTTGGTATCTGTAACCAGATAAATATCCGGATATTCTACCATAAGCTGCACAATATCCTCAAATGAAAGCGGCGTATAACGATCTTGTATTTTTTGCGCCATAAACTGCTTTTTTGTCATTGGTTTCCCATCTTTATTAAGCGGCTGGTCATGCACTGCTACTAAGGCATTATCTGCTGTCAGCTGTAAATCAACCTCAAAGACGCGATGTCCTTTTTGATAATTTTCCTCAAATGCTTCCAGGGAATTGGTATGAGTCTGGCCGTCAATACCGCCCATCGCATGGCAGATGTATTCATTTTCCGTCCATGCATACTGAAACGGTCTTTTATAATTATCGATATAAATGCTTTCCCTCTGGCTACCATCTGAAAGCTGCTGACCGCTAGCTATATGAATATCTGTAAATGGACCACTGACATCCGTCAAATAGGAAAAGCTTAAAAACAGTTCGCCGCCTTGCATAAAAACATGTTCACCAGGAGAAATACGGCTAACCGTAAAGCTGCTTTCTCCAAGCGTATGTTTTTCCCGAAGCAAACCAGGCTCTTTTTCATACATAATCCCAAGTCCTTGTGCCAGCTCCCTTGCACAAATAAAATAATCCTGTGTTGTATCTGAAAAATATAAAGGCGTTTGTGTACAGTATATAGCATCGTTGATCTTAACCGGCATGGTGCTTACATGTATATTCATTTCATTCGCACTGCCAATATGCATTTTTAACACACCCACTGCTGCAATTGCCAATACAAGATATACAGCACCCTGCTGCCAGCGTCTGCGCGTATTCGGCAGAGTAATCCTCCATTCTTTACTCAAAAGCATTGCGCCTGCCACGCCCAAACCGATGGCTAATACAACTGCCAAAAGCAGAGCTGTACTTCCATAATACAAAACTAACATCCCATTTTCAGCAATCCGAAGCTGTACCCTGTCAATAGGCTTTAGCAGCATCACAACTATCGCCATATTAAGCACTGCATAAGCTATTGCCTCTAAAATAGAAAGCTTTGCTGATCTTTTTATTCCTTTTCGATGCAGCAGGCTTTGACAAACTACAAACGAAAGCGCTCCTGGCCCTGCCAGGCAAAGAAACTCAAAGATCATAACTATTTTCCTCTTGTTTGTCTGCTTTTGTTATGACATGTTCCCGGAAAAACCGGAAACACTGTATCAGCAATATAACTGCGATGCTGTTTATCATGTAATTGAGCAAAAACTGTACGGATAATACAGAAAAATCAAAATTCCCCCAGTCCTGAACATATAACAGCAGCAGGTTCACAAACGTAATGCCCAAAAACCATTCTGAAAACTTAGGCAAAAACGTTTTCCAGGTAATCCCCTCTTGTCCCAAATCCTTTTTTGCCATCATCACTGCAGGACACACAGCAATAAATACAAATAGAATATCCATAATCCTCTCCTTTCATCTAATAGTAGTCGTTTTCTTTTCTTAGTTAACGATAATTTTCCATCTTACGGTTTGAATCAAATAATGTATGATATTGTAACATTTTATATTGTTCGATCCAAGTTTTCTCTTTTGTATTTTCATCAAACAAATGCCATATTCTTTTCATTATAGCAAATTAGACTATAGTAGTAAAGGGTTGTTTCTATATGCACTCTGCATGTATTCACTGTATTTACAAGAAAACAAGATAACTCAAGGTATATGGAACTATAAAAGTTTTTTAAACATGGTGTAACCATTTTTCTGCCAAAAGTTTTTCATTTTCAGTGTGCTGTTGCTAGTTAGAAATTTCAATACATAATAAATTTATAATTACATATACTATTCATGAGGTATTTTCTATGAAGCATATAAAACACTACACAATCATTGGAACTATATTTGTCCTAATTACAGGAACGCTTGCCCATTTTCTTTTTGATTGGTCTGGAAACAATCAAATCGTTGGTTTTTTCACGCCAATTAATGAATCAATCTGGGAACATATGAAATTATTATTCTTTCCCATGTTACTATACTCAATTATCATGTTTTTAAAATTCCATGAAAAATACTCATGTATTACTTCTGCATTCTGTTTTGGAATGTTAGCGGGCACGTTTCTGATCCCGCTTTTTTACTATGCTTATACTTCTATCCTTGGAAAAAATATTTTCATGCTTGATATAAGTATATTCATTTTGAGCGTCGTCATCGCTTTTTGGCTTTCTTACAAACTCACGTTGTCCTGTAGCTTAGAATCTTACACATTTTTACTATGTCTTATGATATGTATACTATTGATTTGCTTTTTCGTATTCACCTATTGTCCTCCAGATACCATTATTTTTCAAAATCCAACAAGCTCAGGAGTTTGATCAAACATGGCTGTTTTGAATCATTGTCTGCCTAACTATCATGTACTTTGCTTTATCTAACGCTCTATGCTTGTGCGGCGAAGATGCATTTGAAATGTGGCTACCGCAATCCCACTGGCTTTAGACGGTGGGTTAAGGTAGCC
>CANDJR010000217.1 GCA_947385105.1 uncultured Eubacterium sp.
AGGCATCCATTTAATTATTGCTACACAGCGGCCGTCCGTAAATGTAATTACTGGACTAATCAAAGCAAATATGCCGTCTCGAATTGCCTTTTCTGTTACATCCGGTACGGATTCCCGTACAATTTTGGATATGAATGGCGCAGAAAAGCTGCTTGGAAAAGGCGATATGCTCTTTTATCCGCAGGGTTATCAAAAGCCGATCCGTGTACAAGGCGCATTTGTTTCTGATCCAGAGGTTACAAATGTCGTAGAATTTTTAATCGGACAAAACGGAGCAGCGCAGCATGATAGTGCGCTTGAACAAAAGGTTGCAAATGCAGCGTCTGGTTCTGGCGCAATTGGAATAGACGCTGCACCAGAAGATGATCGGGATGTCTACTTTGCAGATGCGGCAAGACTCTTAATGGAGAAAGAGAAAGCATCTGTCAGTATGCTGCAGCGTTATTTTAAAATTGGCTTTAACCGTGCCGCACGAATCATGGATCAGCTGGAAGAAGCTGGCGTTGTAGGGGCTGAGGAAGGGACAAAGCCTCGAAAAATACTTATGAGCCCAGAAGAATTTGCACAATACGAAGAAGAAGTATTATAAGCGTATAACCTGTGCTGCAAAAGGGATAGACGAAAGGAGTACAAACAATGGCAAATTTAATCGATGGAAAGCAGATTTCACAGGAAATCAAAGATGAATTAAAAGACAAGGTAGCGCAAAAAAAAGCCCAGGGCATCCAGGGCTGTCTTGCTGTTATCCAAGTAGGCGAAGATCCGGCTTCAAGCGTATATGTCAGAAATAAAAAGCGTGCATGCGAATATATCGGGATTGGTTCCAAATCTTATGAGCTAAAAGAAAGCACGACAGAGGAAGAACTGCTTGCGCTTGTACAAAAATTGAATGCTGATGCGGATATTAATGGAATCTTAGTGCAGCTGCCATTGCCTGGACATATGGATGAGAACAAGGTGATCCAAGCGATTGCTCCTAAAAAAGATGTGGATGGATTCCATCCGCAAAATGTAGGAGCATTGGTGAGCGGCCTTCCTGGATTTGTTTCTTGTACGCCTGCTGGGATTATCGAGCTTTTGAAGCGTTCCAACATAGATATTGCAGGAAAAAACTGTGTGGTAATTGGACGCAGTAACATTGTTGGAAAGCCGATGTCTTTGTTAATGCTGCGCGAAAATGCGACAGTTACGATTGCGCATTCCAAAACGAAAAATTTGCAAGAGCTTTGTAAAACCGCAGATATTCTAATTGTTGCTATGGGAAAACCAAAATTTATTGATGCTTCTTACGTGAAAGAAGGTGCTGTGGTCATTGATGTCGGCATCCACCGTCAAGAAAACGGCAAACTGTGCGGCGATGTGGACTTTGACAGTGTATCCCCACATGTCCAGGCTATCACACCCGTTCCAGGCGGTGTCGGTCCAATGACAATTGCCATGCTTATGTATAATTGTGTACAGGCAATGACAAAGTAAGGAGGTCTTTCGTATGAAGTGTGCGAATTGCGGGATGGAGCTTTCGCCTTCCAGCAAAACATGCATTCGCTGTGGGAGCGTGATAGAAAAGGCTTTTAATTATCAAACGATGGAAAAAGAATTGTTAAATACGGTTATGGAGGAAGAAGATATGGCTGGTATTCCAGAAAAATCTTTATTATACCAAGAGAACAGCTTTTCGGATGATGATTTGGAAGAACCGGAAGGCGAACCAGAAAAACAATGGGGGAAGTTGGCAGTTTCTTTGCTGTTATGCGGCGCACTGTTAGCAGGAGGGATTTTTGGCCTGCAGCAATTTTCAACAGAGTATTCGTACAGCAAGACAGAGGCGGAATACCAAAACTGCCTGAACCTGATGGCAAAAAAGGATTACGCCAAAGCGCTGGAATCTGTAGACTTACTGCTGCAAGACGATGAGGCAAACTTGGCTTACCTGGCTTTAAAAAATACAATCTGTACAGAAACAGGAGATGAAAAGGCGCAGATTTCTGTTTTAAATAAAATTATTGAGCAAGACGTTGATAATTACCAGGCTTATGAGCAGCTGCTCCAGCTGTATTTGACAAAGGACAGCCAAGCCAAAATTTCTAAGCTGGCTGCAGAAGCACCAAACAAGATCATAGCCTCAATGCTTAGATCCTATCTGGTAGAAGCGCCTTACTTTGAATTAACCCCAGGTGTTTATGATACAGGCCAAACGCTTGTTATTTCCAGTGAATCTGGACATGATATTTATTATACGCTTGATGGATCTTCCCCAAAGAAAAAAGGCATCTTGTATGAGGAGCCGCTTTTCCTAGGGCAGGGGCATTATACAATTACAGCTGTCTGCTGCAATGAGCACGGCGCATATGGACAGGAGGAATCTGGCGAGTATCAGATTGGAATTTCTACAGAAAACGGCAGTATATCCAGTCCGCCAGCAGAAGGCTCATACGATGACTTAGGTAATGGAGAAATAGGAACAGGTACAACACAGACGAATGGTACATCGTCAGTAGGACAGCCAGCAGTTTATCCAGACAGCGGCACTTATACGACACCACAGCGGATTGTCATTGATGTACCGATCGGAGATCAGGCATATTACAGCTGGTCGCTTGGCACGGCCTTGACACCGGAAAATGGAACATTATATACAGGCGGAATTACAATGCCAGAAGGGGCATCTGTATTATCTGTCATACTTGTTGATGCAAATGGAAATACGAGTACTGTAAAGCAGGTTAATTATCAGTACCAGCCTTAGGCATCCGATCAGTTTCGGGCAGGCGTTTGCAGTAGTGGATGCAAACACCTGCCCGAAATATGTGGAAAAATAAAAATTAATCTGTCAAAAGTTCAATGTTTCCTTCTGCCAGTTTTTTGATCCGGACTTGTGAGTAAACGTAAAAGCCTTGTTCTTCCAGTTTTGCCCGGCCTGGCTGAAACGATTTTTCAATTAAAATACCAATACCAGCAATCGTTGCATGAGCTTTGCGCAGCAGCCTTGTAGCGCCTGTAGCAGCTTCTCCATTTGCCAAAAAATCATCGATAATTAAAACATGGTCCTGCTCTGAAATTAAGTGCCCGGCTAGCGTCAGTTCATAACTGTTACCTTTTGTAAAAGAGGTTACAACAGTCTGGAAAAGACCTGCGTTTAATGTTTTGGAAGGCGATTTTTTTAAAATGAGCAGCGGGACGTTCATAGCAGCTGCTGTCATAACAGCAGGCGCAATACCAGAGCTTTCGATTGTAACCACCTTAGTGATCCCATGCCCTTTGAAATGTTCAGCAAAATCTTCGCCAATCGCCTGCATTAACTGGGGATCTACCTGATGGTTGATAAAACCATCGACTTTTAAAATATTTTCATTGATAGCAATCCCTTCAGCTAGTACTTTTTCTTCTAGTAGTTTCATTTGTTTTCCTCCTCGTTAATCTTGCGGGTACATTTCCTCATATAGTTGTTCGGTTAAATAATCTAAAAAAGCATCTTCGTAAGCTGGAAATTTTTCCGAAAGCGTACGTTTCATAAACTGACTGCGCAGAAAGTACTTTTGCTGCACCTCATCAGAGCTGTTGATATCTAATGTGAGATCAATCGCTTTTTCAGAATACTGTCCCAAAAACCAGCTTTTGGCAGTTTCCCGATCCTGCTGCTCTTGCATAACCTCGGCTTTCAAGCCGCCTAGTTTGCGGTAAGAGCGGATTCCAATGATAAAAAAAATCAGGAACATGCCGCCCATAACAATTGCCATCATGTATTTCATATATGTTGCAAACTGCAATGGGATGACGCCAGTATAAACAAGGACTAATAATAGGACGCCGACAACGCTGACGAGGAGAAAAGAATAAGCCGTAGACTGCATGTCTTCGTATTTTTTACTTTTTTCCACATATGCTTTGTTACCATCTGATAAGCGGTGTAAGTTTTCGCGGCCGTCCATACGGTGCAGGGTGTTAAGCTTTTCTTCTAATGGAGAAGTATCAATCTCCACAGGAAGTTCTTCCACGAGCGGCGTATGGCATTCTGCACACTGCGTAATGCCGTCTTGGTATTCTGTTTTACATTTTGGACACCACATAATCATCCTCCTATTGTTCCAGTTTAGCCTGTGGTTTTGAGATTGTTTTACATTGTCTTTGGCTAAACGGTTACTTTTTTATGGGATTTTCTGTACAAATTAAGAAAAATCCGCTATGATATATTTAATTATAGCATAGATTGATATAAAAGCTATGCTTTTTCCTGTTTTTTTCAAAATGATGATAAATAACGAGTTACTGTTCACACAGGACGTTGCATTTACTGCAAAGTCCGTAAGAAAATGATTCAGGAGTGCAAAAATTCCATCGC
>CANDJR010000218.1 GCA_947385105.1 uncultured Eubacterium sp.
GAAAAACAGATTACCAGAGAAAGAGATAGTAGCAAATCGAATGCGGGAATTACATGTATGTAATGAAGGGCAGGTTACCCGCAGGGCAAGTTCTGTCATACGCTGGTTAAAGTGGATGAATGATTTGACAAATTAGGGGCTGTCATGCTAAGAAAGGGAAAGGCATCATTTTGTATCCTATCGGATGAAGATGATACGTTTCTCTTTCTTTCAGTGACAGCCTTTTAAAAATGTCTGAAAGGTTCAGGCAGAAAAGTGCCTTAGGAGATGGATTTGCACAGTTGTGTAATATAATCGTTTGCTGTATGCTCAAGCTCATCAGAAAGTGTATCGAGCTCGATATTTCCGCCATATTTTCGTTTCAGGGCCCTTGTCAAAAGATAATCGCATATTTCCGGGTTTTTTGGGAGCAAAGGCCCATGCAGGTAAGTGGCGACAATGTTTTGATACAGGACGCCTTCGTATCCGGATGAATCGGTATTGCCAGAGCCAAAACGTACTTTGCCAAGCGGCGGATAGTCATTGATATAAGTACGGCCGCCATGATTTTCAAAACCTACAATCGGATGTTTAAAAAGTGTACTGTCCAATACGATATTTGATACTAAGCGTTTTGGACTCCATTCTGTATAAATGTCTAAAATTCCCAGTCCTTCGATTTTGGTAGACGCTGTCTGATAGTAATTTCCTAAAAGCTGGTAACCGCCGCAGACAGCTAATAATACGCCGCCTGTAAGAGCCCAGTCCTTAAATGCTTGTCCTGTTTCTTTTAAATATTCACATGCTAATGCCTGTTCTCTGTCAGAGCCTCCGCCCAGCAGAATAAGATCCAAGCTGTCAAAATCAATCTGGCTGCCGCTGGCAAACGGCAGTACTTCTGCCTCTATTCCGCGCCATTCCAGGCGCTTTTTCATACAGCAAATATTTCCGCGGTCACCATATAGGTTCAGCAGGTCTGGATATAGGTGTCCAATGGTCAGTTTCATGATGGATTCGTTCCTTTCTGAAATTTCGTTAAAATATTCTTGAGCTGATATAAGCCGGAATAATTGACAATAATATATAAATTGCCTGTCCCATGTTCTGCCAAATCTTGAATCGTCTGCTCAATACTAGGGGTAAGGCTGTGCGGGATATCTTCGTATTTTAAACGTAAACCCATGTCATACTGCCTGGTACCGCAAATATAAATAGATTCGGCATTTGCTTCGGCCAGATATTGAAAATCCACATCCCAAAGCCAGGATATATCTTTGCCGTCTTGTGCAGTATCGTTGATCTGGATGATGATATCTTTCTTTTCTGGATCATTTAATAAAAAAGATATTTTTTGCTGAAATCCAGCAGGATTTTTTGCTAAATGCAGCTGAACACGTGAACCAAATAGCTGAAATATCATTTCCCGGTTATTCCCAAAATCAAATTGGCGGAGCACTTCTGCAAATTTTTGTTCTGCATGGATACTGCACAGTGCAGAATAGGCGGCAAGCGCGTTATATACGTTATATGGAGCCCTTGCTCTTGTAGCTACATATATTTGGTCTACATGAAAAGAATAAGCCTCATTTTGCAGCTGAATGTCGTATGCATAGTGCATAGGATCTGGTCTGGCAGCTCCGCAGTTTGGACAATGCCAAATACCAAGCTGTCCATAATAAAAAATGTCATAAATAAGCTTTGTCCCACAAGTGCGGCAGAAAATACTTTCGCGGATTTCAGCATTTGCGCTGCTATGAAAAATTTGTTCATTAATACCATAAGAAATGACTGGATTTTCGCATTCGTTTGCTAATGTATAGGAAATGACGTCATCGCCATTTAAAATCAAGTTTGCTTTAGGCACGCTTGAAATAGCGGACCTTATCCTGCTGCGGACAATGTCTACTTCTCCATATCGGTCCAGCTGATCCCTGGAGAGATTTGTTACAACGATGCTGTCAGGTTTTAACTGCGGCAGAACACTGACAGAAGCATTTTCATCAACTTCGATACATGCGCATTTAGCAGACAGACGCCCGCGCCAGTCTGCAGAGAGAACAAAGGCGCTGATAATGCCGTTTAACATATTCGCACCAGTACGGTTGCTAATCACATCGTGATATTCTTCTGTCAAAACATGGCGGATAATGCTGTTTGTAGTTGTCTTACCGTTTGTTCCCATGACAGCGATAACCTTTCCCTGCAGCATCTGGGACATATCTGATAAAATATCAGGATCAATGATACGTGCGGTACGCCCAGGCAGTGTAACGCCATCTCCCTTACGCATCAATCGAATGAGAAAGCTCGTTAGCTTTGCGAGATAGACTGCAAGTACGATTTGCAATTTTTTAGCTAGTGATTTCATTTTACATCTCCTATTCCTTTTTCTTGTTATGGAAACAATCCTGAGCCAGTTGTGGACGGACAATTGTTTTCATAATATCAAACAATAACAAAGGCAGGGAGTATATCGTATCCCTGCCTTTGTTAGGTTTGCTATGTAACATATATCAGAAGCAGTTATGCTTCAAGTAATTCAAATTGTCCTACGAGTTCATCTAACGTAGCTGCCTGTGCAGACAACTGCTCGCTCGTTGCAGAGGATTCTTGGGCGGTTGCTGAGTTATTTTGGATTACTTCGGAAATTTGGCTGACACCCTGCTCAGCTTGTCGCATGGATGCTGCCTGATTTTCTACCATTTCACTTAAATCTTTGGAAGAATCTGCGATTTTTTTGATTCCATTTACAACCGTTTCAATTGACTTGGATGCACGCTCAACGGCGCTATTTCCTTCTAAAATTTCTGACATCGTAGTTTCAATCAGTTTTCTTGTATCGACCGCTGCTTTTGAGCTTTGTTCCGCAAGCTGTCTAATCTGATCAGCAACAACAGCAAAGCTGCGGCCGGATTCTCCAGCTCTGGCTGCTTCGATCGAAGCATTTAATGACAACAAATTTGTCTGCGATGCAATAGATTCAATTTCAGAAATGATATTTCCGATTTCTGAAGATGAATTGCTGATTTTTTCCATTGCATTTACCATTGTATTCATTTCTGTCAGGCTTTGATCTGCTTCATCTGCAAAATCCTTTGCCATGTGATAAGATTCCTCAGCGCTTTCAGCACTCTTTTCCATTGTTTCTGTAATATCAATAATAGTTGCCTGTAATTCTTCAACAGCACTCGCCTGTTCGGTTGCACCTTCTGCCAGGTTTTGTGCGGCATCTGCTAAATTCATAGATCCAGCGGAAACCTGACCAGACGCCTCGCCAATAGAACGTAATGTATCTGTCATCTGGTTTCTTAAGCCCTGCATAGATTCAATCACTTTCATAAAATCATTTGTATATTTATCGTGAATAGAGGATTGTACAGTATAATTACCGTGTTCCATTTCACCAAGTACCTCTCCAATATCGTTAATGATGCAATTCAGCATACTTGCCATACTGGTAGCATGGCTAATCATATCAGAAACCTCATCATTGGTAGTAACTTCAGGAAACGGAGAGGTAAGATCACCAGTTGCAAACATTTCAAAGCGGGTACCTAATTTATTCAATGGCACAGAAATACCTACTGCAATCTTTTTTCCGAGTCTGGTTGAGAAAATAATAGCAACGACAATGACTATCACAATTAACAAAACAAGTATAATGCTAAGAATCGTAAGCTGCGTAGATAATTTATTTCCTTCGGTTAATTTTACTTCCAGCAAGCTGTCAAGCTTTTCATATATACCATTATATAAAGGCGCTAAATCATTTAATGCAATCTCCTGAGCCTGTTTGCATAGCTCCCTGTCAGTAGATGCCCCAATACTCATAATTTCAGCGTCTATTTTCCAATAATTTTCCAGTTCAGCTACAATTTCATCATAGGTTTCACGACCAGATTCTGAAACAATTGAATGTTCTACGTTTGCAAAATGTTGTTCAAATAATTTTTTTGCATTTTCATGCTGTTTCTCGACTTCATTAATTGCATCTTCATCGTCATAACCAATGGCTGCACGTAATGATGATCTTACGTCCGCAAATTCAAACATTGCCTGCCCGATATCTCCCTGTGCAAACCCAAAATTAGTGAGTGCATATGAATACCTGGTTGATACAATAATAAGTGCTATTAACCCCAAAATTGCTGAAACAGCAGTGATTGATGATACAAGAAGAAAAGACTTTGTTAGTCTTTTTTCTATTTTCTCATTCTCGAACATAATTCCCTTCCTCCTCATTTGGTCTTGTTCAAATAGCGATACACTTCTAGCAATAAGTATAAAACCTGCTATCCGTATTATATATCGACAGCA
>CANDJR010000219.1 GCA_947385105.1 uncultured Eubacterium sp.
CCCACTTCAGGTCACACTCTTTCCCTACACGACGCTCTTCCGATCTAGCTTACATTAAATTCGCCGACTTTGATTCCTTTAATTGAGAAGTGGAATGCAATGGCTCCTCTGGGAAGGATGGGGACACCGGAGGAATTGGAATCCATTTGTGTTTATCTGGCTGGAGATACCAGTACTTTCACAACAGGTTCGGATTTCATTATTGACGGTGCATTTACCTGTTTCTAAATTATGATTGCACAAGCGGCATGCGTAATAAACTGCGGATGCCGCAGCAGAAACAAAGATCAACTGTGAAACGTCAAGCAGATCATTCAAAAGAGCATACCATAACAAGTCCTGCAAGTCAGCAGGTTAGAGTAGGAAAATAAATAGGAAAATAAGGAGAAGTATGGAAGCAAAAAGGTTGATTGTAAATGGGAACACAGCATTGGGAATAGAGCTTGGATCTACACGGATAAAAAGTGTGCTTATCGATTTGAAAGGCCAGGTTCTTGCGGTTGGAATTTATGACTGGGAGAATTCGTTTGTAGATAATATCTGGACATATAGTTTAGAGGAGATTCATACAGGTATCCGCAACTGCTACAGTTCTTTGCGAAAAGAGGTCGAAAAAACATACGGCGTTTCTTTGCAAAATATTGGCGCGATTGGCATTAGCGCTATGATGCATGGATATATGGCGCTTGATAAAGACGGAAAGCAGATCGCACCGTTCCAGACATGGCGGAATACAAATACGCAAAAAGCTGCGGATGAACTGACGGATCTGTTTGACTTTAACATACCGCTGCGATGGACAGCAGCACATTTATACCAGCGTATCCTTGACAAGGAAGAACATGTAAAACATTTAGATTTCGTGTCTACGCTAAGTGCGTATATCCATTGGAAACTTACTGGCAAAAGGGTAATTGGTATCGGAGATGCAGCTGGGATGTTTCCGATTGATTCAAATACGTATGACTATGATGCCGGGATGGTGAAGAAGTTTGATGAATTGCTGGAGCCGTATTCTTATCCATGGAAAATGAAAGATGTCTTCCCGAAAGTGCTCGTTGCAGGGGAGGATGCAGGGATGCTGACAGAGGAAGGTGCAGCATTCTTAGATGAAACAGGCATGTTGCGTGCAGGCATTCCGCTTTGTCCGCCGGAAGGGGATGCAGGAACAGGCATGACGGCAACGAATTCTGTTGCTCCAGGCACAGGAAATGTATCTGCCGGTACAAGCACTTTTGCGATGATTGTACTTGAAAAGCAGCTGAGCAGGGTTTACCGGGAAATTGATATGGTGACTACGCCTGCAGGATTTCCATGCGCAATGTCCCATGCAAATAACGGAACATCTGACTTAAATGCATGGATTGGGATTTTTAAAGAATTTGCAGATTTGATGGGAATGCAGGTAGAAACAGGAGCATTGTTTGAAAAGCTGTATACAAATGCATTAAACGGCGATCCGGATTGTGGAGGACTTCTTGCATATGGCTACTATTCTGGGGAAAATATTACGATGCTCAATGAAGGGCGGCTGGCATTTTTGCGTACAGCAGAAAGCAAGTTTAACCTTGCTAATTTCATGAAAGTCCACCTCTATACTTCTCTTGGAGCTGTAAAGATGGGCATGGATATATTGATGGAGGATGAAAAAGTAAAAGTGGAGCGGATTATGGGGCATGGCGGCTTTTTTAAAACTAAGGGTGTTGGGCAAAGATATCTTGCAGCAGCAGTCAATGCGCCTGTCACAGTCATGGATACAGCAAGCGAAGGGGGCGCATGGGGGATTGCGCTGCTTGCAGCCTATCGAATCGATAAACATGCAGGAGAAAAACTAGAAGATTACTTAGAAAAACGGATTTTTGGAGAACTTTCTGGCGAAACAATCATACCGTATGCAGAAGAAGTGGAGGGATTTAGGGTTTTCATGAAGCGCTATCAAACAGGGCTTGCCATTGAAAAATCTGCAATTGAAGTCATGGACTGGTAGGAGAAGGGAGAATGATATGGGAAAATGGGGAAAGCGTATCGGATACGGGATCGGGGATCTTGGTTGTAATTTGGTTTTTAGTACTATGGCATCCTATCTTATGGTTTTTTATACAGATGTGTTTGGAATTACAGCTGCAGCAGCCGGCACAATGATGCTGGTGACAAAATTTATTGACGCATTTACAGATACGGGAATGGGGCTGATTGTAGACCGGACAAATACGAAATGGGGACAGGGGCGGCCTTACTTTTTAGTAGGTGCTGTGCCGTTTGCAGTTTTTACATTTTTGACGTTTTATATTCCAGATTTTGGGAGCAGCGGGAAATTAATATGGGCATATGTGACATACTGCCTTCTTTGTACAGCATATACAGTTGTTAATATCCCGCTTAATACCATTGTGCCAAGGCTTACTTCTGATATTTATGAACGGGATGTTTTGGTGTCTACAAGAATGATTTGTGCAATGGCAGGGACAGCGATTGTCATGTCTATTACAGAGCCGATGGTGCGTTTTTTTGGCAAAGGAGATGAAGCAAAAGGATATCTTGTTACAATGACAATTTATGGCATTGCTGCGATGTTTATCTTTTTTGTGACTTTTGCAAGTACAAAGGAAGTTGTAAAGCCTACGGTCAGTCAAAAGCATTCTTCCTTAAAAGAAGATTTTAAGGGGCTTACCGGGCAGGCTTGGATTTTATTTTTACTGAATTTATTTTACTTTTCTCTTTATGTGGTACGCAGTACGACTGTTATTTACTATTTTAAATACAACTTAGGCAGGACAGAGTGGCTGTCGCTTGTAGGAATTTTGGGAATTTTGTCAGGACTTCCGATCTTGCTGCTGCTTCCTGCTTTGGAAAAAAAGTACAGTAAGAGGAGCCTGATGTTTTTTAGTATTGTGTTGTACATATTAGGCGACCTGCTCATTTATGCCGGACGCAGCCAGGCAGCGTGTCTTTTGATCGGGCTGGTTGTTACTGGACTTGGGATTTATGGAATTTTTGGCATTACGTTTGCGATGCAGCCGGATGTCATTGACTATTCCGAATATAAGAAAAATGCAAGTGTAGCAGGACTGATCGCAGCATTTCAGGGATTTTTTGTAAAGGGCGGAATGGGACTGACAAGTTTTATTATTGGCGCATTCTTAAAAAACGGAGGATATGTGGCCAATGCGGTGCAAAGTGAGAAGTCTCTTTCTTATATTGAAATCTGTTTTATTTGGATTCCGATTGCTTTGTGTGTGCTCATCGCAGCACTTACATATTTTTATAAACTGGACAGCCTGCGCGGGGAAATGACGCGCGAGCTGGAAATGCGCAGAGGTACAAAGGGGTAAGAAATAGATGAAAGATAAAGGTGCAATTTTTGATATGGATGGCCTGTTGTTTGACACGGAATGCATCTATCAGCAGACATGGCAAGAAATTGCCAAAGAAAGGCGTGTAAAGCTCGAAAACGGATTTGTAAAAGCTATTTCTGGTTCAAACGGGCAGCATATGCGCCGTGTAGTAGAACAATATTATCATGTTTTAGATGGAACGGATATTATAGATGAGTGTATGGAGCGGATTAGAAATAAACTGGCCCTTCATGTACCAGTAAAAAAGGGTGTGCATGAAATATTGGATTTTTTTCAAAAACAGGGCATCCCAATGGCAGTGGCAAGCAGCAGTGATACAAATCAGATAGAGTCTAATCTAAAAAAGGCAGGTATCTGGGCGTATTTTTCCGCTGTTGTCAGCGGCACACAAGTAAAACACGGGAAACCGGAGCCGGATATTTTTCTTTGTGCCGCAGAGCAAATTGGCTGTAAGCCAGAAGCATGTTTTGTATTTGAAGACAGTGAAAACGGGATCAAAGCAGGTTATGCAGCAGGCTGCATGACGATTATGGTTCCAGATTTGATCGAAGCATCTCCTGCTATCCGGCCATATTGCAGCAAGATATGCACAGATCTTTTGCAGGCAGAGCAAGAGATCAGAAAGATGCTGGTACGTTCTATTTAAGAGAGCAATGTAAATCGATTTTTTTTAAATGTTAGGAAACCTTCCTTTTGCATTTTGCACAATTCATTGGACATTGCACTTCGGTCAACAGATAAAAAATCAGCAAGCTGCTGGCGGTTAAACGGGATAGAAAAGGAAGGGCTGTTGTGCTTTTTGGATTCTTCGGATAAATAAGCCATGAGCAGATCGGAAGAGCACACGTCTGAACTCCAGTCACCGTTAGAAATCT
>CANDJR010000220.1 GCA_947385105.1 uncultured Eubacterium sp.
GCGGCCTCCTGGTCCCAAACCAGGCGCTCTAGCCAAACTGAGCCACACCCCGATGTGTTCTGCGTTTTGTTTATTTCCTCAACGCAAGTATTAGTATAAAGGATGATTATAAAAATGTCAATACTTTTTTTACAAAAATTTCAAAAAAAATTCTGTCTCTCCTTTTTCATCGATTTCCATTACAATATAGGTAGGTTTATGTCCCTCCTGCCTTGGATAAGAAAGGCTGCCTGGGTTCAATACGGTCAGCTCTCCTTTTGTGCGAATGATGGGGCGATGGGTATGGCCAAACATTACGATGTCTACACCTCTGCCTTTCGCTTCTTTTATCAGCTGTTCCATACCTGCATCTACATAATAATAATGGCCATGTGTGATAAAGATCTTTTGATGGTTCAGCGTAAGAATCTTTTCTCCTGGCAGTTTTGAAAAATAGTCGTTATTTCCCCGCACAGCTTCAACTGGGCATCCTGCTGCTGCTTCTATATAAGTATCTGCATCTTCTATATCGCCCAAATGAATAATCAAGTCAAGGGGACATTCCCGTTCCAATACTCGATCCAAATTATCATGCTGTCCATGTGTATCGCTTATAACTAATACTTTCATGATACGCGCCTCCATTCTCTCACGGTTTTTTGACCTTCTTTTCTTATGGTTCCAATACGCCTTGCTTTTTAAGCGCTTCTTTGATAGCACGCAATGCATTTCCCCTATGGCTAAAAGCATTTTTTTGTTCCATAGAAAGTTCAGCTGTCGAACAATGATATTCATCTACGTAAAAAATTGGGTCATAACCAAATCCATGTGTCCCTGCAGGTTTCCATCCAATATATCCTTCTACAGTACCTCTTGTGGTAAGAACTGGATGATTTGGCACTACGGCAGCAATTGCACATACAAAACGGGCTGTCCTGCGTTCCTTTTCCACTCCAGTCAGCCGGTAAAGCAATGCCTGGTTTTTAATCTCATAGGACGTATCTTCTCCTAAATAGCGTGCGGAAAAGATACCTGGTTCTTTGTTCAAATAATCAATTTCAAGTCCTGAATCATCTGCCAATACAATATCCTCAGGTACTAACTTTGCAATACTCAATGCTTTGATTCTCGCGTTTTCTTCAAACGTATCTCCATCTTCTACCACATCTGTCATCACGCCTGCTTCTTTCATAGATACAATTTCCAAGCCGCAATCTGACATGATTTCTCGTATTTCTTTCATTTTGTTTTCATTTCCTGTTGCAAAGATAATCTTTCTGCTCATGTCTTTTTCTCCATACGATTCTTTTTGTCTGATATCACGATTACAACACAGTTTGTTGTGTACTACTTAGTTTTTTGCTGATTTGTTTTGGCTATTTTTTCTCTGACTTTTTCTTTTTCGCATCTATTTCATCTAAGCGTTCCACGGATCTTAAAATAGCCTGGTAAATGCCCTGTGCGGCTTTCTGCTGGTAAGAATCATCCGTAAGCCTTGCCAATTCTACTGGATTGTTCATAAAGCCTACCTCGACCAAAGCAGCCGGCATCTGTGCCGTTCGTATAATATAAATACGGTTTCCATTAATCAAACCCCTGTTTTTCGCCCCCAAAGCAGATAATTCCTCCTCAAGGCAAATTTGCGCAAAGTCTTTGGTATCAAATTCCGTATCTGGTGCCAACTCATTATACATCACTTCCACGCCTTCTACATCTGTATGGCCATTCAAGGAATTGATATGTATGCTGACAAAAAGATCTGCCTCCATTTGATTGGCCAGATCGATTCTGCTTGCCAAAGATGGATCTGAATCATCTAATCTTGTAAAGTATACCCCAATGTCTGACTGATCGGATTCGTCAAACAGTGCTTTGATTTTCTGCACGATTGCAAGCGTTAGATTTTTTTCGTAAACATCTCCGGAAACTGCACCAGGTGCAATGCCTCCATGTCCTGCATCCACAACTACCAGTCTCTTATGAGCTTCTCTTGGCAAAAGAAAATCCAGATATAAATAATCATCATCAAAGCTGCTGTCTACATCTACAACTGTGCTCATAGACAGCACCATCGTGCCGCTCTCACCCTCACTAAAATAATCCAAATCTTTGATTTCATCGCTCTGTCCAATGAGCTGATAATCATACAGGTAGTTTTTATCCGCACCCGGAATCTCGATTTTGATTTCCTGATTGATGGAATCAGCTAAAATCTTTACGTCGGCACCGTCTACGTGTTTTGGCAGCTCCAGACGCATCTTTTTCTCTTGTGTATAATTAATTTCTTCTACTTCTACTTCTTCACTGCCTTCTTCTACTTTTTCTTGGACTTGCTGCGTATTATAATCCAAAATTTCCAGCGCAGACATTTCTTTTAACAACGCATAGCGTTCTTCTCTTTCCCGCTGGCTTTGGATGATGCTAGCACCAAACGCCTCCAAATCATGCTCAATTGTTGGCAAAAACCACACGGTTACGCATGATAAACAAGAAAACAGGCATATAAAAATTGTAGTAATTTGAATCAGTTTTTTTTCCATCTTTTTTCCTCTGTAAACGATAGACAAACTGCCTTACCTATTGATAGAAAGCACTCAAAAGCAACCACATGCAAAGCTGCAAAAAGCATCTGCCAAAAAACGTTACTGTTCACACCTCTGGTGCTCACAGTAACTGAATGCAGTCCAAATGCAAAACCCTGGTGTGAACAGTAACCAAAAAACTACTCATTTCGCTTATTTGTATATGCTTTAATGCATAAATTACATTTGGATGATTTTCTCACATCTGCCCATTTTTCTCCCTGTGAGCTGACATATCCCTCTCCATCGCTTAAGTCTACTTCTTTTGTCAACTCGTCTGCTGCATATTCAATTGCCATAGGGTGTACAGCGTTCGGCGTAGACAGCCAGAGAACAACAGCAAATTTTTGATCCTTCTCAACTGGGACTGGCTTTTCAAACCGTACAGTATGATAGCCTGCATGGGTAAATTTACCCTCTGCTGCTAATGTCTTGTTCGTCAAAGAATCCTTACCTGTAAATTGGGGCACCATGTAGATCCGGTAGCTGGTATCCTTGCCTGTTGTATAAAAGCCTGCTGCAGCCACTTCCTCTTGGGACTGTGCTGTAAAGACATTTGCGCCGTACAGGCTTTCTTTGTTAAAGCCAATCTGTCCCACCCAGCCGCATAAGTCAGACTGGTATAAGCGATCGTAATTGTCGACCTCCTCGATACCAGTATATACAAGGCTGTGAATGCCAATATTTGTATCATAATAAGAGACATAAAATACGCCGTCTTCCCCAAACTGTTTTCCCCAGCTGTTTTGACAGATAAAAGCGCCGTCTTGTTCGAGCTCTGTTTGGAAACGTTCTTTTGGAAAATTATCATCCCATCCAATAATTACAATGTCATGGTTTGGCTTTTTTTCTCCCCGATAGCAATAAGCGTATTTTTTACTATTATAGTCTTCGGATGATTCTTCCGCATTTTGCATCGCTGTGTAAATACAGCTCTCAACGCCGCCATATTTAAATACCGCTTCTTTAATCTCGTCTAAATTTTTCGCCTCTAAAATTTGCATTTCCTGCACATGCTTGACAGCTTTCAGAGTCGGATCTGTCTTCCCGTCTCCATATGGATCGTCCTTTTCATACACAGGCCCCTGCCAGGCAGCTAAATATGCCATAGCCATTGTATAGCGGCCTCCGTTTTGTGCAGAATGTGTAAAGCCATTGTTTTGATCCATGTGGTCTACAGACAGCGCCATCTTTGACTGCGGCAGCAGCGAAGACTCTAAGGCTGTCAGTGCTGCAAATGCCCAGCAGGTCCCATAGGCGCCCTGATCTTTTATCTTCGGCGCGCGGCCTTTTTCCCGCAGATCATACCGATACGGCCATCTGCTGCCTTCTGTTGGCTCTTCGCTGCGTACTGTCATCGTATTGCTCGCTACATCCCATTGACAGGAATAACCCATCTCATTTGCCAAAATATCTAATGGTATGTAAAAGCAGTCCTGCTCGTATGAAAGCGCTTCGTCTGTATGTGCCCTGCCATCATTTTTCTGATAACTCTTTTTATTAAAATCAAATGTAAAACTGTCATTTTTTTTCTCAATGAGCAGCTTTTGCCCGTCATATCTATGTGCACTGCAGTCAAATGCATCA
>CANDJR010000221.1 GCA_947385105.1 uncultured Eubacterium sp.
ACCCCCACGTCAGGTCACACTCTTTCCCTACACGACGCTCTTCCGATCTGCAGGAAGGGCTGCGTCTGGAAGAAGCGAAAAAAGAAAAGCCTTATAAGATTAATTGCTGGGGATATTTGCCAGGAGACTATTATGCGCCAAAAGCAGCCTATTGCTCTGAAGGGGAACCTTCGATAGAGTTTAAGAATTTAATCCGCGAGCTTCATAAAAACCATATGGAATGTATTTTAGAGTTTTATTTTGACGATAACATGAACCAGAATATTGCGGTAGAAATACTTCGTTACTGGGTGATTCAATATCATGTAGATGGATTTCATCTAGTAGGGGCAACACTTCCTGTAAATGCGATTGCACAAGATTTGATTTTAAGGCGCACAAAGTTATTTGCGCCTGGATTTGACGAACGCCTATTCCAATCAAATCCGGCATTTCCGCATTTATTTGTATACAATGATGATTTCTTGTATGCATCGCGTAAACTGTTAAGCAGGACAGACGGGAATATCAATGATTTACTCAATCAGTTAAAGCGTCAGAATTCTGTATTTGGGTTTATTAACTATATTGCAAATAACAACGGATTTACGCTAAGCGACCTGTTTACTTATGAACAAAAGTGCAATGAAGCAAACGGTGAAGAGAATAGGGACGGACTTATTTGGAATTACAGCTGCAATTGCGGTGTGGAAGGCCCGACACGCAAAAAGAATATTTTGGAATCCCGTAAAAAGCAGATGCGCAATGCAGTGACGCTTGTTTTGTTAGGTCAGAGCGTGCCGCTTTTGATGGCAGGAGATGAATTCGGAAATTCGCAGCAGGGAAACAATAACTGTTATTGCCAGGACAACCGCATGGGATGGGTGAATTGGAGAGATTTAAAACGCAACCGTGCTTATTTTGACTTTGTACGCAAGGTCATTGCGTTCCGCAGGCAGCACCCAATCATAAGCAGGAGCAAACCAATGCAGATGGCTGATTATGAAGGAAAAGGCTATCCGGATTTATCGTATCATGGGCAGAACGCATGGATGATGGCACGAAACCAATATCAGCAGGCAATTGGTATTTTGTATTGCGGCAAGTATGCGCAAAGAGAAGATGGCACAGAAGATGATTTTATTTATATTGGATTAAATTTTCATATCGGAACACAGTACTTGGCTTTGCCAAAATTAAATGAGAAACGTAAATGGTATTTGCAGATCAATACAGCGGATAGGGAGACACCGTACTACGATCAGCCGGCAGTTATTGATAAAGATACACAGATTGCAGTTATGCCGCAGTCGATCGTGATTTTAGTAGGTAAATAGGCTGCAGGCTGCAAGTTATGCCGCAGTCGATCGGCTGCAGTCTGCGGTCGATCGTGATTCAGCAGGTAAGTAATAGGAGCAAGTAAAACATGAAATGGATTCAAAATGCTAGAATGCATTTAAAGACAATTAACAACCATAGAAAGCTGGTGCGCAAAAGCTGCTTTCAGCTGGGACTGTATTGGCAGGGGATGACGCATGATTTGTCAAAATATACGTGGCCAGAGTTTAAAATAGGTATCCAATATTATTTGGATGGCCAAAGCCCACATAATGGCGAACGAAAAGTCCTTGGCTATTCTACTGCATGGCTGCACCACAAAGGGCGCAATAAGCATCATGCAGAATATTGGATTGATTTTACGACAGGCCCCATTGAGAACCGCTATATTACAGGAATGAAAATGCCGGTAAAATATCTGATAGAAATGTTTGTAGACCGCGTCAGTGCTTCGAAAAACTACCATGGTACACAGTATAAAGATACAGACGCATTAGAATACTATGAAAAACGTAAGGATTGTATGCTGATGAACGATGCAAGCAGAAAGCAGCTTGAATTTTTACTGCATATGCTGGCGGAAAAAGGCGAAAACGAAACGTTTGCCTTTATCCGCCAAAACATCTTACGAAACAACTATAGGGAAAAATTGCATCATATCTTCAGGCAGCGGGGCAGTAAAGGATAATGGCTGCCCGCTAATCGGATGAAAAAATGACAGCTTTCCTGCATGCAGAGCCTGCCTTTGCATCCAGGAGGTGTCTGAGTTGCAGCTGCCAGTATAAAGAAAATCACCAATTAAGGGATGTCCAAGATAACGCATATGTACACGGATTTGGTGTGTCCGTCCAGTTTCCAGCGTTAACTGCAAAAAGGACAGCCCATTTTTTTGTGCAAGCGTTTCATAATGCGTCACAGCATACTCTCCATGAATAAAATCTACAGTACGTTCTATGACAGTACCTTGCTTGCGGGCAATTGGCGCTTGGATCGTACCTTGCTTTTTGGTATATCCTGATGCAATTGCATAATAAGTCCTGCAGATCTTGCGGTTTCGCATCTGTTCATTTAAAAGACAGCTGGCGTAAGGATTTTTTGCAAGGATCGTTAATCCGCTCGTATCCCGGTCGAGGCGGTTGACGCAGCGGAAGGGATAGTATTCACTTCGCTCTTTCGCATAATAGGCAACGGCATTGGCAAGCGTATGTTCATGGTGCCCCATAGACGGATGAATGGGCATATGTGCAGGTTTGTTTATGACAAGCAGGTCTTCATCTTCATAAGTTACCGACAGAGGGAGTCTGACAGGTACAATGCCAGATGGTGTCGTTTGTGCGGTTTCTATTATGCGAATGATGAGCTGATCATCTTTTTGCAGCTTTTGGTTTACATAATACCATTTACCGTTAACTAATATGCTGTTTTCTGTTTTTTTCAGCAGCACGATGACATTTTTTGAATAGTGATGCTGTTTTAAAAATGTCAAAATATTTTTTCCAGCATCTTTTGTGTCAATTGTATAAATGATTTTTCGTTCCATAGTTCTTATTTTACACGAAATTCTGAAAATTGGAAAGGCACGCAGGTGTATATGTTTACATACAATATAAGAAAGTGGCTTTGAGGTGTGGGTTTTGAAGACTTTTTTACCGCCGTTAGGGATACAGGAGGAGAAAAAAGTTTTGGAGGAAATGATGAGTGGAAGCCTTGAGGCCAGAAATACGCTGATTGAACACAACATGAGGCTGGTTGCCCATATTGCCAAAAAGTATCAGAATGCAGAGGAAGATATGGAGGAGATGATCTCCATTGGCACAATTGGGCTGATAAAAGCAGTCATGACCTTTCAGCCGCAAAAGGGATCCAGGCTGTCTACGTACGCTGCCAGATGTATTGATAATGAGCTGCTGATGCATTTGCGCAATCGACGCAAGGCTGCAAGAGAGGTATCGATTTATGAACCAATCGGGACAGACAAAGAAGGTAACCAAATTAATTTTATGGATATCATTGAAAGTGACGAGCCAGACATTATAGAACGAATGGATAAAAATGGTAAGATACACAAACTACAAAAAATTTTACCAAATATATTAAATGCCAGAGAGCGGGAGATCATTATTTTGCGCTACGGTTTGTTAGACGATAAGCCCGTAACGCAAAAACAGATTGCGGGACGCCTTGGAATTTCCCGTTCGTATGTCAGCCGTATTGAAAAGCGTGCTTTGGAAAAAATGCGAATCGAATTAGGACGTATGTAAAAGCCTGCAATTTGTAATTTATTCTTTTAAAAAGATGGATTCTGTGATACAATGAATTCATCTTTTTCATTTACAAATTCTATTTTATCAAATTGATTTCCCTAAATGGATCTCCTTAAATGGATCCCGTTCAAAGCTTTATTTTGCAAGTGTTCAGTTTCTATATTCAATTTCTACATTCAGTTTCTATTTTTAGTTTTTATTTTTAGTTTCTATATTCAGTTTTTATTTTTAGTTTCTATTTTTAGTTTCTATTTTTAGTTTCTATTTTTAGTTTCTATTTTTAGTTTTTTCTATTTGATTTAAACTTTTTTCTTGGCGCTGCATTCTGTCTGTTTTTCTTTCATTTAAATTCAATTTTTATCCTAAAATTAGTAGTTAAAAGTATTTTATCCGTGATAGATTGTGCACTCTTGCGTGCAGAGAAATACGGTCCATTCTTTGCCAGATAAAGCGCAGCGCCATAGAAAATAGAAATTACATGCATAAAGGAGGAGTTCTTTGTATAGTATCGTATC
>CANDJR010000222.1 GCA_947385105.1 uncultured Eubacterium sp.
GTATCGTGCCATAACCGCTTCTGCTGTTTTTAAGCCATCCATTGCCGCAGACATAATACCGCCTGCATAACCTGCACCTTCCCCGCATGGATAAATTCCGTGAATACTGCTTTGATACGTATCATCACGCAAAATACGTACCGGAGAAGACGTCCGGCTTTCTACTCCGGACAAAATAGCATCATAGCGGTTAAACCCAGGGATATAAGATGCAAATCGCTCAATTGCGCGTATCAATGCTTCTTTCATATCCAGCGGCAATAAATCATGCAAATCTGCAAACGTGCTTGCCCCTTTTGTCTGGGACGTAAAATCTCCGTATTCTTTGGAACGCCTGCCTATAGCATAATCGCCATATAACTGCTGCGGGATTTTTCCGTTACCAAGTAAAAATGCACGCGATTCCAATTCGCGCTGGAATGCAATACCGCCAAGCGCAGATGCATCCGGAAAGTCCGCAGGTGTCACAGCAGCGATAATTGCGCTGTTTGCGTTTTTTCCATCGCGTTTTTGGTAGCTCATACCATTGACTGCCAGGTGTCCTGTTTCCGAAGAAGCATTTACAACATAGCCGCCTGGACACATACAAAAAGAATATACACCCCGCATTCCAGGAAAGTTTGCCGTCACTTTATAAGATGCTGTAGGCAAATAGCGCATATCCGCCCCCTGGTACTGGTGGTCATTGATCATATGCTGCGGATGTTCCATGCGCAATCCGACTGCAAACGATTTGGCTGTCATAGGCACTTGCTTTTCTAAAAGCATTGCAAACGTATCCCTTGCACTGTGTCCGGTTGCAAGTATAATAAGATCAGCTGCCATCTCTTTTTGCTGCCCGTTACAAGTAAGCGTAACAGCCTGTAAGCTGCCGTCTTGTATCTGCAAATCGCTCAGACATGTTTCAAACAAAAACGTCCCGCCAAGCCGGATAATTTCCTGACGCATGTTTTTTACGACCTGTATCAGGCAGTCTGTTCCTATATGTGGGTTATTGACATATAAAATACTGCTGTTTGCCCCGCATTGGACAAATGTTTCTAATACAAAGCGGTTTCTTCCTGCAGTGTCCTTTACGAGTGTATTTAATTTTCCATCAGAAAATGTGCCCGCACCGCCTTCTCCAAACTGCACATTGGAAAAAGGATCTAAAATGCCTTCCTGCCAAAACTTTGTTACATCTTGTTTCCGCTGGTCTACTGGCTTTCCCCGTTCAATGACAATTGGCTGATAACCAAAAGTTGCCAGTAAATATGCACAAAATAACCCCGCCGGCCCGCTGCCTACAATGAATGGGCGGTGCTTATAAGCTTCTTGGCCAGATGGAGTGACATGGTAAACCGTCTTTTTAGTTAACATAATATTCTTATTGTGAATCTTTTGTACAAATGACGCTGCTTGGTCATCTGTCATATGTTTTATCGATACATCCACAGTATACACATAGGCGATTTCATTTTTGCGCCTTGCATCAATCGACTGTTTCCAAATGGTATACGTAAAATCCTGCTTTGGCTTTAACTGTAAGGATTTTCGTATTTTTTGTTCCAGCTGTGCTTTGGTATGGTTAATTGGTAATTTTATTTGTTGTATACGTATCATTATTCTTTTCTCTTTTTGTTGGTTTGGCTGCAAGCCTTTTTTATATTGTGTGCTGCTGCTTTTGCGGCCACATATCCGCTGGACCAGGCCCACTGTAAATTATAGCCGCCGCATTTTGCATCTACATCGACAATTTCTCCGGCAAAATAAAGAAACGGCACCCGTTTGGATTCCATCGTCTGTGCATTAATTTCCTGGATTAAGATCCCCCCAGTTGTCACCTGTGAGGCATCAAAGTTTTTTGTGCCTGTAATACAAACGATAAAATTTTTTAACTGCCCTGCGATTGCCTGTACATGGTGCTTTTTGCATGCAGTACAGTGCAGGCTAAGCTTTACCTGTGCCCTGTTTAAAATAACAGAAATCAGCTTGTCCGGCAAAAAGCCAAGCAGGCATTCGCTCACTGTTTTGTGCGCATGATAAGCACTTGCAAACCTTTGGTTTAATAGCTGCTCTAATTCCTCTCTATGTAAATTCGGTTTAAAATCTAAACAGACCAGAACCTTTTTTTTCGCTTCTAATGCTCTGGAAACGAAACGGCTTAATTGAAACATCACAATGCCTGATATACCATAATCTGTTATCTGCAGTTCTCCGCACTCTTGCGCTGCCTGTTTTCCGTCAAGTAAAAGCCGCGCTCTAACACCAATGCGCACGCCAGGCGGCAGTTTCCATTCTTCAAAATCCGCCTGCAGCGGTACAAGCGCAGGCAGCGGATTTTGCAGCGTATGTCCAAGATTTTTGGCGTAAAGGTAACCGCTGCCGTCACTTCCTGTTTTTTTTGCAGATTTTCCTCCTGTTGCAAGAATACAAGAAAGGCTGTAAATCGTCTGTTCCTTTGCCTGGATTTCAAATATCCTGCCTGTTGGTATGTGAAAACGTGTATCCGGCAATGGGACAGTCTGTATGCTGCGAATGCCAAGTGATGTGACAAGCGGGATTTTCAAGCGCTGTATTTCTGATAATAATACGCTGCGCACAGAAGATGCCTGTTCACTTTCTGGATAAATGCACGTACCGTTTTTTTGTAAAGGGTCAATCCCAAGCTCCTGAAAAAATTGGATTGCAGACTGGCAGGAAAACTGCGCCAAAACAGTGCCTACAAATTCAGGTTTTGCACAATAATAAGATTCCAGGTTTTGGTCCGTGTTTGTAAAATTGCATTTTCCGTTTCCTGTTGACAAAATCTTTTTCGCAGGTTCCTTCATATGTTCCAGCACAATGGTGTGCATGCCCATTCGCGCTGCTGTAATCGCAGCCATAAGCCCTGCAGCTCCTGCCCCTACAATGGCAATGTCATAAATTTCTTGATTCAAAATATTATTATATACCAACTGAATTCTCTCCTCAACCCGTTTGTTAGCCTTGCGTTTCTTTTACGTTCCGACTTATGCATTATAGCAAAAGGCTTGCAGCATGTAAAGAAAACAAACTTAGCTTGTACAGCTTTCCAAATATCCATATAGTTCCTGCTCATTATGGAAATATTTGCCTTCCTCCAGCTGTTTGCGCTGGTTTGTCGTCAGCACATGATACGGGATACCCGTATGGAAAAATAATTGTTCTGTTTGGTAATAATATACTTCCAAATAGCCATTTTTGACCCGCAGTTCATATAGATATGCAACCGGATCACCAAGTGTCGGCTGTGTTTGTGCAGCCGTGTCCTCTGACTTTGTACGTTCGTACACACTCGTATCTGGACTCGCTGCATGTTCGCTGTTTTCTTCCTGGCCAGGCGTGTCTGCCTGTGTATCGGATGTCTGTAAGTTTCCCTGGCTTTGGCTTTCTTCGGTATGCTGCTGGCCTTTTTCATCCTTTCGCGATTTGATCTGTACCACAGTAATAATAATTGCCCCGGATAAAAGCAGCAGGCATAGCGACAGCCAGAAAATGCGCATACTTTTTTTATGGTTCATAATAATCTCCATTCCTTCACAGATGCTTATTTACCAAGAAGTATGCGCATAATATTTTTATTTATTCAATTTTTCCAATTATTTCATATAAGCATTGTAAACGGTAGATCTATCATTTACTAAGCATCTGTCAAGCTATTGCCAGTTATATTTTTATTATCATTTGTCATTTTGGAGCTTTCTATCAACGAACCTTCGATTTGATTGCGAATTTTCCATACAGACTTTTGAAATGCAAAAAAATCTTCCTGTCTTTTTTGCCGTGTATCCTGTCAGCGGATATCCCTCTGTTCCTATTCCGTTAATGCCCATTTCAGTCTTCCATTTCTTTTTTATGGCAGCTCCTCTGTCAGTCAGAGCCGCTCCCGCTCCCCCGTAATAAGTCCGAGCGGTTAATTACCCCATAAATACATTGCACCTAACTTGCCCGGTCAAATCCCATACCGGCCTTCACCTCCTTCCAGATAATCCCCGGCAGGGGCGCATGGTTTTTGCACCTTGGTGAAATGGGGTGTAAAGATTATATCTTCATGTCCACGGATGACAGTGTTCTCCCGGATTTCC
>CANDJR010000223.1 GCA_947385105.1 uncultured Eubacterium sp.
TACGAGGTCGATGAAGCAGGAAGCCCATTGGCTTTAGACAATGGGTAGTTCACATCATGATAGATGAGGCTGATGCCAAGCAGGAAGGGGGCGTACAGCATGCCGGTTTGGCGCCTGAATGAACGGGAAATCAGTTTTCCGGACCCTACGCTTGCACGATCGGACGGCCTGCTGGCTGTTGGCGGGGATTTAAGCATAGAGCGGCTCTTGCTGGCATATACGCATGGAATTTTTCCGTGGTATGAGCCAGGCCAGGAAATTTTATGGTGGTGTCCAAAGCAGCGTTTTGTAATTGATCCAAAGGAAATACATGTCTCTCATTCTATGAAAAAATATATGAAAAAGCATGAGCTAAAGATGCTTTTAAACAGAGATTTTGCAGATACGATGCACCGCTGCAGGCTGAAACGGGAGTTTGCGGAAGGTACTTGGATTACGGATGAGATGGAGGCAGCATACTTGCGCCTGCATCAGGCATCCTATGCGGTAAGCGTGGAAGTGCTTGAAGATGGCCGATTAGCGGGAGGACTTTATGGCGTTAGCATTGGCAAGTGCTTTTTTGGAGAAAGTATGTTTTCAGAAAAGGAAAATGGCTCTAAGGCAGCCTTGATTTTATTTGCAAGGTTTTTGGAGCGGGAACAGTTTGTTATGATTGACTGTCAGTTTCATACTTCTCATTTGGAGCGGATGGGAGGCAGATATCTTTCCTGGCAAGCATACAATCAGGCGCTTGCAAAAGGCCTGCAGGGTTTGCTGGTTTGATAAAAAAACACTATGAAACAACTCTGTACAGGTAATCACTGCAGAGTTTTTGCACAGATAGGGAGGCTTAGATGATGATACTAAAAACAGTAAAAGGTGATATTACAAAAAGGACAGATGTGCAGGCAATTGTCAATGCAGCGAATACAAGCCTGCTTGGAGGCGGGGGAGTGGATGGTGCGATACACAGAGCTGCCGGGCCTAAGCTTTTAGAAGAATGCAGAATGCTGCATGGATGCAAGACAGGAGAGGCAAAGCTCACGCAGGGCTATTGTCTGCCATGTGAGTTTGTAATCCATACAGTTGGGCCAGTGTGGCGCACAGGGATGGAGGGCGAACCGGAAAAACTGGCAGCTTGTTATTGGAATTCGCTGGAAGTTGCCAGGCAAAACGCAATCCGTACCATTGCGTTTCCTTCTATCTCAACCGGAGTCTATGGTTATCCAGTCAAGAAAGCAGCGAATGTGGCGGTACGTACAGTCTGTCAGTTTCTGGAACAGTTTCCGGATGCATTTGACGCAATTACTTGGGTATTATTTGACGATGACACACTGGCTGCCTATGCATATGAGGTAGAAAAGCACTGCTAACTTCAGCGGTGCAAAACTGTGTATCTCCTTGTTCACTGAGGATAGCAAACCTGATTGGTATCACTTATTTGCTTTTTTTGTGCATACAGGAAAATTTTTTTCATGAAAGGATCTGAAATGAAGGAGGAAGTATCAGCAAAGATGCTTTGGGACGGACGGCCCTATTATTCGCTGAATTCCTGGCTAAAGCAGCAGTTTGGCACAAAAGTATATAAGCTGTCTTTGGATGCAGGACTCACCTGCCCAAACCGGGATGGCAGCAAAGGGACAGGCGGATGCATTTTTTGCAGTGCAGGCGGGTCTGGAGATTTTACACCAAACCGCCGCATGTCTAACAGCATGCGGCCAATTGGAGTCGAAACACAGACCACCATCAAAGAACAGAGTATTATCAAAGAACAGAGTATTATCAAAGAACAGAATATCATCAAAGAACAGAACATCGAAGAACAGATTCACGCGGCAAAAAAACTGGTTGCGGGAAAGATGCCGCCAGGAGGCTTATACATTGCTTATTTTCAGTCGTTCACAAATACGTACGCGCCGGTTTCTTATTTGCGGGAACTGTTTACAAAGGCAATTGCACAGCCTGAGATTGCAGCGCTTTCGATTGCAACCCGTCCAGACTGCTTAGAGCCTGAGAAGATTCGTCTTTTAAGTGAGCTGAATTTACAAAAACCTGTTTGGATAGAGCTGGGGCTTCAGACAATCCATCCAAAAACAGCAGAGTTTATCCGGCGCGGTTATCCGCTTTCTTGTTTTGAAGAAACTGTAAGACAATTAAAAGCCGCCGGGCTGACAGTCATTGTACATTTGATTTTAGGTTTTCCAATAGAAACACAGGCACAGATGCTTGCGTCTGTAGATTATGTGGCACATATTTCTCCACCCATTGACGGGATAAAACTTCAGCTTCTTCATGTATTAAAAGGGACAGCTTTAGGAGAAATGTATGAAAAAGAACCTTTCCGGCTCTTTTCTTTCGAGGAATATGTAGATTTTGTGATTACTTGTCTGGAACATCTGCCGCCTTCTATGGTGATTCACAGGCTTACAGGCGACGGGCCGAAAAGGATTCTGCTTGCGCCAGCATGGAGTGCGGATAAAAAGAGGGTTTTAAATACGTTTACCCGCAGATTAAAGGAGCGGGATACCTGGCAGGGCAAGTATTTTCAGCCATAGCTGCAAAGCCCAGGCAGGTTTACAATACGTGTTTTGAAAAATCATACAGGAGGAGAAAAAACTTGCGTAAGCTTCACGAACTTTTTATGCATACATTTGAGCAGCTGGGACTAGAACAAGGACAGCTGCCCATGCCAGTTTTTAACCATGCGCCAGTAGGAATCAGTTTTGAAGTAGGCGCGGATGCGCAAATATATTTGCCGGATGGCAGGGTGAATCCTGTTTACCTGGATCATGCCTTTGTACGTGCAAAAACGCTGTTTGACGAGCTGCCTTGCCAGCTGGACCTTTTGCGGATAGACGTTTACCCAAAAGAGGAAGTGACGCCAAAAAGTGTTACATTGCGAAGGCTTGCGCAGCTGGGGCTTTCTGTGCCAGATGAATCAGTGGACGAAACCTATTTTGTGGAAGATGACTATGTGCAGCAAACGCACTTGTACTGGGATCTTGCAGCAAGCGATGCGCCGCCGCTGGACTTGCTATTGCTGGAAATTATAAAAGGCGATTTGGGAGGAATCAGCGGACTGTGTTCCAATGTGTATTTTTTAGCTGCAAAATGCCCGCTGCTTTATTATTTATATGACGATAGGGGAGTTGACATATTAGCAAAAGAAAAAACATGCTTACAGCTGCTATACCAAACGCACAATGATTGGATTCTCTCGTGCGATAAAGAAAAGATAGATTTGCTATTTTCTGCTGGTATCTCATAATGCGGGCAGTACAGGCGGATATCTGTCGGAGCAGTTTGTATTCGCGCCAGAAAACCCTTCGTCTGTATAGGAATTGAAAGACGCAATTTTGTCAGGAGGCGGCTTCTTAGACGCCCGGTGCTGGCAACACTTGGTGTCCTTTTTATAAAAGGTCATAAAATATATCTTCTAAGGGAATCGTAAAATCATGATAGAGGGATACAGGAACTGACTCTGTACACGATGCCTTTTCTCTGTCGATCATGTGTATCAACAATCCAATATTCTTTTACACCAGAACGTTCGTATAGGTCTTTTTTGTATCCTTTATCGTTTTTTGCTGTGCTGGGGGAGAGCACTTCCACTATCAGATCGGGTGCGCCGTGGATGCCGTCTGGGTGGATGATGTCTTTGCTGCAGACGATCATTGCGTCTGGGATTACGCGGTCGTTTTCCGTAAGGTAGACGTCCACGCCATCCGCGAATGCTTTACATGTTTTCTGTTTCAGATGGTTACGGAAGACATAATAAATATTGGATGCTGCCCGGCTATGGTTTACAGACGGACTTGACATCACATAGATTTCCCCACGCAGCAGTTCTTCGCGGGGTTCTTCCTGGTAAGCTAGGTTTTTGTCCATAAGGTTATGTTCCCTTCTATTTTTTAAATAACAGTGATAAATTATCAGATTTATTAATATAAAGCTGCAGTTTTTCTATTTCAACATAACACTGTAAAAATAGTATGTCAATAAGAAAAGTTCATATCAAAGAACAAAAATGTTACTATTCACAGCCAGAAATGCGCATAAACTGCGCATTTCGTAAGAACATGA
>CANDJR010000224.1 GCA_947385105.1 uncultured Eubacterium sp.
CCCCACTTCAGGTCACACTCTTTCCCTACACGACGCTCTTCCGATCTGCAAGTATCTCATCCTCTGTCCCAACTTTGTCTATCGTACCGGTTTCCGCACTTTGGAACGCCGGAGAAGCTGTATCGCATTTGTCTACGCGGTTTCCTGCAATTGCATTTGGCGAATTCAAAAACAATTTTGCTTTTTTAGATTCGATAAAGGAAAAATCGCTTAATGCAGGCACAACTGCAAGCCCGCCTCCACAATTACCGAATATGACACTGATTTGCGGAATGACTCCTGAAGCTTGTGCCTGTTTTGCATAAATAGCGCCAAACCCTTCCAATGCATCTACGGATTCCTGGAGACGGATACCAGCACAATCAATCAGACCAATCACAGGTGCACCCATCTTAACCGCCATGTCATAGACAGCAGCAATTTTTTTTGCATGCATCTCTCCGATGGTGCCGCCCAGCACAGATGCATCCTGGCTATAGACAAATACAAGGCTGCCATTGATAAGACCATGCCCAGTGATAACGCCATCGGACGGAGTATCTGTCTGTGCCAAATTGAAATCAGTACTTCTTGCTGTAACAAGCGAACCAATTTCCATAAAGCTGTTTTCGTCGACTAACCTTGCAATACGCTGCATTGCAGAGTTATCATTACTATTACTCATTCTTTAGCCCTCCATCTATTTAGAAACTTAAAAAATTCCCTCAGAATAATAGTAACGCTTTTTGTCTTAAGATTCAACATAATTTTGTTAAATTTTTCACTATATGAAATTTATAGTAAAAATACACAATGAAAAATCGGAAAAATTTGTAAAAATACACAATGAAAATAGAAACGAACTGTTCTATGTTTTTACATAATGTCAGAAACTGCAGCCATGGAATTACAAATACGGATAAAAATATCTGGAAAGCACAAGCTTAAAATACCATGCCATAGTACGTGCCCCCACACCATTTGCTGTAACTATCGGCTGCTGCGAAATTAAATCTCCATTTACATAATAATCCAATGTGCCAACTTGCTTGCCAGCTGCTACAGGAGCCTGCAAAGATTTTGGCAGCTGCACACTTATTTTTACTTTATCTTCTGAAGAAAGCAACATCGTCTGTTCTTTCTTTTTTACGGTAAGCGGCAGCTGTATTTTTGTTTTCACCAAGCGGTCTGTACCAGCCCCATTTTTCACAGGAATCGGGTTAGGCTCGTATGTATAATCCGTAATATCTATTTTTTTATAATGATCGATGCCATATTGAAACAGCTTTCTGGCATCCTGCCATTTCCATGTCTTATGGTTTGGCCAGCCGCATGCCAAAAGCGCTATCACAAACGTACGTCCGCCTCTTTCTAAGGCGCCGACATAACAGTATCCGGCATTTCCGGTAAATCCTGTTTTGCCAGTTAATGCCCCGTCCATCATATTTAAAAAAGCGTTATGGTTTACTACATGAAAGCTGCGTTCGCCTTCTGATACATTCCCATCTTTCGCCTTTTTGATGTTGTGGAAACTATGATTTGCTGTACGGGTGATTTTTAGAAATTCTTCTTTTTTTGGCGACTGCTTAATACAATAGCTTAAGATCCGCGCAAGGTCAGCTGCTGTCGTAGCATGTACTTTGGATATACTTGTACCGTCTGGTTTGGAAACTTCACAAGAAGCATCCAGGCCGTTTGGCGTAATAAAAAAGGTATCTGTACAGCCAATCGACTCTGCCTTTTCGTTCATCATCTGCGCAAATCCCTCGACACTGCCTCCAACATGCTCTGCAATCGCAACTGCGGAATCATTATGGGATTCCAGCATCAAAGAATATATTAAATCCGCCAGACGGTACGTTTCTCCCTGCGAAATATGCAGCTGGACGTCCGGCATTGTAGCTGCATATGCCGATATTGTAACAAGGTCTTCCAAAGAAGCATTTTCCAACGTCAAAATGCACGTCATGATTTTTGTAGTACTTGCCATAGGCATAACATTGCCTTCATCCTTCCCAAATAAAATACGTCCGTTATCAGCATCCATTAACACCGCTGAGCGTGCATAAAGCTCCGCTTCCTTTAAATCAGCTTTTTCTTTTTTTGCCTTTGCCCAAATCGATACTGCGGGCGCGTATACAAATGAAAAAATGAGGAAGACAACCAGACATGCAGCCGTAATAATATAAGATACTCGCTTCATAAGTACTCCAACACTGTATTTAATCCCATATTATGCAAAGCCAGTATGCAATATTCCCGCTGCAAAATCTGCAATTATAATTTCATGCGTATTTCCATTTCTTCTTCTGCTTCTTGACGAAACTCCTCGACTTTTTCTGGTTCTGGCTGCGGGAGTTCATCAATAGACTGTACACCAAAACTGCGCAGAAATTCTTCTGTCGTACCAAACAAAAGCGGCCGCCCTGGTGCATCCAGTCTGCCTAATTCACAGACCAGGTTATAGTCTATGAGCTTGCTTACCGCATGACCGCTGGAAACGCCGCGGATTTTTTCAATTTCAAGCTTTGTAACTGGCTGCTTATAGGCGATAATAGAAAGTGTTTCCAGTAAAACGTCCGTCAGCAGCTGCTTTTTGGGCTGTTTTGCGATTTTAATCAAATATTCATACATTTGCTTTTTGGTACACATTTGATACGAACCATCCAGCTCTATAAGGCAAATCCCGCGATCTTCCCTCTCATAGCGTACCATCATGCCTTCCAGCAGCTGTTTTGTTTCTTCTTGGCTCAGTTCTAAGGCAGCTGCAATTTTTTCTAATGAGACAGATTCCCCCATTGTAAACAAAATTGCTTCTATGATTGCTTCTTTGGCTGCTTCATTTTGCGGAAGTTCTGTTTTTTCTTCTGACAATTCTGCTTTGTCTTCTGGATTGTCTATTTTTTCTGCTGATAGTTCTGCTTTGTCTTCTGGATTGTCTATTTTTTCTGCTGATAGTTCTGCTTTGTCTTCTGGATTGTCTGCTGTATGCTGCTGTATTTCCTTATCCATCTCCATGAATTCTGTCATCCTCCATGCTTTATGCCGTTATTAGATAACAATCCAGTGTATCCCCTTATCCACTGAGGGTAATGTGAATTGTTAAGCTATGAAACCAGTTATGCTATATTTGATATAATTTGAATATCACCAAACGCCTGTATCTGGGATACCTCGATTTTTCCTGTTTTCATTAGTTCCAAAATTGCCAAAAAGGTCACTATCACCTGTACCCGGCTCGTCTGTCGCTCCAACAGGGCGCGAAAACTAAACTGCTTATGTGAAGCAGCATATTGTTCTAACACGATCATCTTTTCTTCTAAAGATACTTCTTCTTTTTCAATTTTGCCAAATTTTGAACGGATCGGATCGATTTTATCCGATTGGCGTTTCATAATAGAAGCAAACACTTTATTTAGCTTTTGTAATGTAAGGCCGTCCAAAAGTCCTTCTATATCAACAGGCGGTTCATATGCTGACACTTCTTTTGGAATCGTCGGTACTTTGTACATGACTTTCTCTGCGTCCACTTGGCGGTCTTTGAGCGCATACGAAATGCTTTTATATAATTTATATTCTAATAATTGCTGTACCAGCTCTGCACGCGGGTCTTCTTGTTCCTCTGCTTCTTCTTTTTTTGGCAGCAGCATTTTTGCCTTAATCTCTAAAAGCGTCGCGGCCATGACCATAAATTCACTCATGACATTCAAATCCTGGCGCTCCATTTCATGCACATAATCCATATATTGATTTGTTATCTCCACAATTGGAATATCGTAAATATTGACCTTATTTTTTTCCAGTAAATGCAGCAGCAGGTCCAAAGGACCTTCAAAAGTCTCTAATTTTACTTTTAACTCCATGCTGTCCCCCTCTTACTTTTTGTGCCGTCAAATTAGTTGCTTGCTGCTTGTGATTTACGTAAATGGTTCTCTGTCGCAGGTTTCTTAGGCTTTACAGTAACGATTAACAGCTCTGCCCGGTTGAAAATGCGAATATGAAACGTATGTGTCCCTAATCCGCGGCTAACATAAACTTTTCGGCCAAATATCGTATATTCTCCGGCATCATATTTGG
>CANDJR010000225.1 GCA_947385105.1 uncultured Eubacterium sp.
TAGCGCGTCGCCTTGGTAAGGCGGAGGTCGGGGGTTCAAGTCCCCTAGACAGCTCTAAAATGATGATGGTTCAAAAAGGGCTGTCGCAATAAGGATTAAGTATATAAGATATAGTATTGTTTTGGGATTAAATCCCACTAAATCTTGTATATATTTTTCTTAGTGCGACAGCCCTTTTTATTATCACAAAAAGCTGCACTCCTCGTTGTTTCAAAACGAAAAGCACAGCTCTAAAAAGCAAGGTAAAGCTACAGCTGGTAGTACATTAAATTGTCTTTCATTAGCGGTGTAACCTCTCCGCCTGCCTTTTGATACTTATCATACAAAGCGGTTAACCGCTGCACCTTCTTCGTATTTTCGCGTTCAAATTTCCCAAATGCATTTTGATAAACTGGGTTTGACTGCAACTCCGCCCGAATATCTGCTGCAAACGGGCAATGCTGGATCAAAATATCCCGCGACACCTTGTTTAAGCGGAAACTGCCTTTTGCTTCATATTTAATCCAGTTTTCATAATCCTTTACGAACACTTCGCGGTAGTTATTTTTAGCCCGTGAAATCGCAATCTTTAACTTATCCTTTGCTTCAACCGACAAGTTCTGGTTTTTACGGTAAAACTGAATATAATCACAATATTCTGATGTCAGCGATTTTTCACGAATATCATTCCAACGTACCCCTTGGATTTTACGACACATTTCCCAGCGGTATCTGCCGACTGCCTCTATCATTAAGTCTTCGAGCTCTGACATCGTAAAGATTGGGAATAAAAACCGTGCCGGCGTATCCCGCCGTTTGTCCGCCGTCTCCTGCCACATCATAGAGCGCGCTCCTGCATTCGGCATTAAAATAATATCCGGAATGACCTCTACCATCATCATCTCATGATTTAAAATATCAAGGCCCGGCGCTGGGAAATTAACTTCCCGGTAAAATGCTGAATAATCTACCATACGCGTCTTATTAAATGCTTCTTCTAGTTTTTCTACTGTGACTGCCATTCGATCAATGGAATTCACCAAGTCCAATTCTGTGATAATCGGGCAAAACGTCGTGATCTTTCCAGACGTAATCCGGTTCGCAGAGGTAAACATATTTCGAATTTCAAACAGCGCTTTTTGCGCCTGATCGTTTTGCAGAGCTTTGACCTGTTCTTCACTCAGATCCCCATTTTTGCGCTGTTCTAATAAATGTCCGTTATAATCAAGGTCAAATTCATTTTTCGATGGTTCCTTTTGGCCTTTATAAATACTTTTCAGCCATTCATAAATCGTATAAACATGATCGGACTGGAACTGACGCAGGCGTCCGGTCAAATCATAGAGCTCTTTGGTATTTTCCACCCCTGCAATTTGTACGTCCATAAACCCAAAGTTCAAAAACATCTCAATAAGCGGAGAGATGGCTTCTTCCTGCTTCATAGCCTGTAAAAAGACTTTGCAGTAAACGTCATAAAAAGCGGAAGACACCCGCTTGCGCAGCTGGTACGTATTCGTATCCGTTGCTAACATATCTGGTAAATCCCGGTAAGCTTCAACCATTTCTTTGACATTTTGCGCTTCTTCTTTTGGAAGTTCCGCAAATTCTAAAATCCAGCCCAAGCAGTCTTGTGCTGTAATATCCATATCTTTTGTCATCTGCAGAGAAGATGCATTTTCAAAATCATATTCCTCATACTGCTTTTTACGTTCAGCCACAAGGTTTGTATCATAGATTTGCATCTTACCGGCAAATTCAGATAACAGCTCCATTTTCGCCTTAATCGGCCCTAAGTCAAGCTGTCGCTTTCCTGCCCGCACCGCTAAATCAAAATACAAATAAAGCATATCGTTTTTTGACTCAGATAATAAAATCTCCTTTTGATAAATCAGATATTTTACCATTTCCCGTACGCCGCGCATTGCTGTACGCGTCTGCACTGCCGCCTGCATAATAACGCCCACACTCAGGCTGTCGTCCCTTGCCATAAACTGCATATATTCCTTGAGATAATTTTTTACAAGGGTTACACTTTTATTAATTTCCCATGGTTCCACTTTATTTTGCATATCCAGCGTTTCAAAGTAATCCATTTTCGGGAATACCTGGACATCTAGCTGGCACTTTGCGCACAGCGCCTCATAGTCTTCGTGAATCGTTTGCACAAAGGTATAAAACTGCCTGGTGCGCGCTAACAGCTTTGAATGCAGGGCAAACATTTTATGCCTTTGTTCGATTGCAGTACGTAAAAAAACGCCTCTGTAACGTTCATTTGCCGCCAGAAGCCTTTTTAAATCTACGGCATTTTTGCACGGAAGTACTAAAAGCACGGTATCCTCGCCCGCCAAATAGTCACAAAGAAACCTGTCACTTTCCAAGACACCAATAATCGTATATTTTCCAAAGGAGATCTCCGCAAATTCCGCCTTTAGAATCACAGTTCCTTCCTGAACCAGATACCATTCCTTTACTTTATCTTTCCGCTTTACAATTGTCTGTCCTTTTTGAAATTTTAGCTGTTCCATTTTACCCCTCTAGATCAGTATTTTATATTAACGTACGATTTAACATAACAGATAACCGGTTTTTTCCGCCGGCTGTCATAGTTTGATATGCAGTATATGCATCACTGTCCTGGCTTTGCTGATGGTACGTATTGATACTTCCATGCGAATCCCGCACTGTCATCGTCAGCTGTTTTTGAGGCTGCACCTGCACATCTGTCTCTTGTTTGCTGACTGTTTCGGTTTTCTGTGCAGTATTTTGAGTGTTAGATTCTGTATCTTTTTGCATACCTGCTTCTTCGGACAGCTTTTCATAAATAACTTTTGTAAACAGCTGCAAAAATTCCAAATAATCGTCATAATCAAAATATTGGTTTACAATTTGCTGCAAAGCGCTTGTATTGCTCCCCGTATTGTTCGTAGCTCCTAAAAGCTGTGCAGAAGCGTTATTTGCAGATCCTAAAAGCTGTGCAGAAGCATTGCTTGCATTCCCAAGCTGTACTGGCATGCCAGAGGAATTTGAAGCCGTGCCAGAACTGTCTGGTATTGTAACTCCTTCTTCTAGATACTGCAGTACTTTTACCACGTAATTTTGCGTTTCTTTAAAAGGCGGAATTCCGCCATACTTGTCGACATTGCCACTGCCAGCATTATACGCCGCAATCGCAGATGTTAAATTATTATTATATTTTGACAAAAGCTGGCTCATATATTTTGCACCGCCCATAATATTTTGTTTTGGGTCATATGCATCCGAAACGCCTAATCCTGCCGCTGTCCCAGGCATCAGCTGCATAATGCCCATTGCACCGCAGCTGGAGGTTGCATCTGCACGGAAATTAGACTCTGCCTTTGCCATTGCTTTTAACAAATCTTTGGATACGTTGTATGTATTGGACGCTTCATCAAAAATCTGCTCCAAATAATCTCCATAGCGAAGCGACTGCTGATCCATATAGTTTGAAAAACCAGTGCCGGATGTTCTGGCACGGTTTTCTGTCTCGACTGCCTGCTTCTCACCATTCATATTGGCTACTGCATTTACGTTCATAAATAATCCTTCCTGCTTTTTCTTATTTACTGCACAATAATGGAGGCTGTCTGTGGAACAGACGTACCATTTAACAGTACAGCAAAGCGTTCCATTTGTTCGGTTGAAAGAAAGATAATCTGTATTGCCTTATGTACTTTTTCAAAAGCGTTTTCTCCGATTTCTTCTAAATGATCTGCCCGCACTTTCACTGTTTTGAGTTTGCTGCACTGAGAAAACGCTTCCTGCCCAATAGATGATACATTTAGCCCAATCGTAATATCTTTTAGCTTTTCAGACTCTGCAAATGCATTTGCTGCAATCTGCACAACCTCGTATTCCTCGCCTTTAATCTTAACAACATCCGGCACTACGATAACCTTTTTATCCTAGATCGGAAGAGCACACGTCTGAACTCCAGTCACCGTTAGAAATC
>CANDJR010000226.1 GCA_947385105.1 uncultured Eubacterium sp.
CGAGATTTCTAACGGTGACTGGAGTTCAGACGTGTGCTCTTCCGATCTCTTACTCGTTCTGCGCAAATGCATCAGGATTTCATTTTCAATGCAGCGTGATGCGTAAGTTGCCAGTTTAATGTTTTTCGTTGGATTAAACGTATTGATCGCTTTGATGAGCCCAATTGTACCAATGGAAATCAAATCCTCGACTCCTACACCTGTATTGTCAAACTTTTTTGCTATGTATACAACGAGACGCAAATTATGCTCGATCAGGAGACTTTTTGCTTCTTCTGTCTGCGGTCCGCTCCCGGCCAGCTTTTCGATACATTCATTTTCCTGCTTAGGATCTAATGGTGATGGCAGAATATCCGTGCCTCCAATATAAAAGACTTCCTGCTGCTTTGCGGGCAGCTGCAGCATATAGTGAAATGTCCCTATCATCTTGCGTAACATCGTATCTGTCCTTAACATAATTCCCTCCTGTTTTATTGAATCATAAGTTCTTGTAAATTTACTATCATTTTGTATGGCTTTTCTAAAAACAGCTGCTGCTCCGCAAGCCCCAGTACTGCATGTTCCACCCGGATTTTATGACTGCCATACATGATATCCAATTCATCAATTGTCACAGCTTCTAAAAGTCCATGTCCGCACCCCAGCGATTCATACGGAATCAGGCGTATCGCCTGCGGCGTCCCGTACGCTTTTTCGTAAACTGCCCGATCCACCATACTTACCGGTTTGCCAGTGTATGGATCATGCAGCAAATTCCCGCTGTCAGAAAGTGCACGCACACGAATGCGTTTTCCCTGATGTATGATTTGTGTTTGGATATACTTGCTATAGTTTTTGAGCCACTGCCTGCTGTAAAGTACGACGACAGTTAGCAGGCACAAAGCCGCTATCGCTGCTGCTTCATAAGAGAAATAACCGTTTCCGCCTGCATAGAGCCATCCCATCATGCCGCCCAGCAATATAAAAGCCAAATAGCTCATGCACAAATCTGTAAAAAAACTGCCTCTGCTTTTCGGACGGAAGGTCACATACAGCGCAGCAGGATAAAGCACCGCATTGACAAAAAGCAAATATATGGACAGATTCCTGCAAATGGCAAATGCAAGGCAGGATAAAAACGTGCTTAGCACAGCACCAAACAGCAGGCGCAACGGACGCACCTTTCTTTTTAAAAACAGATTGACGGCCAGCAATGCCCATAAATCAACAAAGAAATTATTAATTGCCAGCACGTCAATGTACACTTCATAAATCGCACCCACCTCCCATACAAACAAAAAAGCCACTGCAAAAACCAGAACTATCATGTTTATGATTTTATCTGATCTTTGCAATAGCTTTTGTTCTTTTTGGTTGATGCCAGCAATGCCTGCTGCCATACATTTTCATTTTTCCTTCTGTATCTCCTACCATCTGCCACATGACAATTGATACTATTTTTTTGAATTCTGCAGAAAGCCTGGTATTTTAATATCTTTAACTGCAACGTTGCTTTCTGGTTTTTTCGGCTTGTTAATTCCATATGTAGACTGTGCTGGTACTTCTGTATTACCTGCACCCATTGTATTACTGCCTGTATATCCGTTCTGTGAGGACATCCCCTGCATCCCAGCAGATGCCATTCCTGGACGTACACCAAAACCGCCTGCATTTGGCCGATTCATGCCCATACCATTGTTGCCGTATTTTAACCCTGCCATATTTGGCATAAGGGAAGGTTTCGGCTGCTCCAACACATCCTCTATGCCAGTTGCGATTACAGTAATCGTAGCTTCATCCGCTCTGGATTCATCGTATTTCGCACCAAATATAATATTTGCGTTTTCTCCAACTAAATCGCGCACATATCCTACGGCATCGTTTGCATCTAATAAAGAAATTGCACCGGAAATATTAATAATGACATGAGTAGCACCGCATATATCTGTATCTAACAACGGAGATGATACCGCAAGCTTTACAGCTTCAATCGCTTTTTCATCGCCTTTTGCCATACCAATACCAATATGTGCTAACCCCTTGTCCTTCATAACGGTCTGTACGTCGGCAAAGTCAAGATTGATTAATGCAGGCAGATTAATTAAGTCTGTAATCCCTTGCACACCTTGCTGTAAAACTTCATCTGCCTTCTTTAATGCATCCGGCATCGTTGTCCTGCGATCTACGATTTCCAAAAGTTTGTCATTTGGAATCACAATCAGCGTATCCACGCCTTCCTTTAACCGCTCAATCCCAGATGTTGCATTTACCATACGTGCTTTTGCCTCAAAAGTAAAAGGCTTTGTCACCACACCAACGGTCAAAATCCCTTTTTCCTTGGCAATCTTTGCCACTACCGGAGCAGCACCAGTACCCGTACCGCCGCCCATACCGCAAGTAACAAAGATCATATCCGCCCCTTCAACTGCAGCAGACAGTTCATCTGCACTTTCTTCTGCAGCCTTCATACCAACTTCTGGATCTGCACCTGCACCAAGACCCTTTGTTAACTTTTCGCCAATCTGAATTAACGTTGGCGCTTTGCAAAGCATTAATGCTTGTTTATCTGTATTTACGCCGACGAATTCTACGCCGCCGATATTTTCGTCTATCATTCTATTTACTGCATTGTTACCTGCTCCACCAACACCGATAACAATTATTTTCGCACTGGAATCCGCTTCCGTTGTTGTAATCTCAAGCAAAGGTATTACCTCCTTAAATTTGCATTATCTTGTGTTCCTCTCTCCTCCAAAAACACAAAATATAACTCTGTATACTATAATATAGTTTTTTGGTTACGAAATCAACCAGTTTTTTGAAAAAATATATTATTTTTCTGTAAAGAACTATTGTCAACTCTTTCTAATCTGGAGTAAATATTATATCTGTTGTCAGCGGAGTCCAGTTTTCTAAATGAAGCGTTCCCTTTTTCCCAGATACTTGTGACATAATGTTTGCCAAACGCATCATTTTTTCTACTAAGTACTCCGCATCCCCCACACAGACGGTTAAGTCTTCAAAATGCGCCGATAAATCATTGTTTCCATTAAAAACCATTGTATCCGGCGACAAACCGTATTTTTGCAGCTGCTGAGAAAATGTCAATAACAGTGAAAGTGCGCGATCGTCTTCAAAATTCAGTTTTTCATAAACAACTACTTTTGGACAAGTGATTCCCTCCACTCTTGGCACATTTTCAATCAGACGCTTCGAAATTTCTACGACAAATCCGTCTTTATCAAAATAAACGTTTTGGTTATTCGTCGTCAAATAACCAATCATCGCTTTTTCGTATATATTAATCCGTATTGCATGCATGGACAGCAGCTCAATCTCCATTTCATCAATAAAAGGCATTTCTTTTTTATGAAAGAAACGATGTTTTGCTATGACATACAATGCATTCCAAGAATATTTATCATTCAGTACGCTGTCTTTAATCTGCTTATCTGTATATAATTCATTTCCGCTGACTTCTACTTTTTCAATTCGAAATCCTTCGATCCCTATGTACACACTAATTGCAGCGACACATACAAACAGCAATAAAAAAATTAACACTTTTTTTCTTTTGGCTTTCTTTTTCCTTTTTTCTTTAATCATGATCTTTACCTTCCAGGCGGATTCCTCTGGAAACGCTTAACGCAAGCCCCATTTCCGCTAATAAAAAACAGGTCGACGTACCGCCATAGCTGATAAACGGCAAAGTAATGCCCGTATTTGGTATCGTATTTGTGACAACGGCAATATTTAAAATAACCTGAATCGCGATATGTGCCATAATCCCGGATACAAGAAGCGTACCATACAAATCCGCCGCGTTATTTGCTATTACCATAAACCGCCAAATCATCAGCAAAAATAGCAAAATAAGGCAAATGGCACCAAACAGCCCTAATTCTTCACAGATAATCGAAAAAATCATATCATTTTGCGCCTCTGATAT
>CANDJR010000227.1 GCA_947385105.1 uncultured Eubacterium sp.
CACACACACTTCAGGTCACACTCTTTCCCTACACGACGCTCTTCCGATCTAAGCACTGACAGAGGATATGCTGGTTCGCATATTGGTTGAGCCGAAAAACGCAATTATTAAACAGTATCAAAAATTACTGGACTATGATGAAGTAAAGCTGGAGTTTGAACAGCAGGCTTTGTATGCAATTGCGAAAAAGGCCAAGGAAAAGAAAGTAGGAGCCAGGGCTTTGCGGGCAATTATTGAAGAATTTATGCTGGATATTATGTATGAAATTCCAAAAGATGATAATATCGGCAGCGTGACAATTACAAGCGACTATGTGGAAGGAAAAGGAGGGCCATTGATAACGATGCGCGGCAGCTTAAGCTTGCCGGATCGGGTGGCAGGTACACTGGGAGCTGGATGAAGGCGGCTAAAGCAGACGTTCCATTGCCGTAAGAGGAAAAAAACAGGGAGGGACATATGACAGATTCGTATGTAGAGGTTGTCGTACATGACGAGAAAGACAAGCAGGGTAAATTAACAAATCTGGGCATGATTTTTCTCACGATAATATTATTGGTTGTAGGCTTTTTATTTTTTCAGATACTTATTTTAATGATAGGGATTGCGATGATTCCGTTTACGTTTGTTTCGATTAAGGAGCGTTATCGGGAATATGAATATTTACTCGTATCAGGAGAGATGGAAATTGCAGTTGTAAAGAACCGCAAAAAGCGGAAAACTTTAAAGACATATGCGCTCAGCGAACTACAGGTAATGGCACCTGTATCTTCCCATCGTTTGGATGGGACACATGGGAACCCGCAGCTGAAAACATATGACTATACGTCCGGCAATCCGGATCATATGGTTTATAGTATGGTATTTAACAGCGGGGGTGCGTTACAGGAGGTCAAAGTCGAGCCGACAGAAGCAATGCTTGAGGATATCAGGATGCACTATGCAGGGCTCTTATATACGAATTAAAACAAAATAGGAAACATAACGTCATGCAATAGCAGAAGTATCTGCTGGGCATGGCGTTTTTTATGCTGCAAAACAACAGACATTTCAAAGGTGCTATCTCAATATAGCCAAAGTGGGTAGGAAGGCGGTAAAATCAATATGTTGCTGATGTTACATTGCAATTGAGAAAGGAGTACAAAAGATGAAGGAAGAAAAAGAAAACAATAAAAAAGTCCTCGGATATGTACGTGTCAGCAGCCACGAGCAGAATGAGGACAGACAAGTGATGGCGTTAAAAGACGTTGGAGTGCCGGAAAAACAGATCTACATAGACAAACAGTCCGGCAAGGATTTTAACAGGCCGCAATATAAGCGGCTGCTGCAAAGGCTAGATAGAAATTGTGTCCTGTTTGTAAAATCAATTGACCGCCTGGGCAGGAATTATGCAGATTTAAATGAACAATGGCGTATCATTACAAAGGAAAAAGGAGCAGAAATAGTGGTGATCGATATGCCGATTTTGGATACAAGGCGGGAAAAAAATCTTTTGGGCACATTCATTAGTGACATTGTGCTGGCGCTGTTAAGCTATATTGCAGAAAATGAACGCGCTAATATTCGTCAAAGGCAGGCAGAAGGAATTGCCGCAGCAAAAGCCAGAGGGGTAAAATTTGGCAGGCCCGCGATACCGCTGCCGGATAACTTTTACGATGTACATAAGCAATGGAGGGAAAAACAGATGACTTTGAAACAGGCAGCAAATGCATGCGGCCTTGCAGAAAGCACATTTTTTGATAAGGCTAAAAAATATGAGAGTACTTTATGCTAATAGGGAGACGGCATTTTGTCATCAGCAGGCCACATCCTCTGACCATCAGTCATGTCTTTGTGCAGGTGGGATCCATGCGGATCACACCTGCTCCTGAAATTTATCCATGAAAAAGAAAAATGATGGCTGCCGTTTATACAGTTTGTTTTTCTGCTGTATAACCGGCAGGTTTTGTCCACAGGGTATGTTCCGTGTTCTGAAAAACTTCTATGCGAGACGCATTTTTTTTGTTCTGGAATAGAATAAAGAAAGAAAGTATGCATTAGGAGATGTTTATGCTCAGTTGTGAAGAACAGGTCTATTCAAATGATTATTATGACGTCATTGTAAGCAAGCAGGACGAACAAGAACTAGTCAGCAGTGAATATTGCAGACAGGAATTAGATGAAGACTATGTTTGCGTATATTTTCAGGCGCCTAGTGGGGTGACGCTGAAGATGAGGGATTATTCTTATTCATCCATCCCAAAATGTTTTGGATTGCTTGATCAGGTCGCATTAGAAAGCAGCGGCATTTTAAGGGTGCGTGATCAACCAAACTTATCCTTAACAGGACAGGGCGTTTTAATGGGTTTTGTTGATACAGATTTTGATTTTACCAATCCACTTTTTTGTCATTCCGATGGTACGACAAGAGTAGAACGTATTTGGAATCAGGAAGAACGCAGCGGCCTTCCGCCCCAGGGATTTTTATATGGAACCGAGTATACGAGAGAGGAGATTAACCGCGAATTACTGAAAGGTGATTCAGAAAGCCGCATTCCGCATTCGGATGGGCATGGTACATTTTTGGCGGCATTAGCGGCCGGATCTGAGGATATTACCAATGAGTTTAGTGGAGCTGCACCGGAATGTGTGATTGCATTTGTGCAGTTAAAGCCTGCAAAGCAGTATTTAAGGGACTTTTATTTTATTCCAGACGACGCAAAGGTTTACCAGGAGAATGATATTATGGCAGGTATCTACTATTTGAACCTGCTAGCTGCAAAATTGCGCATGCCGCTTAGCATTTGCGTTGCTCTGGGCTCGAATATGGGCAACCGTGACGGCACGAATCCTATTTCCAACACATTGTCCAGAGTAGCCAGGCGCAGACAGCGCTGTGTAGTGATGGCAGCTGGAAACGAAGCAGACAAAAGACATCATTTTTTAGGCGGGATATCGAGTCAGAATGCAGAGGAGCGGGTGGAAATCAGCGTGGCAGAAGGAGTTGCAGGATTTACCGCAGAGCTTTGGGCACTTTCGCCGGAGTTATATGAGGTGACTATTATATCTCCTACAGGAGAGCGTTTTATTGCACAGCCTTCCACACCAGTTAGTTATTCCGAATACCGTTTTTTATTTGAGGGAACAATTGTAACGGTAGATTATGCATTTGTAGGTACAACAAGCAGAAATGAATTGGTTTTTTTCCGTTTTCAAAAACCGATTGCTGGCATTTGGATACTACAAGTAAAGGCACGCAATTTCTACGAAGGGCGTTACCATATTTGGCTGCCAATGGAGGATATGACTTCCGGTGAGGTTATTTTTTTACGTTCCAATCCGGACACCACGATAACAGTTCCAGCAAATACCCAGGCTCCAATTACAGTTGCAGGATATAACAGCAAAGACAACAGTATTTATTTTGAATCTGGGCGCGGATTTACTACTGACAATGAAATCAAGCCGGACATTGCCGCCCCTGCGGTCGACGTATATGGTCCGGTTGGAAACGGGCAGTTTGGCACCCGCACTGGCACAAGCGTTTCAGCTGCAATTATGGCAGGCGCAGGCGGACTGTTACTGGAATGGACGGGCGTTAGGCGCAACGACATTACTGCAACAACCATTAATTTAAAAAATTATTTTATCCGCGGCGCAGTGCGGGATGATAACCGAAACTATCCAAACAGAGAGTGGGGGGCGTATGGTAATATAGTGTCAAGTTAGCAAGGAGCCAGTAAAATCAAGGGTTTCCGCTGATTTAGTCCTATGAAAAAATTGCTTTAAAAAATTTTTCGACATGTCGAAAATAAGCAAAATTGGATTAAGACGGGCCTGTTTTTAACCAGAAAACCGAAAATCAAGCAACTTGACACTAATATA
>CANDJR010000228.1 GCA_947385105.1 uncultured Eubacterium sp.
ACACGACGCTCTTCCGATCTGGAGGCATGACACAGCAGCCAGGGACAACGACAGGGAGTGCAATTTCTACGGTAGTTATTTCGCCGCAAAACTGTGTGCTGCAGCCAGGGCAAAGCCAGGCGTTTACAACGGCTGTGCTTGGAAACGGCAGCCCTTCCCAGCTCGTTTTCTGGCAGCTTAGCGGTAACACTTCCTTAAAGACAAAGCTTGTAAATAATGTCTTATATGTGGGGGATGATGAGCGGGCCAGCATACTAACCGTATCTGCCAGTTCCAGTGCAGATGTAACGAAAACCGCAACGGTAAAAGTAACGATCCAAAGAAAACCAGAACCCATTGCTTACTATACCGTAACCTTTCTCAATGAAGGGGAAGTCTGCAAATCACAAAATGTCCGTTTTGGGGAATCAGCAATTGCGCCGATATTGACAAAGGACGGGTATCGTTTAAACTGGGACAAGTCTTATAACTATGTAACAGCCAATCTGATTGTAAATGCAGTCTGGACGAAAACAGGCAGCTCGACAGACATCGATTCATACCCAGGAAATGGGGACGATAGCACGGGCGAAAATGAAATTGTACAGACAGGCACAGTCGAAAAAGGGATTTACAGCTGCTGGCAGGATGGGACAGCCCATTATACCAAATGCACGACAAAGAACCGGATTTCTTTGCGCATACCAGCAAATGTAAAGCTGGGCGGCAGGAGTTTTTTTGTAACAGATTTAAGTGAAGGATGTATACGGAACAATAAAAAGGTGCGTGTAATCCAAATTGGAAAGAATGTAACACAAATTGGAGATGAAGCATTTTACGGATGTAAAAAACTGGAAAAAATTACGATTAAATCAGAAAAAATAGAATCCATAGGCGTAGATGCATTCCGCGGTATCCATGCAAAGGCAGTCATCCGTGTACCGCGCAGCTGCCTGGCACAGTACCGGGCAATGGTACGGGAATCAGGAAATAAAAAAGCGCGCGTCAAAGCGTACGATTAAAATATGTAAAGAATGGGATTGCCTCTTGACAAGCCGTAAAACACAAAGTAATATAGTACCAGAGTGCTGGCTAAAGCCACACGAAGGGGTACACCACCACGGGTGTATTTCTTTGTGTGGCTTTTCATCATTTGGCCTGTATATTCTTAGGGAAAGAGAGGGTTTTGACATGGTCCATATAAATGGAAAACAAGAACAGGCAGCAGGAATGCTGTTAAGTGAATTTTTAAATCAAAACGGTTATCCGCCGGATGGCATTGCAGTTGAATGCAACGAAGCAATTGTGCCTAAAGCGCAATATGATTCGTTTGTATTAAAAGACGGCGATACAGTAGAAATCGTAAGCTTTGTAGGCGGAGGCTGATGCACTGGTTTGCGTGATGCAGAGATAAATAGGATAGGATAATTGGATAGATAGGATATTAGGACATGATAATTGGATGGATAGGATATTAGGATATGATAATTGGATGGATAGGATAAAAGAATAATAGGATAATAGGATCAATAGAATAGCGAAGAATGAAAAAATAAAAGCGGTAAGGAGAAAAACGTATGCCTGAATTAAAGAAAAGCGATACATTTACACTGGGTGGAAAAGAATTTTCCTCTCGTTTTATATTAGGATCTGGAAAATATTCCATGGAACTGATTCAAGCGGCAGTAGAGCACGCAGGTGCGCAGATTATTACGCTTGCGGTACGCCGTACGAATACAAAGAAAAATGAAAATATTTTAGATTATATCCCAAAAGGCGTTACGTTACTGCCAAATACATCCGGTGCAAGAAATGCGAAAGAGGCAGTACGGATTGCACGCATGTCAAGAGAATTAGGCTGTGGGGATTTTGTGAAAATAGAGATTATGAAAGACAGCAAATATTTGCTGCCGGATAATGCAGAGACGATTAAAGCGACAGAACAGCTTGCAAAAGAGGGCTTTGTAGTACTTCCATATATGTATCCGGATTTATATGCAGCGCGCGATTTGGTACAGGCAGGCGCAGCAGCAGTAATGCCGCTTGGCTCTCCGATTGGTTCGAACAAAGGACTGGCAACGAAAGAATTTATCCAAATATTAATCGATGAAATTGACCTGCCGATTATTGTAGACGCTGGCATTGGCAGGCCGTCACAAGCGTGTGAAGCAATGGAAATGGGAGCTGCCGCCATTATGGCGAATACTGCTATAGCAACTGCCGGGGATATTCCAGCCATGGCAGGCGCATTTAAACATGCGATCCAAGCCGGGCGCAGCGCATATTTATCAGGGCTTGGCCGTGTGTTAGAGCGCGGAGCGTCCGCTTCTGATCCATTGACCGGATTTTTGCGTGACTAACAGCCATATGGGCGCAGCAAAAAAGCGCCCGTGCGGTATGGATTGTGGAAAAAGGAATTGATAGAAAGAAGGAAGTTAAAGAAAGAAGGAACTTAAAGAAAGAAGGTTCTCATAGAAAGAAGGATAAATAATGCCGGAAAATCATTTTTTTATAGACTCAGATAAACTGTCAGACGAAGCATTAAAACGAAAACACCAAATCGAGCAAGATCCGTCTGCACGTACAAACCATATGGAATATATGGAAGGAATGGAACAGATTTCATCTGATATTATGGAAAAAGTACTCCAACAGATGAATTGTTATGATTATGAGGCTTATACGGATGCAGACGTACGCCGTGCCCTGCTGCAGGAAACGTGCGGCATAGAAGAATTCAAAGCACTCTTATCCCCGGCTGCGCTGCCGCATTTAGAAGAAATGGCACACAAGGCAAAGTTTGAGACAAGCAGGCACTTTGGCAATACGGTATACTTATTTACGCCGCTGTATATTGCAAATTATTGTGAAAACTATTGTATTTATTGCGGATTTAATTGTTATAATGATATTGTACGAAAAAAACTGACAACAGAAGAAATTGAGCATGAAATGAAGGTCATAGCAGACTCTGGGATCGAAGAAGTGCTCATGCTGACAGGAGAGAGCCGCAGCATGAGTGATGTCGCTTATATTGGAGAAGCATGCAAGCTGGCTGCAAAATATTTTCGCAATGTCGGATTGGAAATCTATCCGTTAAACAGTGAGGAATACCGCTTTTTGCATACGTGCGGTGCAGACTACATTACCGTTTTTCAGGAAACCTATGATTCTGACAAATACGAAACGCTGCATTTAATGGGGCATAAACGGGTATTTCCATACCGCTTTGATGCGCAGGAACGTGCAATTTTAGGCGGCATGCGCGGCGTTGGTATTTCTGCTTTGCTTGGATTGTCAGATTTTCACAAAGATGCGCTTGCTTCTGCTTTACACGTATACTACTTACAGCGCAAATATCCGCATGTAGAATATTCCTTATCCTGTCCAAGGCTTCGCCCGATTATCAATAATGACAGAATCAATCCTTTGGATGTGCATGAAAAGCAGCTGTGTCAAATACTTTGCGCCTACCGGATATTTTTACCATATGTAGGCATTACCGTTTCATCCCGTGAGCAGCAGCATTTTCGGGATGGAATCGTTAAAATTGCTGCTACGAAAATATCTGCAGGCGTATCTACGGGTATTGGGGATCATGAAAGCAAATATCATGGCACAAAGGAAGAAGGAGCAGGCGACGAGCAGTTTGAAATTTCAGATGCCCGCAGCTTTGATGAAATGTATGACGCAATGTCACAAGGCGGGCTGCAGCCGGTATTAAACGATTATATTTATAGATCGGAAGAGCGTCGTGTAGGGAAAGAGTGTGACCTGAAGTG
>CANDJR010000229.1 GCA_947385105.1 uncultured Eubacterium sp.
CTTTTAAGTGTGTCAAAATAAGCCTCTGCCAGTTTTTATCCAAACTATCCTCACTGCAGACAGACGAAAACTGCATGCCGCTGTTTGGTTCTCCAGGTTCCAACAGCAAATGGACTTCCGCATAATGCCGCAATGGTTCAAAATGTCCGACGCCTTCTACGGAATCAGCAATTGTTTCTTTGTATACAATGTTGCCTTCTCCAAAGGAGACAGCTAAACCAAACCGCTCCTGGATCATATTTGTTAGTATTTCTAGCTGAACCTCACCCATTAGCTGTACTTGGATTTCCTGCAGCTGCTCATCCCATACAACCTGCAGCTTTGGATCTTCTTCTTCTAACTGCCGCAGCTTTGGCATTGCTGCTGCAGCATCACATTCTGGCGGCAGGATGACCTGATATGTTAATACTGGTTCCAGCACTGGAAGGACAGCGTCCTTTTCCGCACCATATCCCTCTCCTGGTTTTGTTTGCGTCAGTCCTGTGACCGCACAGATTGTCCCAGCAGACGCTTCACTAACAGCTTCAAATTTTGCGCCGGAATAAATGCGGATCTGGCTGACTTTTTCTTCCCATACATCGGTAACATCTGGTCTGCTGGCGTTTGTAAAAGTGTCTCTGACCTTTAATGTGCCTCCTGTCATTTTTAAATATGTCAAACGTTTTCCCTGCTCGTCCCGTGCAATTTTAAACACCTTGGCAGCAAATTCACTCGGATACTGCGGCACTTTGACATACTGCACAAAGCCTTCTAAAAATTCGCGGACTCCTGTGAGCTTTAACGCAGAGCCAAAATAACAGGGAATGACCTTTCGCGTTTTGATCATTTCCTGAATGCACGTATGGCTAATCGTCCCCTGTTCTAAAAACTGATCAAGCGCCTCTTCTGAGCACATTGCCAATGCGTCATAAAACGTTTCCTGATCCTGGCTGGAAAAATCAATGCAGCTGCTGTCAAGCCGTTCCTGCAATTGTGTAAGCAGCGCCTGGGCATCTGTGCCATATTGATCCATTTTATTGATAAAAATAAACACTGGAACCTGATACCGCTGCAGCAGCCGCCAAAGTGTCTGCGTATGTGCCTGTACGCCATCTGCACCGCTAATAAGCAAAATCGCATAATCGAGTACTTGCAGCGTACGTTCCATTTCTGTAGAAAAGTCTACATGCCCTGGTGTATCCAATAATGTAATTTTAAAATCATCCCAATCCAAAACCGCCTGTTTAGAAAAGATCGTAATCCCTCTTGCTCGTTCTAAGTCATAGGTATCTAAAAATGCATCCTGATTATCTACCCGCCCCATTTTGCGGATGCTCCCGCTTGTATACAACAAAGCTTCTGACAGTGTCGTCTTCCCCGCATCAACATGGGCTAAGAGACCTACGCAAATAGGTTTCGCTGGTTTCTTTTCTTCTCCTTGACTGCCCATGAAAATATCTCCTCTCGATAAAATATATCCCCCCATGTTTCCATATATCCGACGCAGTAAAACGCATTCGCGATGGACGTATTACATTCAGACATGCCGCAGGCTCCGGCAGCGATTCAGACATGCATATATTTCCTGCGTCCTTGGCATCGCCAGGTCACACGGCAGATAGCGGCTTTCGCAGATTGCCCCAAAGCCTCTTTCCTGTATTGTTTTTTCCAAAAGTTTTACAACCGTCTGCAGATTCTTTTTTCCATCAAATAAATGCTTTTTGGCATACTTTACCATATATCCAAGCGCCATCGTCTGCTCACTGTCCACAAGCTGCTCTACATAGCGCAATTCTATTGTATCCCGGTCAATCGACACAGCGTCCTTTCCCATGCCCTTTACTTTGATGCGTTCACTTTGCGCTGCTTTTTTATCCAATGCAAAGACACGGCAAAAATCTGGCTGCTTTGACGGCTGTATTTGCCTTTTTTCTTGTGTAAACTCCAAAAACCGCGCTGCCTGCTGTTTTGCTGTCTCTGTAATTTCTGACGGCTCATACTGCAGCATTTGGATGACATGGTCAGCTTTATAAAAATACGAGCCGCAGCTGCCTGCTACTAAAATTGTAGAAATTCCATAATCGGCATACAGTTCTTTTACCCTGTCAATAAATGGCGTAATTGGCTCCATATCCTGATGGACTACCTGCGCCATCAGCTCATCACGAATCATAAAATTCGTTGCACTTGTATCTTCATCAATTAAAAACAGCTGTGTGCCAGCCTCCATTGCTTCTATCACATTTGCTGCCTGCGAAGTGCTGCCGCTTGCATCCTCTGTCACAAACGCCTTTGTATCTTTTTTATTTGGCAGTCCATTCATAAACATCGAAATATCTGTATGCTGTATGCTCCGGCCGTCTTCTGCACGTATTTTTACCGCAGCAGCGTCTGTAATAACATACTCTCTGCCATCACCTGCAATGTGGTTATACACGCCGCGTTCCAATGCCTTTAACAGCGTAGATTTTCCGTGATATCCGCCGCCTACGATTACTGTAACGCCCTGCATAATCCCCATTCCGCTGACAGCTCCTGCATTTGGCAGCGTTAACGTCACCTCCATCGATTTTGGTGACTGAAATGCAACTGCCTGTTTCATCGGTCGGTCTGAAATACCTGACTCCCGCGGCAGTACTGCGCCGTTTGCTACAAATGCGACTAGCTTTTTTTCCACCAGCTGCTCTCTGATTGACTGCTGATCTTGTGCAAGCTGTCTGACTGCCTCTAAATGTTTTTGATCGGCATTTTTATAAAACAGCGATTGCTGTATGCATTTTGGAAGAAAGGTAAACAAGATTTTTTGCAGCTCCCTGGCATTGATCGTACGTCCATTTGCCGGAAAGCCGATTTCCAGACGGAAAAGCAAATCTCCCGTATCCGGCCGAATCTCACATGCTGTACGCTCTAATACTTCCTGTCCTGGATGGCTGACGGACAATAATCCGCTTTTTCCAGACCCCTTTGCCTGAAAGGAGTATGGCCCGATTTCTTTTGCAAACTGGCGGATTAAGGTGTCCTGCAGCGCAAAGCGCAAATGCTTTTGCCGAATCATATTGGACGGAAAGCAGGCATCTTTTCCTTTGATCAAGATGCTGACTTTCGACGGTGCTGCAAACGGATCTCCCTGCACGTGATCAATGTTTAGTACGTATTGATGAAACTGATAAGCGCCTGCTGTATCCTTATAGGCTGGATATCCTTTCCGGTCAATCCGCTGTAATAGCTGCCGTAAATCCTCTGCTTGTTTTATCATCGTTTACTCCTCCATAATTTCACAAAAATCTTGTCCGCTTTCCGAGCAGAAACGATATCTTTTTTCCTCTCCGTCAAATGACCAAGAAAAACTGCCTTCCATATCCATGTAAGAATTTGCAGCTGCAATTGCATCTAATACTTGTGCCAAATCCAGGACAAAATCCTGCGCTGCCTCCTTAGAAGATGCGGTTTCCTCTTGTATTTCTTTTTCAATATAAAGACGCAGTATAAGCTCCTCCAGTTCGCTTTCGTCATCGATCTGCGCATTTTTCAAATAAATATTTTGGTTATTCTGGAACAAACTGTGTACAAAGGATGTACTGGATTTGATCCGCGTTACGGATACATCTTCTGCTTCTAAATAAATTTTATACGTAATTGCTAATTGATTCATCGCGATTCCTCTTTCATATGTGATTCAAACTATTGTATCATATTCTGTACATCAGATGGCTACCTGATCATTATATACTATTTATGCGAATTATTGTAGCATTATCTCACAT
>CANDJR010000230.1 GCA_947385105.1 uncultured Eubacterium sp.
ATTCATAGCGACAAGTTTATCCGCCAATTCTGAAATCTGATCCAAAACAGGAAGCGCTTGATCCTGCAGCATGATTAAAGCGGCATCATTTTTATTCATGAGTCCCATATCAATGACTTCCTGGCGAATGTTACGGTATTCTGGTAACAATTTATCAATTTGTTCGAGTATGTCTATCTCATCTGCTGTTGTACAGCGATTTTTTACTATTTCTAAAGAATTGTTTACTTCCTCTGTTGTTTGATCAAAGTTCTGACGCAGCTCCTGCAAGGCATCTGTATCTGAGATTAAAATAAAATCACGTATTAAAGCGGCGCCTTTGTTTAAGTTCGTGTTGAATTCTCCGATTTCTCCTTGTGAAAATCCATTTTTTTGTAATGCATGGCCATAAGAGTAATTTGTATACAGCAATACAAACGTCGCAATGACACCAGAAAGGCTGGCAAATAAAACAATGATAATAAAACACCGTTTCAATTTTTGCGCAACCTTCAAATCTTTGACACTTTCTAATATTTTGTTCATGATCTGCTCCTTTAGTATTGGTTGTTTATTCATTTTGCGATTTTTTTCATTGTAAATTATTTCATTTTCCTGCTCTAATTAGTTCTTGCTATCGCAAAGTCCTGCTATATGCATGTTCATGCTAATTTTAACTTCTCTTTATGAAATAATTTTCTGAACAAATCATACACCCACCCCTTTTCGTACTACTTACGTAACTATTTTGAAATCATTTCTCTAAAACGTATTTCTTTAAAACATATTTCAAAACACTCTGTTGTAATTATACATGATGTATCGTTAAAAATCAATTATAAAACTGACTTTTTTATGCAGTCTTTGATCTAAATTTATAAAAATATTGTCTCTTTTTGTATAAAATCAATAGAAAAATGTGCAAACTGAGACTAATTATACAAAAAATCCCTCTCTGTAAACAAATAAATACATTTAAGGTATTCTCTCAAAGCTAACACTCCAATCATGTATGGCAAATTGAAAAAGCAAAACATACCCCAGGCAGCATCTGCCAATCCGTATCATGACGGCAAATCTGCTTAGGGTATGTTTTTTACTGTTTATTTTATTGTTTCTGTTTCTGGCTGAACATCCACTGGCATTGGTGCAGACGGCATCTGCGGCTCATTGTCTGCCATACGAGCTTTCATCTGCTCTTGTATCCATTTGTCTTGTTTTTGTTCATCCTGCTGCCTGCGTTCTGCCTGCGCCTCGTCCTTTGTCTGCTGGACTGCCTGTTTCATATGATGAGCAAGCCTTCCTGCCCGGTGAATCGCACGCCCGGTTTTATCTGTTACTTCCTGGCTGATATCCTTTGCATACATGCCTGCCTGCTGGATACTAGAAGCAACTGTTTCATGCCACTTCCCTTTGGAAGATTCTGTTTGTTCCTGCTGCATACTGTCTTGATAAGGCTGCTCCCTCTCGTCTTTTTCTTGACGCATCCCATACAGTGGAAAAGCTAATACGACTTTAAATAAATCCCCATCTATGCTAAGAGAAAACGTCCCATCCATAAGTTCGGTCAAACTCTTTGCAATGGAAATCCCAAGCCCGCTGCCTTCTGTATTGCGTGAGCTGTCCCCGCGTACAAAGCGTTCCATCAGCTCCTCGCTGGTAATATTTAACGGATATTTGGAAATATTGCGAAAGATAATGACAGCCTCCCGCTCATTTTGTTCCAGGTTAACATATGCCCTGGTCATTGGTTGTGCGTATTTGCAAATATTGTTCATCAAATTATCAAAAACACGCCACAAATGCCTGCTGTCTGCTTCAATCATAAGATTCTGATCCGGCCTTGTAATTTGCAGTATAATCTCGTTTTGCATTAGCTTTTCTTCAAATTCACCAACTGTCTGTATCAGCATCACGCCTGCATCACACTGCTCCATACATACACTTAAACTTCCAGATGAAGCTTTTGATGCTTCTATTAAATCTTCAATTAATTTTTTAAGACGTGCAGACTGCCGCTGCAGCACTTCCAGGTATTCTTGTGCCGTGCGATTGTCGATTTGTTCTTTTTGCAGCAAATCAATATAGTTTATAATGGAAGTTAACGGCGTCTTGATATCATGTGATACATTTGTAATCAACTCTGTTTTAAAGCGCTCGCTTTTTAGCCGCTCATTCACAGCCAGATTCATACCAGTACGGATTGCATTTAAAGAATCCCCATGCTTTTTTAACTCCCAAAACATCCTGTCTGTATCCAGCCGATAGCTTAATTCTCCGTTTGCAATGCGCTGTGCACTCTTTTGCAGCTTATCCATTTGCAAACATGCAAAAATCAAAATCGGATAAAAGATACATTTTCCTAAAAACCAAAAAACAACCAGTGCCTGAGGGTCATTTGCTGTAATACCGATCAGGATTAATTGTACAATGGCAATACCACCTAGTATCAGCCATACTTTCCAAAGCAGTGTAACACTACGAATCAGCTCTGTAATAAAATTAAAAAAAAAGCGGACGCAAGTAAGAAAAGTTTTTATGCATGCACGTAGCACCCGATAGACAAGCGTCTTCTGCCACCATTTTCCCATTTTTATGTTTACAGCAAGACTCATACAATATGCCAATGCAAGCAGGCATCCTGCTCCCCCTGCAAATACTAAAACGATCCAAAAAGTAATATGCTCTTCTACACCAATCGGCTGGTTCCAGCTATAGGAATAGTTGGCTGCAGCAGCAATCAGTAAAAACAGTATTGTCTCTGCCAAAATAACTGCTGCAAAATACAAATCTAACGGTAATTTATCCAAAAACCGCGGCACAATCCCCTCCTGCCCCTTGTGATGTCCAGCTGCGCTCATTAAAAATAAAAACGTAGCAATCAGGCATGCACCTGCAACGAATAAAATACCAATGATGAGATAGCGCACCTGGAAAATAAACTCTGTCAGCTTTGTTTCTTGTTCAAACAAATCACCGGAAAAAAACGACTGACCTTGTGTCTTCTGCAGCGGCTGCTGCACATTCGATACGACAATATAAGATTTTGAAGGAACTTCCTTTTTGATATAGGTATAAAAGATATCGTCCTCTATCTGTTCTACGACTTGTTCGGAAATTTTCCCAATGAGTGCAAGTCCTTGCTGATCTGTAATCTGTATGTCCTCTATGCCTATATATAACCCTTGTTCCGTTGTCACACCAATGATCTGATCGTCCCATGTAAAGAGATCTGAATTCTGCTTCTCATTACCCGGCTCATATCCTTTTACATATTTGTTTAGAATCCGATCTGATTCCAATAATTTTTCCAGCCCATAGACCATTTTAACTGGCACAAGATACAATTTGTTTTCAGATCGCACATATAAGTTTTCATCAGTAACATTATAGTAATATCCATGATGGAAATGTTCCGCCTCCTCATAACCTGTATTTAGCATCGATGAGTGAATGAGAAACGTATCCCAGATTTTTGTCCCGTAAGAAAATGACGTATCCTCATAAATTTTTGCTTGATATACATACACATCTTCCTGGCTTTTTGGCATTTTTTCAAAATTTGATACCAAATACTGTGATGGATCTGATACATCTACATCCTCTATGTTATCTGCTGCAATGACACCATAGCGAAAATTGGTATCTGAAAGCAGAGT
>CANDJR010000231.1 GCA_947385105.1 uncultured Eubacterium sp.
ACAGAAACAATCCGTATTTGCAAGGACAGGAACATCTTAAAACAGTATCTAAGTAACAAAGAAGTGGAGGTAGTAACAATTATGATGAGTTTATTTGATGATGAACAGATTATGAAGACTTATACGAAAGATATTAAAAGAGAAACACTAATGGAAAAGGCAATACTTATGTTAAAAAAAGGAAAAATAGACATTGATGAAGTCAGTGAGTATTTCCCCGAATTACTGGAAAGTGACATAAAAGAAATCGAAGCAGAGATTATGCAGTTGGCATAATCAATCATATCAATCAAAATCAAATATAGTAACAGCGTTAGAGCATATAGGAACTGAAATCTATATGCTCTATTGATACGGCAGCGCTCAAGCTGCCTGGAGAGAAAAATGATAGGATTAAAAAGAGGAAGCGTAAAGCTTTTGCCCCATCAAAAGGAATGGAATGAAAATGCTGAAAATGTGATTATGAAATTGAAACAGCTTTTAGGATATGCTGCTGTCGATATTCAGCATGTCGGAAGCACTGCGATTGTTTCCATTTATGCAAAACCAATTATTGACATTGTGATTGGCCTACGTGATTTGAATGATATTTCACCTTATATGAAACGGTTAGAAGAACACGGTTTTGTTTTTCGCGGAGAAGATGTTGCAGGACAAATGTTATTTGTAATGGGTGATTTTGAAAAAGATACGCGTACGCATCATATCCATGCGGTCAAATGGAATGGGACAGAATGGAACAACTATATCAATTTTCGGGATTATCTGAACTGCCATCCTGACCAGGCAATGCAATACGATACCTGTAAGAAAAAACTGGCGTTACAATTTCCAAACGACCGAAGAAGCTATACAAAAGGCAAGCAGGAATTCATAGAATGCCTGCTGAAAGAATTGTATTAAAAGCAGAATACCCTCAGTGGACAAGGGGATACACGCCCCAAGTGCCTACTTTTTGCGGCTGGCGGCGTTAACGTCAATCGGCGTACGTCCAGTACGCCTCATTCCGTTGCCTTGCCAGCCACTAAAAGAAGGCACTTGGGGTCCGAAGGAGTTTTGCGTCTCAGATTTGTGATTCTGCAAGGCACTGGAACGAAGCGTACTGGACGTACGCTGAGCGACAGTAACGTGGCAGAATCACAAATCTGTGGTGCAAAACCGTGTATCCCCTTGTTCACTGAGGGTAATGTCAGAAAAGACAAAAGTGCTATTGTGTCTAAATAAAACTGCTTGACGGACATCATATTCCTTATTATAATAAAAGAAATCTGGTAATCAGATTTCTTTTTCTTTTCAATAATCAGCAGACAAATCCATAGCGTATCATCCATCGATTCTGGCCAATACTTATGCGGCCATACCCTCACAACTTATCAAGTAGGAAACAAAAATGATTTGCAGTTATAATTATATTTATAATAAAGAAGCTATTGACAGAATGAAAAAAAAGGATTATGATAAATACAAGATTCGAACAATTGTTCGCATGTGAAAAGGAGATAGATTATGGCAAGGGAAACAAAGGATGCAAAAGAAGCAAAAGTTAGTAAAGAAGATAAATTAAAAGCATTAGATGCAGCAATTACACAAATAGAAAAAAACTATGGAGCAGGCTCTATTATGCGGCTTGGCGATCCAACAAATAATATGGATGTAAGCACAGTGCCTACAGGTTCTCTCAGCTTGGATTTAGCATTAGGGCTTGGCGGTCTGCCAAAAGGAAGGATTGTGGAAATATACGGGCCAGAATCCAGCGGTAAGACAACCGTTGCCCTGCATGTCGTGGCAGAAGTGCAAAAGGCTGGCGGCATAGCAGCATTTATTGATGCAGAGCATGCTCTAGATCCGTCGTATGCGCGTAAAATAGGCGTTCAAATTGACGATTTATACATATCGCAGCCAGATAACGGCGAGCAGGCATTAGAAATTACAGAGACAATGGTACGTTCTGGAGCAGTAGATATTGTCATTGTTGATTCTGTCGCAGCCCTTGTACCAAAGGCAGAAATAGATGGAGATATGGGAGATTCCCACGTGGGGCTGCAGGCGCGTCTGATGTCGCAGGGGCTTAGAAAATTAATTGGTATTATTAGCAAAACCGATTGTATCGTGATCTTTATTAACCAGCTGCGTGAGAAAATCGGTGTGATGTTTGGGAATCCAGAGACTACGACAGGCGGCCGGGCGTTAAAGTTTTATTCGTCTGTACGCTTAGAGGTACGTAAGATAGAGATCTTAAAACAGGCTGGTGTCATGGTAGGAAACCGTACCCGTATTAAGGTTGTGAAAAATAAAATTGCACCGCCATTTAAAGAAGCTGAATTTGATATTATGTATGGGGAAGGAATCTCACGTGAAGGAGATATCCTTGATATTGCAGCCAATATCGGCATTATTAGTAAGGCTGGCGCCTGGTATGCCTATGAGGGAGAAAAGATTGGCCAGGGCAGAGAAAATGCAAAGCAGCTGCTGCGGGACAGACCACAGCTATGTAATGAAATCGATCAAAAAGTACGTGCACATTATGAAGCGCTGCGCAAAGAAGAAGCAGAAAAAAATGCTGCAATTGCTGCAGCAAAAATGGCGCAGACGATGGAACAGCCAGTGAGAGCAGATAAGAATGATAAGATAGATAAGAGTGATAAGATAGATAGGAGCGATAAGATAGATAAGATAGATAAGATAGATAAGAGCGATAAAATAGAAAACAAAGCAAATAAACCAGATACAAAAACAGCAAAAGCAGATGAAACCAGCCAAGCCGGATCAGAAAGCAAATAGGCAGAGGAATAAAGAAATCCAGAAGAATGCATCAACCTAGAGGGATGCAGCAGACCAGAAACAGAACAAAAAAGAAAAGGACTAACAAAAGCGGTAAAACGGAAAAGGAAATAAGAAAAAAGGAGATAAGAAAAATAAAGAAGTAAAGAAAAACATCATGATCAAAATAATAGACATCATACCCCAGGAAAAGGGAAAAGTAAAAATATCATTTGACAGTGCAGACGATATCGTGCTGTATAAAAGCGAACTGCGCAGTCTTGCATTGGAAGAACAAATGGAATTAGAGGAGGATACGTATCACCAAATCTATTATGAGATAGTAGGAAAACGTGTGACAAAACGCGCAATGCATTTGTTGGAAAAAATGGATCGTACAGAAGTACAGCTGCGAAAGAAGCTTATGGAAAGCGATTATCCGCAGGAATTAGTTGAGCGTGCGATTGCATATGTAAAGTCCTATCGTTATATAGATGATGAGCGTTATGCAAACACTTTTGTACGTCTGAACCAGGAGCGGAAAAGCAAGGCAAGGATTCGGCAAGATCTATTGTCCAGGGGTGTTGCCAGTCATTTGATTGACAATGCACTGTCAGAGGATGAAACAGATCAGGAAGTGCTGATTGCAAAATTGTTGGAAAAAAAGCAGTATGATCCAGATACTGCGACATTAAAAGATGCACAAAAGATGTACCAATTTTTGATGCGCAGGGGCTTTTTGCACAGTGAAATTATGCATGCCCTTCATAAGGGCTAAATAGCTTCTTAACAGGCAAAGGTTACTGTTCACTCAGTTCTCAGTAACATGCAAAAATTCATCTAAAATTGCCTTCGGCAATGGAATTTTT
>CANDJR010000232.1 GCA_947385105.1 uncultured Eubacterium sp.
CACTTCAGGTCACACTCTTTCCCTACACGACGCTCTTCCGATCTTGAAATTTTTGTTACATCCAGCTCATAGCCAAATGTGCCTGCCAGCGCCACAACCCCGCGTGTGTGAAACGGCGTCACCCGGTGCAAAATATGGTTTGGACAGTCTGACACATGAGCGCCAATTGTCGAAAGCGGATACAACAATTGTGTGCCTTCTTGTATTTGCAGACGCTCCAGCGCATCCGTATCATCTGAACACCAAAACTGCGGACTGTAATACAACATACCTGGGTCAAACCTGCCTCCTCCACTACAGCAGTTTTCCAACAGCAAATCAGGAAATTCGTTCACCAAACGCTCCTGCAACTCGTAGACAGCCAGCATATAACGGTATGACAGCTCCCCTTGCTGGTCTGGTGCCAAATAGCTGCTGCCTATATCAGACAGATGACGGTTCATATCCCATTTCACATATGAAATATTTGCAGAATGCAAAATACTGCTTAAACATCCATATACATATTCCACGACTTCCGGACGGCTTAAATCCAGCACATACTGATCCCTTGAACGCGCAGCGGTACGCCCATTTAACTGCAATGCCCAATCCGGATGCTCCCTATATAGCTCGGAATTCGGTGATACCATTTCCGGCTCAAACCAAATACCGAATTTCATACCCAGTTTATTTACTTCATCTACTAAGTATTTTAAGCCGCCCTGCAGCTTGTCTTCATTTACAAACCAATCGCCCAGGCTGCAATCATCCTGGTTGCGGCATCCAAACCAGCCATCGTCCATTACAAGCATTTCTATACCCAGGCTGGCCGCTTGTTTTGCAATAGAAAGCAGCTTTTCTGTATCAAAATCAAAATAAGTTGCCTCCCAATTGTTGATTAGCACTGGCCGATCCTGATCTTTATAACGGCCGCGGATCAGATGGTTTCTGTATAATTCATGAAACGTATGTGTCATCTGCCCAAGCCCATTATCCGAATAGACAAGCACTGCCTCTGGTGCCTGGAATGTTTCTTCTGGCGAAAGTTTCCAGCAAAAATGCTCTGGATGTATACCCATCACCATACGAAACTGACTGCCTTCACTGCACTGTGCTTTTGCCAAAAAGTTGCCAGAATATACAAAATGCATTGCATAAACTTCTCCTGATGTCTGTGTACAGTCCTGCGATAAGGCAGCAAGAAACGGATGATCCCGATGGGATGATATCCCGCGTTTGGATTCTGTTGTAAAACTGCCTGAAAGAAGCGGCTGGCGAACCATGTGGCGCTCCCTTGCCCAACTGCCCGGCAAAGACAAAATCTCATAGTTTTCCTGATCCATATCCAAACATGCAGAAAGAACACGTGTCAGATAGAGTACTTTTGACCCATGGTTTGATATCCTGACACTGCGAATAACTGCATCACAATCATCAAATACGCTATATGACAGCACAACTTCCAGCTTGGTTGGGACATCCTCCAGCGTAATTTCCAGTGTTTCGCACTGCCCGCCCCAAGTAGCCGGTAAGCCTGCCAGCTTCTCCTTACCTGGATAGATGCGATGGCCTGCATAGGTAAGCTCTAACCCTTCCTGGCCATCTGCGGTACGGATATTCAGACAGCTTTCCCGATAGTCGCCTGTCCCTGCAAAGGAATATTCCATTGGAAAATTATCTAAGAAAGAGACTTTTTCCCGCATATTTTTTGATGGTACAAAGGGCATCTCGTCAATCCTCAGTAAGTACGTTAAATCATCAGACTCCAGCCTGCTGCCATAATAAATATGACCCAAATATTTTTCGTCTGCAAGCCCCATTACGTAGCTTGTATTCTTTGTGTCCAATTTAAATACCTTGTTCTTTTCATTAAATGAAATCATAATATTACTTTTCTCCTTTTGATTTAACTTTGTAGTCTTTATCCTGTGCGATCTCATCAGAAATCCCGTTGAAAATGCAATCATTTCCTCCTATGTATATTATATAATTTGCTGAAAAATCTGGCAATATCCTTCTTAAGATTATTGACAGATTTTCATATTGTGTGAAAAGGATTTCATGATTCGAAAAAAAGGTGGAGGAAGTGCTGGAAATATGTAAGGTAGGTCAAGATAGCTAAACGTATCGGATGTGATCTGAAAGACTGCCAGCAGATACTTTACTGTATAGTCTGAAAAACTACCAGCAGATATTTTACTGGCAGGAAAAATTTTATATTTTTATTATTTAGTTGCCGGGAAGATGGGTATATAAGCGCATTGCTGCGTGTTCTTTTAGATGTCAGTTTGACAACTTGCGGAAACACAAATTTCTATATGCTAAAACTGAAGGTGCAGTCTGTAATACTCTCAGTCGGGCTGATTTGACAAAAGGATACACGGTTTTTCATCATTGATGGTAAGTCTGGAATTTACAGAACAATTTAAAAAGTAAACAAAAAAAGGCTTCTCTAGTTAAATTTTTACTTAATGTTTAAGCAATAGATATGAACATGTTAATTTATGAATCTTATTCTTAATTAAATAAATTTCGTCGATGTGTAAAATACTTTTGTATTCTTAGTTAATGGGTAATGCAAAAGTGAAGGATAATACCTGATTATCCATCACCTTTGATATTAAACCACTTAATTCGAAGCTTATTATTCTCAAAATAAATTTATTTATATCTCTAGTATATTATATCATAAGTTCAACTACAATCAACACTTTTTACTATATTTTATAGATTTAGTTGGTACAAAAGCAATATATTATCCCATCAAATAATACACTACTTTATAAGTTTATTAATGATACCGTAATGTCCAGTTTATTACAGCTTGAAAGGGATTTAATTTACAAAGAGCAAAAGAGGATCTTGTATCCGCAAAATCAAGAATGCGCAATGGCGACAGATCAATCAAGCAGAATCAGAAAGCAAAAATGGTAATAACATTATACGACAGCGAAATGTAAATAGCTGATATAGTGAGAAATACAGAATTGTCCAAAAGCACAGCAATCATATTATCAAAAACCATAGCAGCAATGCACAAATAGAAGAATTAAGAAACATAGTACAAGGTTGTCAGTTGTTGTTTTAGTATCCTTTTTGTATGAGATAAAAACATTGTTGTGAAACGTCAAAGGATGTGTTATACTCTCAAAAGAGTAATCGTGTTACAAGGTGGTAAACCTCCCTAACTTGAAAAGAAGGGAGGTGGTGCGGATGGATACATACCAAGTTTTAAGCCTGTTACTTTTGGGCGGTAATTTCCTGATTGCGCTGCTTACCTATATTGATAGGATGAACAAGCGAAAATAAATAAGCCTACCTTGTACTTTGCCGAGTCAGGTAGGCTTTAGCCATTCTGGGAGGTAAACCACTTTGTGGGCGGTTGCTCCTTATATGTTTAAAATATAGCATATTTAGAATATGATTTCAAGAGCCTTTTTCTTGTGTTCTTCCATATTTGATATTTTACGTTGCTGTTCAAACCAGGGTTTTGCATCGACTGCAAAAGCCGTAAAAACGTGTATATTCAGCCATATGTAAATGCAGTTATTTGCCGCAGGCAAACTACCAATGGACTGCATGCAGTTACTGTTCACTCCGTTCTCAGTAACATGCAAAAATTCATCTAAAATTGCC
>CANDJR010000233.1 GCA_947385105.1 uncultured Eubacterium sp.
TAACTGTGCGGGTTTCAGCAGTTAATGCTGTTATTCCGTGAATAATTCAGGATAATTATATTTTGGTAATGTATTTTTTCTTTGTATATATTTTTATTTGTATATATTTTTATTTGTATATATTTTTATTTGTATATATTTTTCTTGATTTATTTTTTTAGTTTCTAAAATTTACACTTGTTCATGGATGCTTGCTTTTTGTGCTTTTTGGCGTTCCTGCATGGAATAGATACATCCGCAATAATCCTGGCGGTACATGCCATATGATTTTGTAATCTGCACAGAACGCAAATAACCGTTCTTTTTCTTAAAATCAGAATTCAGATACAAAACTCCATATTCCTTTGCCAGCTTTTCTCCGATTTCATTTAGTTTGTTTGCATCTTTTCTAGGGCTAATAGACAGTGTAGTCGTAAAATAATCCATGTTAAGCCTCTTTGCACATGCTGCTGTCTCCCTAAGCCTTAATTCATAACAGGCAAAGCACCGCATATCGCCTTCCGGCATTTGTTCCATTCCTTTTGTTATCTCATAAAACGTTTCCGTATCATAACGCCCTTCTATAAAATCTACTTTTCGCTGCAGCGGATATTGATCGATAAACCATTGCTGCTCTTTCACACGATGGGTATATTCCTGTTGTGGATAAATATTCGGATTATAGTAAAACACTGTCACTTGAAAATATTGCGACAAATATTCGAGTACATAACTGCTGCAAGGCGCACAGCAGCTGTGCAGCAAAACAGAAGGCACCTCTTTTCGGCTGTCATGCCTGCTAATCACTTGTTCAAGTTCTTTTTGATAATTTCTTTGATTCATAAACTGTTTGCTCCTTCTATTTAACATTAACGAAATCTAATCCGCTTGTCAAGATGCATCCGAACCGGAACTTCTTTCATGCATCCTCATATAATATCCTAAAGATGTTTTCTTTTTTGTACATATTTTTATATTGATTCTATTTTTTATATTGATTCTCTCTTTTTATATTGATTCTATTTTTATATTGAATCTATTTTTATATGAACTCTATACTTATTATATTAATTTTATCTTTTTATGGAGGAAAATTTATGGAGCATTTGCTGGAACTACAACATATCTCATATTCCTACCATTCGATTGCTGGCGAAACACTCGCTTTATCTGATATCAGCTTTTCTTTGGACGCCGGCGAATTTTTAGCAATTGTAGGGCCAAGCGGCTGTGGGAAATCCACACTGTTAAACCTTATCTGCTATTTAACTATGCCAGAAAAGGGCACGATCTTGTTCCATCATGAACCGCTGACGAGAAAGTCTGTCTATTCTATTGGTTATATGCTGCAAAAAGATCATTTGTTTGAATGGCGTACAATTGAAAAAAATATATATCTAGGGCTTGAAATTCAAAAAAATCTCAATGAACAGTCCAAAAGCTATGCTGCCTATTTGCTGCAAAAATACGGATTAGCAGATTTTTGCCATAAAAAACCTTCTGAGCTCTCCGGGGGTATGCGCCAGCGTGCAGCGTTGATCCGCACACTTGTCCAAAAGCCTGAACTGCTGTTACTGGATGAACCTTTTTCTGCTCTTGATTATCAGACAAGGCTTCATACGGCAAATGATATTGGCTCTATTATCCGTAAGGAGCAAAAAAGTGCCATTTTAGTGACACACGATTTATCCGAAGCCGTCAGCCTGGCGGATCGGATTCTTGTCTTAAGCCCACGTCCCGGAACGGTTCGCAAAATTCTTACAACTGATTTTCCAAAAGACCTGACAGCTTTGGAACGGCGTAATACAGACGAATTTAAAAAAATATTTAATTTAATTTGGAAGGAGATGAACGAGGATGGCAACGACGCTTACCACGCAGGAGAGATATCTTAAATCCGTCCGGCGTACGCAAAATATTGTTCGTATTTCGCGCATCTTGTTATGTATTTTGTTTCTAAGCACATGGGAATTTTGCGCACATTTTCAAATCATAAATTCCTTTATCTTTAGCAGCCCTTCAAAAATAGCACGCTGTTTTCAAGATATGCTGTTTCACCAAAATTTGGCAGGGCATATTGGCATTACGCTGTTTGAAACGCTGCTTAGTTTTTTATTGGTCATAGGTATCAGCCTTGTATTTGCTATTCTGCTATGGTACAGCCAGACACTTTCTAAAATTTTAGAGCCTTATATGGTCATGCTCAACAGTCTGCCAAAATCCGCGCTTGCACCGCTTTTAATTGTCTGGCTGGGAGCAAATTATAAAACAATCATCCTAACTGGCATGTCTGTGGCTGTATTTGGTTCTATTATGAGCCTGTATACTGGTTTTATGGAAGTAGATCCTGAAAAAATAAAACTCATCTACACGCTAAACGGCACAAACCGGGACGCTTTTTTTAAAGTCATCCTCCCTGCCAATATTCCAAACCTGTTTAGCATTATGAAAGTAAATATCGGGCTATGCTTAGTAGGTGTTATTATCGGAGAATTTATTGCTGCGCGTCAAGGGCTTGGCTACTTAATTATATATGGCAGTCAGGTTTTTAAAATGGACTGGGTGATATTATCGATTCTTATTTTATGTGTCATTGCAATGGGACTGTATTTTTTGCTCGATCGGCTGGAACGTATCTATCACAAAAAATCCTGCCCTTCTTGCTAATGTATAGAATGCAGTCCTTTGCCGCAGGCAAACTTCCAATGGGCTGCATTCAGTTACTGTTCACTCCGTTACCTTCATACGAAAAAAATAAAAAAAAGTAAAAAAAATGCTTGTCTATTTTTACTTTTTATGGTAGACTAATGAAGTCGCAGAAAAAGCGGCAGTTTTGAGATTGCCAATATGGCTCAGTTGGTAGAGCAACGCATTCGTAATGCGTGGGTCGGGGGTTCGAGTCCCCCTATTGGCTTATTTTTTATGTACAAATATGAGAAACAAGGGGGTTTTTATGAAATCTGCATTTCTAGCGAAAACCTTAGATGAATTAATCGCAGAAACGAAAAAGGGACATTTAAACTGGCGTCTTGAACTGCAGTCTACCGATAACCTGGATGATTCCGCCAAGCAGCAGATTACAGAAAAAGGGATTACATGGACTGTAGACGAGTGTTTTACTTCCTTTTACTGCAAGTGCCGCGGAAAAGATCACTTGATGATTACCTATGAGCAGATTTTGCGCCATAAAGAACTTGTTCGTTCTTATAATCTTGTGTTCCTTCCACCATTAAATATCCGCTATTTTGATGTCGGGTTCCTCTCTCCCTATATTGTGGACGCCGATGCTGTACTGTTAGACCGCTGTCATCAGTTATGGACACTGGTTATGGATTTATATAAAGAACGTGACGGACATATATCATTAAAAATGCTGGATCCGTATGAATAAAGAGGCTGTCGCTTTCACGCATGAAAATTCGTGGAGCGGCAGCTTTATTTTTGCTGTTTTTACACTATTGACGGGTGCAATGGAAATATAGTATATTTAATGTAAAGAGAGGTGCATACTGTGGGCCAGCAAGGGAATACAATTAAAATCACAATCCCGGAAGAACA
>CANDJR010000234.1 GCA_947385105.1 uncultured Eubacterium sp.
GATCAGGCAAAAAAGGTTATGGAAAACATGGTAGATCCTGAGAAATTTAACTTAAAGATGCCATTCCCAACAGCGTCAAAAGACAATGATAAGTTTTCCGCATCTACGTACTGGAGAGGGCCAGTGTGGCTTGATCAGGCATTATATGGAGTAGAAGCGCTGCAAAATTATGGCTATACAGAACAGGCAACAAAGATGGCATATGCCTTATTTGACAATGCAGAAGGCTTGTTAGGAGACGGTCCAATCCGTGAAAATTATAATCCGCTTACAGGCGAGGGCCTGCATACGAAAAACTTTAGCTGGTCAGCTTCTGTATACTACTTGCTCTACCAGGATGCCTTAACCGGATCAGAAAATACGACACAGACAGGAATTACACGTACAAAAGAAGACGGGCAGTTCCAAAAATCCGTACCATCGCTTGCAAGTGTAAAAAGCACAAAGAAAAAACAAGCGAAAGTAACAGTGAACCCTTTGGAAGGTGCAGACGGATACCAGGTACAGTATGCAGATAATGCGAAGTTTAAGAAAGCGTCAAAAGTTTCCTTTACAGCAAATTCCAAGACAGTGAAGAAGCTAACGAGCAAAAAGACTTATTACTTCAAAGTTCGTGCATACCAGACTGTGGACGGAAAGAAGATTTATACAAAATACAGCAACAAAAAGAGCGTTAAAATTAAATAATTAAGTTCTGTATAATTAAGTTCTGTATAATTAAGTTCTGTATTTATGAATAATTTAAAAGGAATCTTATGAAATGATTTAATCAAAAGATTTCATCAAGGAATCTTATTTCATAAAACCTTAAAAATACGAATCTTTTCTAAAGTAAGGACCAATGAAACGAAAAGGCTGCTTCTTGATAAAATGTATCAGGAGCAGCTTTTTAACGAGAAAAAGCAGCAAAGGCGCCAAATAAAAAAGAGGGGTATTTATGGCAGAAATATTTGGAACATTAGGGCCAGCCTGCGCACAGGCTGATGTATTGGAACAGATGTTTTTAGAAGGAATGACTGGGATGCGGTTGAATTTATCCCATAGCGGATTAAAAGCAAGTGAGTCTCTCATACACAGTTTTCATCAGGCAGCACAAAGGGTTGGTGTCAGACCAGAGCTTTTGATTGACATGCAAGGGCCGGAGCTTCGCATTGGCGATTTGATGATTCCTTTGCAGCTTAGGGAAGGCGACGAAATCGTGCTTGCAAACAGGGAAGAAAAAAAGAAAGATGCAAAGATACAAACGGTTTTAATACCAGAGTCAGTGCTTTCTATTTTAGAAACAGGAGATTTTATATTGCTGGACGACGGCAGTATGGAGCTTGTTGTTACATCGGTACAGCCAAAAGCAGCGGCAAAAGTAGTGCGTGGCGGCATATTACAAAAACGAAAGAGCTTAAAGGTTGTGGGAAAGACAATTTCAGGACCTGCTATCACAGACCAGGATAGAGAAAATATTTGTCTGGCAAAGGGATATGGCGTGACAGCACTGATGCAGCCGTTTGTGACAAACGGCATGCAGTTGTCAGAAGTCCGCAGGCAGCTTGCGCAAAACCATGCGGACGATATCCGCGTTTTTGCGAAAATAGAAAACCGAGATGGAATGAAACAAATACAGACAATTTTGCCAGAGGCAGATATGATTGTCATTGCCAGAGGAGATCTTGGCAATGATATGCCGCTATGGCAGCTGCCGGCTGCACAAAAGACATTAACAGACATATGCCGCAAGGCAGGCAAGCCCTTTCTAGTCGTCACACAGATGTTAGCATCTATGGTAAACAACCCCTATCCGACAAGGGCGGAGGTTTCAGACATTTTTCATGCAATTACAGACGGTGCGTCAGCTGTCATGGTTACAAATGAAACCGCAGTCGGAAACTATCCAGTAGAAGTAATCCGATATCTGGCAAAAACTGTGCTCGAAGCAGAACGTGCAGTCCATACGGAGGCAGAAACGAGTAGATAAAAGAGCACATCCTCTCGCCCCATGAAGTGTGCGCTGCCGAAGGGAGTGTGTTTGTGTAACAAACAAAAGTACGTGTGAAAAAGATACAATGGTTTTGTTTTAGTATAAATTCAGTAATTGTTACTGTATTATCTGGAAAATCATAGAATAAATTGTGAGGTTTCGATATTGCAGGAAGTAAGAGGGAATGTTAGAATATGCCGTGTAAACAAGAGTAATGAAAAAAACGAATACCGTAGCATGCGGTAGAACGGAGGTATTTGAAATGAAGATGAGAATGTATCATATAGAAAACCCGGAAAAATTTCTTGATATTATTAAGCAGTGTAAAGGGAGTGTAGAACTTGTTTCAGAACAAGGAGACCGTTTAAACTTAAAATCAGAACTGACAAAATATATTGCAATCAGCAAACTTTTTTCAGATAATACACTGATTAATGATATGGAATTGGTTGCTTCTGAACCAGAGGATATTAAGTTTCTGTTACAATATATGATGGAAGGCAAATAATTGTCTGTTTTATAACCTGGCATGGGTATGTTGCATGAAGCTAAAAGTATACAATATAAAATGCATTTTCTGCTGGGTACTGCTTGCTATTGTATGCTATGTACTTCGTGTGACAGCCCCAAGTGCCTTTGCTATATGCCGTAAATCTAAATTTTACAGGGGGAAACAGGATGAAAGCTGCGTCGATTATTTTTAGCCCAACCGGAGGTACGAAACGAGTATCAAATATTTTAACAGAAGAATGGGGGATGCCTGTTCATGAAATAGATTTAACTGATGCTAAAATAGGTGCTACGACACTTCAACTGGATCAAGACGATTTTGCGGTGATTGCAGTTCCGTCTTATGGAGGACGCGTCCCAGCACTGGCAGCACAAAGGCTATCAAACATTCACTGCAATCAGACGCCATGTGTGATTGTTTGCGTATATGGCAACCGTGCATATGAGGATACCTTAATCGAATTGTATGATATTGCAAATCAAAGCGGATTTGTGGTAATTGCTGCGATAGCTGCAGTTGCGGAGCATTCGATTATGCACCAATATGCCACCGGAAGGCCTGATGCCACAGACGATCAGGAATTACGCGACTATGCAAAACAAATTTTAGAAAAGGTGAAACAGAAATCATCAGAGGAGAAACCTTTGGGGTTTCCGGGTAACCGCCCATATAAAGAAGCAGGCGGAGCTAGCCTTATCCCAAAAGCCAACAATACCTGTACAGGATGCGGCATTTGTGCGCAGCAATGTCCAGCGCAGGCAATCAGCAAGGAACAAACCAAGATTACAGACAGTGATAAATGTATTTCTTGTATGCGCTGTGTTGCAATTTGCCCGCAAAAAGCACGTAAAGTCAATCGTGGTATGGTTTCGATAGCTGCATTAGCAATGAAAAAAGTATGTTCCGTTAGAAAAGGAAATGAGTTGTATATTTAAAGATAAAAAGAGAGTAGCTTTTATTTATGAACTGTTACTGTTCACTCTGTTCTCAGTAACATGCAAAAATTCATCTAAAATTGCCTT
>CANDJR010000235.1 GCA_947385105.1 uncultured Eubacterium sp.
GTATTTGTTCTTGTTGCTCTGCTTTTTGTTGTTCCAACAGCACTTTCGCTGTATCTGCTTGTTTCATATTTGAAGCATTGTCTACTGTTTGGCTGCTTTCGTTTTTTGCCACCTCATTGACTTTGCTGTCGTCAGCTTCTGTACCATCCTTAAACAAGTCGGGCAGGCTATGATCTGCTGCCTGTTTTTTTTCATGTCTGCGGCCACGTTTGCGTTTTTTCATTCTTGCAGCTAATTGAAAAAGATCAATTCCAAAAATCCGCAGTTCATTGGATGCCCCGTCTTTTCCGTACAGAAATGTAAAGCAAAATAAATGCATCAGCCAGGTAACTTTTATTTTTACCTTAATGCCATCAAAAAAGTTTTTTTCACTTTCTTGTACAAGCAATTCCGGTATCCTATTGCTTTCTCCTTCAAACGTATATCGAACTGGTACAAATAAAAGCACAAGTAAGGAAATAAGAAGTAAGATCAAAACTCCAAGCAAAATCCAGCCTATGATTTTTAGCAGCAGCAATAGCAACAAACCAATTGCCTTTATCATTTCCTATCACCTGCCTTCTCTTTATTCAGCAGGTATTTATGGACACCAAATCCCCCTGTATGTTTATATACATCAATCACAATCCCAGCCGCTGTTTCGAGTGCTTCTTCATATCCTTTTGCAATCCCTACTACGTAAAGCTGCTGTTTTGGGTAGTATTTTTGAACGAGCTCCCTTGTGGGAATAATTTCTAATAAATTTGCCCCATATCTGCCTAATACAATAATATAGATATTAAGAAGCCCTGCATTGTGATTGATTTTCCATTTTAATCGTTTGATTTTTGCATGTCTCTTAGGGATACTTTCCCCAATATACAAATTTTCATACCAAATCATCCAGACTCCTTATGGTTCGGAATACCGAGAAACTGTCCTAAAAATAAGCATGCTTTTTTTCGGACAGTTTCTATACTGCTTTCCATCACTAAAAATATTTTTTGCTTCCCCACAGATTACTTTTTTTCAAGCTCAAGTATTCATTATAAGCCTGTTCCAAGATCTGTTTTTCATTTGAAAATTTTAACAAATGGTACGCTTCGTGAAATTTGTAGTAACCTGAGTCCACAAAATATTCCTCCCATTGTGGTTTACTGTAATAATTGTCCGCCATCATCAGATACCAGTGTACTTCTTTTTCCACTGTATCCTCAGGTACATTAAATGTATATTGGCTTTTACCAATATATTTGATAATTGCTGCATTGACACCGGTTTCCTCCAGCACCTCCCTGGAAGCTGTTTCTTTGTAATCTTCGCCTTCTTCAACAGTTCCCTTTGGAAGAACCCACCCTTCATACTTATTCTTATAATTTTTGTAAAGTAACAGGATCTTACCACGGAATATTACCACACCACCACAACTGGTTGCTTCTATCATTACAACACCTCCTGATGTGGTCTCGCAATAGAATCACTTCGTTTCCATCGCTAAAAATCAATAACTAATCAGTAGTATACCCCTTTTCATACATACATGCAAGAAATTCATACTGTTTTTTACAGTTTGGCCTATCATCGTGTTACTGTTCACTCCATTCTCAGTAACATGCAAAAATTCATCTTAAATTGCCTTCTGCAATGGAATTTTTGCACTCCTGAATCATTTTCTTACGGACTTTGCAGTAAATGCAAAGTCCTGTGTGAACAGTAACATCATTGTTACTGTCCGTAAAAATATGCATCAAACACAGCCTTTGCAATTGGTACTGCATAAGTACTGCCCGTGCCAGCGCCTTCTACAATAATCGATACTACAATATCTTCCTCTCCCTGTTTAGATGCAAACCCTACAAACCATGCATGGCTGTCCGATGCATCTGTAAATTCCGCTGAGCCTGTTTTTCCGCCAGCAAGATAGCTGTCATTATACAGCGCTGTCGCTGTCCCCTGCGTTACAACTGCCTGCAAATACTGCTTTAGTACCGCAGATTTCTTTTCGGACATCAGGCTTGCGTATTTTTCAGGTTCTGTTTTAGATACCTCTGATCCGCTGTCATTTGTTACTTTCTCTACAATATACGGCTGCATCAATACACCGTTATTATCGATCGCAGACATGACAAGCGCCATATGGTATGGCGTAACCAATGTCTTACCCTGTCCGATCGAGGTCTGCATAATATCCCATGTAGCAGCACCTGGCTTTAACTCAAAACGGCTCTTTTGGTAAGGAAATTCGCATGGCAGCTCTGTGTCAAACAGCAAGCTGCGGTTTAGCTTTGCAAACTTTTTTAAATCTAACGATAACCCAATATCTGCAAACGATGTATTGCAGGAATTTGCAAATGCTGTCAGCAAATCCTCCTGCCCGTGGACTGCATGGCTAAAACAGTGAATTTCATTGCCCTGCTTGCTCATGCTCCCGCTGCATGGGTACGAATAGCCTTTATAATCTTTGTGCTCCTGCATATATGCCATAAGCGTAAAAATTTTAAATGCCGATCCAGGCGGATACAGTCCTTGCGTTACACGATTTAAAAGTACAGAGGATGTATTACTTTCATCTGTTAGGCTTTCCCATTCTGCAGCAATTGTATTTGGATCAAAGTCCGGCTTAGATACCATTGCCAGTATCCTGCCTGTCGAAGGCTGAAGCGCAATGACAGCACCCTGATTGTTTCCTAATGCGTCATACGCCGCCTTTTGTACCGCAGAGTCTAGCGTTGTCACTACTGTATCCCCGATATTTTTTTTATCCCGCACTTCATTAAATATTTTTTCCGGAAAAAAAGTATGCGAACGCAGCAGCGGGAAATTATCTATAGATTCTACGCCTGTTTTTCCATTTGTGCTATAGCCAATTGCATGCGCATACATTCTGCCATATGGGTAGCTCCTCACCTCACTGCCGTCTTTGGATACTTCTGTAGTCGCCAGTACATCACCCTGCGAAGATACAATATCGCCCCTTATAATCCGATCTGCAAACATATCCTGCCTCTTATTATAAGGACTGTTAATAAATGCCTCGCTCTCCTCCACCTGAAAATAAACAAAATAGGCAATCATTCCTAAAAATATTGTAAGGAAAAAATAAGTAACTACTGCAAATTCACGATTTCTTTGCGTATTTTTTACTTCCACAGCCTTCGTATTTTGCCGATCAATTAATTTTTGGATTCGATTTCTATTGTCATACAACTGGTCATCGGCCAGGTACTCCAAATCCTTTTTTCTTTTCCTTTCTTGCTCTGCTTCAAACGCTGTCTGCTGTCTATCTTGTATTTCCTCGCTGTTTTCGAATTCGTTTTGGTATTTCTTCCTGATTTTCATCCAACCCCTCTCCATCTTCCCTTAAGATATAAAGTCCCTGGATAATTGCAAATATTGTAAAAGTGCTAAGCAGTGAGCTGCCTCCATAACTGACAAACGGGAGCGTTACTCCTGTAGACGGAATGAATTTAATAAC
>CANDJR010000236.1 GCA_947385105.1 uncultured Eubacterium sp.
ATAATATGGAAGTTCTACAAAGAGATCTCTCACACCGTCATTTTGATAATATGATACCCTCAATTCAATTTCCTTTTCTAAAATATCCTTATTATCCCCAAAAGATAAGCGCGACAACAGCGATTATCTTTGCAATTATTACTTTTTTATTCCGCTTGGTTTCCATATCACTCCTTTGTTTTGAATTGCTTGTTCAGCCGGAATAATTCAATTAAACCGATCCATTAACAAGGACTATTGCGCCTATGGATATGAATACACACATCATGTAGTATGTCTTAATAACTCACATTGCCCAAACGTCTGTATCGCTTCATGTTGTATGGGCGGTTGTTGTAATAGCCCCCTACTGGGAAGAAGGCCAAAGGAAAACAATGATAGATTATCGGCAGGGTTTATGATAAGATAATAAAAAAGCTTTATGAGATAGGAAGAACAGATGAAACACTTGCAGCAAAAAAAGATAAAACCGAAGCAGAACAGGTCATGATAAAAATGATTTCTTCATCTTATGATATTTCGGATAAAAAATACATTGAACCAATTTTGCAATGTCTGAAAAAATAATTTAAAATAATTTTTGTGTCAATAAAGGAGGAGTCAAATGACAATCAGCCATATTGCTTTATATGCAGAAAACTTAGAACAGGAAAAAGATTTTTTTGAAACTTACTTTGGAGGAAAGGCAGGAAACAAATATCACAATGAAAAAACAGGATTTACATCATACTTTATCTCGTTTGATGACGGAGCAAGCCTCGAAATTATGCATCTTCCTGAATTAAAAAGATGTGAAAATAAGTTTCCGGCCATCGGTTATGCACATCTTGCGTTCCATACAGGTTCAAAGGAACTGGTTCATTCACTAACAGAAACATTAAGGGCTGATGGCTTTCCTGTTTTAAGTGAACCAAGGACTACAAGTGATGGTTATTATGAAAGCTGTATCGCAGATCATGAAGGAAACCGTATTGAAATTACAGTTTAAGCGGCAGCCCATAATGATACTTCCATAATCATAGAAGAAAGATATTTGCTTGAAGTTCTTCCTTAAAATGTATATAATATTGACAGCCTGCATTTTAGGAAATGCTGCCTGTTTTCCCATAGCAATTGAGAATAGCTGCAGGGAACACAAATTGCAGAAATTGTGAATTTTACACAAAAACCGAAAGGAAATTTATGAAAAAATTAGCTTTAAATGATGAAATATTACTAAAAATAGAAAAGCCTGCACGTTATATTGGAAATGAAATAAACAGTGTTATAAAAGACCCTGCTAAGGTGGATATTCGTTTTGCCATGTGTTTTCCAGATGTATATGAAATTGGAATGTCACATTTGGGTATGAAAATCTTGTATGAAATGTTTAATCGCAGGGATGATGTATACTGTGAACGTGTCTTTTCTCCATGGCCAGATTTGCACAAGGTCATGAAAGAATTTCAAATACCGCTGTTTGCTTTAGAATCCCAAGAGCCTGTTAAGGATTTTGATTTTCTTGGCATTACGCTGCAATATGAAATGTGCTATACAAATATTTTGCAAATATTAGATCTGGCACAGCTGCCGTATCATGCATCGGAACGTACGGATTCTATGCCGATTGTCATTGGAGGAGGCCCATGCACCTACAATCCAGAGCCAATTGCAGATTTTTTTGATCTGTTTTACATTGGCGAAGGTGAGATTTCCTATGACGAGCTCTTTGATTTATATCGAAAAAAGAAGCAGGAAGGATTTGACAGACAGGACTTTTTACGAAGTGCAGCTTTGATTCCAGGAATCTATGTCCCGTCTCTCTATCACGTGACCTATCATCCTGACGGGACAATTGCACAAATGCAGCCGCTTTTAGACCAAGTACCGCAAAAAGTGTGCAAGCAGGTCGTAATGGATTTTACAAATGCCATCTATCCAGAAAAACCTGTTGTACCTTATATTAAAGTAACACAAGACCGCGTCGTATTAGAAATTATGCGCGGCTGCATCCGTGGCTGCCGGTTTTGTCAGGCTGGCCAGATTTATCGCCCGACACGTGAAAAGGAAGTAGAAACAGCCAAACGGTTTGCGAAAAATATGCTGGAAAGTACCGGCTATGAGGAAATATCCTTAACCTCTTTAAGTTCCAGTGATTATACACAGCTAGAAGAACTCATTACTTACCTAATGGAGCAGTTTCAAGATAAAGGAATCAACATTTCTTTGCCTTCGCTGCGGATTGATGCATTTTCTTTAGATGTAATGTCAAAAATACAAGACATCCGAAAATCCAGCCTTACCTTTGCACCAGAAGCAGGTTCGCAGCGTATGCGGGATATCATCAACAAGGGATTGACAGAAGAAGACATTCTCCATGGAGCAAAGCTTGCATTTGAAGGCGGATGGCAGAAAGTTAAATTATACTTTATGTTAGGACTGCCTTATGAGACACAAGAAGATATGCAGGCGATTGCTAAGCTTGCCAACCGGATTGCAGTGTGCTATTATGAGATACCAAAAGAGCAGCGAAATGGTAAATGCCAGATTACTATCAGCACGTCCTTTTTTGTACCAAAGCCATTTACGCCTTTCCAATGGGCGCAGATGTGTAAAGAAGATGAATACTTACGCCGTGCAAAAATAGTGAATGATGCTGTAAAAGATCAGTTAAACCGAAAGAGCATTAAGTACAATTGGCATGAAGCTGATGTGACTGTGCTAGAAGGTGTATTCGCACGTGGAGATCGTAAACTGGCTTCGGTTATTGTATCCGCCTATGAAGATGGGGCATTGTTTGATTCCTGGAGCGAATTTTATGACCCTAGCCATTGGCAGCATGCTTTTGAAAAAAACGGGATTGATCCAGACTTTTATACAATGCGAGAGCGCAGTGAAGAAGAAATCTTTCCATGGGATTTTATTGATAATGGCGTAAGCAAAGAGTACTTATTGCGCGAGTGGCATCGAGCCAGAGAAGGAATCGTTACAAAAAACTGCCGCATGCAATGCTCAGGCTGTGGAGCTAACCAGTATGGAGGAGGTGTGTGCTTTGAAAATCAGGATTAAATTTCGAAAGTATGGAGTAATGAAATTTATCGGCCATTTGGATATGATGCGCTATTTCCAGAAAGCAATTCGGCGCAGCGGGATTGATATCTGCTACTCAAAAGGATTCAGTCCGCACCAGATTATGTCTTTTGCTGCCCCTCTTGGTGTTGGCATTACGAGTGATGGAGAATATCTGGATATTGAAGTGCATACCTCAAAACCATCTGAACAATCTATTGCTGAGTTAAATGCTGTGATGGCACAGGGAGTAGAAATTACTGGATACGTACAGTTGCCAGAGCAGGTAAAGCCAGCCATGGCATCTGTTTGCGCAGCAGCATATGAAATATGGTATAAAGATGACTATAGCCTTCCAGCAGCTTTCCTTACTTCC
>CANDJR010000237.1 GCA_947385105.1 uncultured Eubacterium sp.
GATTTCTAACGGTGACTGGAGTTCAGACGTGTGCTCTTCCGATCTCTCTTGTGGTTTCGTCCTGAATCGTGACTTCACGTTCTACTGCACTCACAACCCCAGTTGTCACTGACTGCCCGTAACCTAATGCGTTCCCGATAGCAATTGCCTGTGAACCAACTTCAATCTTATCGGAATCACCAAATGTCGCCAGATGAATCTTTTCTAAGGTGCTTGCTTCAATATCTGATTTTTTTACTTGTACAACAGCTAAGTCCGAACTCTTATCTGTGCCCTTTACTTCTGCAGCAGCCGTCGTATCATCTACAAATTGAATGGTCAGTGTGGTCGCACCTTCTACAACGTGATTGTTTGTTACAATATATAAATACTTCTCATCCTCGCTAATAAGAATACCGCTGCCCGCGCTTGGCGTCTCATAGCTTTGCACCTGGCCAAAGAAATTACGGTACTGTACTTGGCTTAGATTTGTAATTGCTACAATTGAAGGCATACAAGCTTTTGTAATTGCTGTTACACCGGAACCTTTTTCTGCGTATACAGGTACAGCAGAAGCTGGTGTTTCCTCCTTATTGTCTGTTTTTTTGAGTACACTCTCTTTTTCATTGTCAGCTGCAGTAATTTCCTTTTCCTCGCTGCCAAATAAATAATTGCCTGCAACATAACTGGATCCTTCAAATGCTGTCCCTGCCACTAATCCAAACACCAGCGCAATTGATGCACATTTTGCCAGTTTCACTGCAAAGTTTGGATTGGTACTAGATGCTTTTTCTGCACGTTTTCTTGCGCGTTCTTCCTTTTTCATTTTCTTTTCTTCGTCACTTGTTTTCCAGCCGAAATGTCCGCCGCCAGTTGTATTTGTCTGTCCATATACATTGCTATAATCGTTCTGCGCGCCTGTCTGGGCGTTATAGCTATATTGATTATTTTGTGTATGATAGCCGCCTGCCTGCCCATTCGTATAGCTGCTGTTTTGGCCATTGGTATACTGATAATTTTGCCCGCCTGCATAACTGTTATTTTGCGCATTGCTGCTATTTGTGTAAGTGCTATAAGTGCTGTTTTGATTTTGCGCTTTTTGATAGTCTGTATTTTCTGTATAAGATGCAGTATTTTCTTCTGCGCGCCAAATCGTATTTGGATTTTTCTGTTCCTGGTTAATATAGCTATAGCCATAGCTAGAGCTGCCTTCCTGCTCATTCGTATTCCAGCTGCCTGCGTTTGTCTGCTGATCTGCATTTTGACTGCTTGTATTTTGATTCATTGTTTGATTTGTCTGATTTTTATTGGAACTATTGTTAGGATAATTTGTATTGTTTGTTTGATTATTATTTTCCATCATAAGGAACTCCTTTCCTGCTTCTTTGCATTTGTTTACGTTATTATGGCTTCTTATTATCATCATTGCTTTCTTATAACAACTTTTTTACGGCTTTACTTCATCGTAACTTCTTGTTTGGTTTGCCTTATCATGACTTCTTTTTTATGGTTTGTTTTTTCATGACTTTCTTTTCTTAGCTTGCTTAAGCATGATTTTTATTTCTTAACTTGCTTAAGTGCTTAAGCATGATTTTCCTTTTTTCGTATGTGTTATCATGGCTTCTATTTAACTTGTTTTATCATGATTTTCTTTTTTACTTGTTTTGTCATGATTTTCTTTTTTTACTTGTTTTGTCATGGCTTTGCTTTTTTTACTTGCCTTGTCATGATTTCTTTTTTTTGCTTGCTTTATCATGACTTCCTTTAACTAGCTTTATTATGATTTTTTATTGTTTTCTCATGACTTTGTTTTATGTGGTCACTTGTTGTTTACAAATAGCAGTTTACCTTGAAATTGTGTTCCTTTTGTGATTAAAAATGTATCAAATCGTGAACTTTTTATTCACATTTCGTTTTTATAACAACTGTTTAACAAGGTGAGCTGGTATATAGAAAAACACCCCTGCTACTTTTCAAGTAATTACCTTGCAAGTAACTGAGGCGGAAAATCTTTACGCTATATACCAACGACAAGCAGGCTGTCCATTATTCTGCACAAAATTAATGCAACTGAAAAAAATGATGCAGTGCGAGGAAGAAGATGCTATAATAATAAGAAATATTTGTTTAGAAACAGCTATATTTTAGCACAATATAGCTCTGAATAAAAGATGATAATAAATTGGATAAAGGTACCGTAATAAAATGTGTGACTGTTCACTCCGTTCTCAGTAACCAAAATGTTACTGTTCAGACCAGGGGAGAGGATTGCCATTTAATTTCCAATTCTTCATGCCCATGTGACATAAAGAAGCACTATCTATATCTGCCCAATAAACAGGAATTAATTGTCTTTTGTTTTTGTGACTTCCGTTACTGCTAATTGTAACTGGTATGTGTTTTCTTCACCGTCTAAATTTGTGGTTTTTAGCTCAAAGTAAAGATTGTTCTGCAAATCATCTTCTTCTGCTTTTTTGAGGATATCCCCAGATATTTTCCCTGTTTCATCCGCAATGCCTATCGTACCACCTGTCATATCGGTCACGCTGTTAGAAAGCAAAATTATGTCATCACTATCTGATTGGATGTAGTAAGTCATGGAATAAGCAACAATATCTGATAATTTTCCATCCAAATTTCCACCATAAAATATTTCTTCCCCTTCTTTCAAAACAATAACGCCATTTGAGATTGAAAATATTTCATTTTCTCCGCTGAAAGAGTATACGACAAGCGACTCCTCTGCCGGTTTTGAAGAACAAGCTAAAAGCAAACAGGTGCAAAACACAGTTATAAGCAGAACCCGGATAACTTTATATTCATACTTTTTCATTTGAAGATACTCCCATTTAAACTTGAAATTAGCGATCTTTCTTAAAATACTCAATTATCATTATAACAATTCCCAAAACTACCAATACGATAGAAATACCAAACTAAAGCGTAAGGTCTGATTCCGCTATTTGTGTTAAGAGTTTTCCGTAAGGAGTTGACCACGCATTTATAATATAATTATTTTGCAGATATCATAACTGCAAGCGTCCAGATGTTTTCAATCAGTAAAACAAATCCTCCAATCATTGCGCATTTCAAGAATATTACCTCTATTTTTAACTTTCTCTGTGTTATATCTTCCTATAGGGCATTATGAAGCCTAATAAGGGAAAAAATGAGGGCAGCAAAATCACATAACACATTATAACACAAAACATATGGGCAGTGGTAAGAAAAATTTTAATTCCCCCGAATTCGGGGGAATTAAATCACTTTAAAATCTTTGTAGTCTGTTCTTCCAAAATGGACATCTGATGTATTGTAATTTTATTGAGTTTAATTAAGCGTTCTTTCTGGCTCAGCCCATCGTGAACTACCCATTGTCTAAAGCCAATGGGCTTCCTGCTTCATCGACCTCGTAA
>CANDJR010000238.1 GCA_947385105.1 uncultured Eubacterium sp.
CTTCCACTGGTTCGGGATCATAATAAGGTTTGACACCTTTAATCCTGAAAGAACAGGTGCTCCGTGGATGGCAAGCTGTGTTTCTATTTGCAGTATTTGCAGTTTTTGCAACTTCTGTATTTTTTGTTGATGCTGCAATTTCTTCCGTTTTTGTGTGTAAGCATCCATTTGTTTGATTCTTTGAAAAATTTCTTACGCCTCCTTATCAAAAGCAGTCAGGATTAGCGTATCCAGATTTCAAATTTTCATGCGGATGCTTCTGCTTTTAACGTGCGCATTGCATTGAGGATTGCCAGCACAGATACACCTACATCTGCAAATACTGCCTCCCACATATTTGCTGCACCAAATGCGCCTAACAGCAGCACAAACGCCTTAACGGACAGGGCAAATACAATATTTTGCTTTACAATGCGCAGCGTTTTGCGGGATATTCGTACAATTGCTGCTATTTTACGAATATCATCGTCCATCAATACAATATCCGCAGCCTCTATCGCTGCATCTGACCCCATACTGCCCATGGCAATGCCTACATCCGCCCGCATTAAGACAGGTGCGTCGTTAATTCCATCCCCTACAAACGCAAGCCGTTCTTTTTCGTTCCGGCTCTTTAACAGTTCTTCGACACAGTTTACCTTATCTGCCGGCAGTAATTCTGCATATACTTCATCGATACCAAGCATTTTTGCAACTTCCAAAGCAGCCTCCTTACGGTCGCCTGTTAACATGACCGCTTTTTGTACGCCGACTTGCTTCATACTTGCCAACGCTTTTTGTGCGCCTTCTTTTACTGTATCGGAAATCACAATTGCACCAAGGAATTTGCCGCTGCAAGCGACATACACAATTGTTCCTGCACTTTGGCAAGCTTGATACGCAATGTTGTATTTTTCCATTAACTTTTCATTTCCAACGTATACTTCATTCCCGTCTACCTGGATACAGAGCCCATGCCCGGCAATTTCTTCTGCTTCTTTCGCACGAGCTAGATCTAATGGCTTTCCATAAGCTTCTTTTAAAGAAGCTGCTATTGGATGGTTGGAATACGCCTCTGCAAGTGCTGCTACCTCCAGCAGCCTTTCCTGCGCAGCTTTCCCGCCTGTTTGTTCTGCGGGATGCACTTGTGTTACACGAAACTCTCCATTTGTCAAAGTCCCTGTTTTATCAAACACAATGGTCGTCATTTCAGCAACCGTTTCCAAATAGTTGCTGCCTTTTACAAGCACACCAATATGGGATGCTGCTCCAATTCCGCCAAAAAAGCCAAGCGGTACAGAGATTACAAGCGCACACGGGCAAGAGATTACTAAAAAAATACATGCACGCTGCAGCCAGCTGCCCCATTCTCCACCCAGAATAAGCGGCGGCAATATTGCTAAAATAACTGCACTAATCGTAACAATCGGTGTATAATACTTTGCAAAACGGGTAATAAAGTTTTCCACTCTGGCCTTTTTACTGGAAGCGTTTTCCACTAATTCTAAAATCTTTGCCACAGTGGAATCGTCAAATTCTTTTGTCACGCGTACGCTTAACGTGCCGCTGCCATTCACGCAACCACTGATAACTTCATCGCCTGCTGTGGCCCTGCGTGGTACAGACTCCCCAGTCAGCGCTGCTGTATCAATGAATGATTCCCCATCTACTACGATGCCATCGAGAGGAATCCTTTCTCCCGGTTTTATGACAATCAGACTGCCTATCTCCACATCGTCCGGATCTACTTGGATCAGCTTGCCGTCTTCTTCGATGTTTGCATATTCTGGACAAATGTCCATCATTGCAGTAATGGACTGACGGGATTTTCCAACCGCATAGCTTTGAAAAAGCTCACCAACCTGATAAAACAGCATGACTGCAACTGCCTCTGCATATTCCTGTATTCCAAAAGCGCCAAACGTTGCAAGCGTCATTAAGAAATTTTCATCAAATACCTGTCCACGGCTTATATTGCGTAAAGCTTTATACACAATGTCATATCCTATCACCAGGTATACAACAAGATACATTGCAAACAGCACCCACGGACTCGTGATCCTTTCTAAAATACCTACCTGCCTGCAAACAAGCAGTCCTGCAAATAGTACAAAAGCTATTATAATCCGTATCAGCATGATTCGCTGCCTTTTTGTCATCACTTTGATCTCCTCTTAGTTTTGCATTCTCTTACATTAAAATTTTGCAGTCTGGTTCTACCTTTGCACATGCAGCTGCTGCCTTTTGCATAATGCTGTCAAACTGCGCGTCGTCCGCCTCTATTGTCAGTTTCTGTGTCATAAAACTGATGGTAGCGTCTTTGACCCCTGGTATCTTTTTAATCGCTTCTTCCATCTTTGCAGCACAATTTGCACAATCTAAGTCCTGTAATTTATATTTCTTTTTCATTTTTTTGATCCTTTCTTTTCTTTGTTTTCTTTGTTTTCTTTGTTTTTGTTTTCTTTACTATTCAATTTGTTTTTGTCTGATTCTTTGCGCTTTGTCTTTGTCTATTTATTGAAACGTATTTTATTTTCAACCTTTTTATATTGCTGTTACCTGTTTTTATTCTTCAATATGTTCCCTTCCCTGAGCTATCATCGTCCTTACGTGAGCATCTGCCAGAGAATAAAATACAGATTTACCTTCTCTCCTGCTTTTGACCAGCTTGGAATTTTTTAGGATCTTTAGCTGATGGGAAATGGCTGACTGTGTCATATGCAATGCTTCTGCCAAGTCACAAACACATACTTCTGCCTCAAATAAGACGAATAGGATACGGATTCTGGTAGAATCACCAAACACTTTAAACAGTTCTGCTAAATCATACAATTCTTCTTCTGCTGGCATTTGCCGCGTTACCATTTCAAGCAGATCTTCATGTATTTCTGTTGTGTCACAGCATTCCACTTCTGTCTCGCACCCTTGCGCGTGCATTTGCCTGTGTGTGTGTCCCCCCTTCTTTTGTATAGATTCTTTTTGCGTCTGAAGCTGCTCTGTTTGTGTCTGTTCCTTCATGAACTTGCCCCTCCTGTAGACTCTAAAATATTTTATCAATATTTTATTTTGTATTTTTCATTTTATATTTTTTATTTTACAATTTATCTTCGGTAGCTTTCACCTCTCTTTTCTACCAGGTATACGTAGATTTTCCTAGTATGTGTAGGATGTTTAAATCTTACTCTTGTACATATGAGCAATTGTTCATATGTATATCATATACCTGTATCTAGTTATTGTCAAGTAGTTTTCTTCAAGTAAAAATCCCTGCCTATTCATAGCCATCTGTACAGTAACGCAAAGTGTTTTAGAAACTTTAATATCGTAACAAATCCTTTACACTTTGATCCAGATCCTCTATAATTAGAGTTATGTGTAAAGACAGCATGACAC
>CANDJR010000239.1 GCA_947385105.1 uncultured Eubacterium sp.
CTCATAGTCTGCAAGAGCTACAATCGAATATTTTTCGCATACGCTTTCATATCTTTCCTTTAAAATATCTTTCTTCGCAATCCGGTAATATCCGCCGGCATCCAGCCCAAATACCCCTATTAGGCAAAGGCTCACTGCCGCCAGGCTAAACGTCGTCAAAAGAGCTGCCAATATTTTTACCGCTGTACTTGCTTTTAACCGATTCATAATCATGCTCCTTCCATTTTATAGCCGCGGCCCCAAACCACTTTTAAATAGCGCGGCTGTGCCGGGTCAATTTCTATTTTTTCACGGAGATGGCGGATATGCACTGCTACCGTATTCTCAGTTCCAAAGGAGACATCCTTCCACACCTCACGATAGATTTCATTTGGCGAAAATACCTGCCCTGGATGCTCCATCAATAATTTCAAGATATCATATTCCGTACGTGTAAGCGCTACGATTTCTCCATCCAGTGTCACTTCTTTTGCTGCATCATTCATTTCGATCCCACCGATACAAAGCTTGCCGTTTCGCTGTTTGCCGCCTCCTAACTGCATATAGCGTCTTAGCTGGGATTTCACCCTGGCCTGCAGTTCAACAGGGTTAAACGGCTTTGTCACATAGTCGTCCGCCCCAACTGTCAGCCCCAGCACTTTATCCATATCCTCGCCTTTTGCAGTCAAAAGAATGACAGGCACATTGCTGCGCTCCCGGATTTTTACCATTGCCTCTATTCCATCCATCTTGGGCATCATAATGTCCATTAACACAAGATGGATATCTTCCCTATTGATGATTTCCAGCGCTTCAAGCCCATGATAAGCAGCAAAAACGGTACATCCTTTACTTTCTAAATAAATACGAAGTGCAGATACGATATCTTTTTCATCATCACAAACTAGAATATTGTACATAATTTCCTCCCCATAAGTCAGCAGTTGCCAAAAAAAATTCCGTCACCTGCAGTATGATTAATCATATCTACATTGTAACGGAATCTTTATGAAGTTCCAACCAGTAAAATTATTAAGATTCTTTTAACATAGCAAACACCGATCAGCGGAAAAACCCGCGAAACCCGGAAATTTCTTTTGCCTTTTTATATATTTCATCTTTATTTGCCTTCAGGTAAAAGCTTAAAGATGCAAGCTCCTTTTCACTAAACCCACTGGATGATTCGATTTTCCCGTCCGGAACAATTCCTTCTGCAAAGTCCTTTTCGCCGTTGCGTGTAAACCGCACACGGACAATTTTTTCGCCTCCCTTTTTCATAATCCCGGTATAAGTTAACGATACATCTTCCATGTTACATTTCCTCCTTGTACGTTCTTATCTGGAGCGGAAAAGATTTCATTTGATTTGCAATACCTGCCGGCTTGCGGGAAAATCTTTCGCCTTTCATCTTTTACGTAAATCTTTTATTTGAACCTTTTATATGAATCTTTCACTTAAATCTTTTATTTCTTTGGTGTATATTTTTTCCGTTTTCGCGCATTCTTCTATTAGGAAAGAGCAAGCGGCTCTTTCATCCTGCAGCAGTTTCTTGCAATCCAGGCTGCTGCAAAAACTGTAACTACTGAAACTTTTCATAGTTACGAAATTTTGGAGGTTAACTATGGCTGTCTATAAAGTTGAAATCTGTGGTGTCAATACTTCAAAGCTGCCCGTATTAAAAGAATCAGAAAAAGAAGAATTGTTTCGACGGATTAGGGCCGGCGACCAGGACGCCAGAGAACAGTACATTAACGGCAATCTGCGTCTGGTATTAAGCGTCATTAAACGTTTTTCCAACCATCACGAAAATGTAGACGACTTGTTTCAAATCGGCTGTATTGGACTGATAAAATCCATCGATAATTTTGACCCTGATATGGGCGTTAAATTTTCCACTTATGCCGTGCCTATGATCATAGGAGAAGTTCGCCGCTACCTGCGCGATAATAACAGTATCCGTGTCTCCCGATCGTTACGCGATAATGCCTATAAAGCCATTCATGCAAAAGAAATCCTTACAAAAACTACGAACCAAGAGCCTACCTTAGAAGATATTGCCAAAGAAGCCGGGCTTACCAAAGCAGAAATTATTTTTGCCCTGGATGCCATCCAAACACCTGTAAGCTTGTATGAACCAGTCTATACAGACGGCGGCGACACCCTCTATGTGATGGATCAGATTTCAGATAAAAAAAACAAAGAATCCAAATGGATCGAATCCCTCTCACTGTCTGATGCCATGAAACGGTTAAATGACCGTGAAAACCATATTATTAAGCTTCGTTTTTTTGAAGGAAAAACGCAAATGGAAGTAGCAGAGGAAATCCATATTTCGCAGGCACAAGTATCCCGTCTGGAAAAATCAGCATTAAAAAGTATGCAAAATTACTTGTCCCTTACCTAGGGCATACTTGATGCGAATCATTGCTGGAAGTATGCCCTTTTTAGGAACGTTTCTCAAACACACGCGATAAAGGTACACCCCTGCCAGCGCCAGAAACATCCCATTTCCCGGTTCACGCGCCTGAAATGTTTTCTGGCACAGGCTGGGTACTTAAGCGTTTGCGTCACAGATTATCTGCCCCATTTATCACACAAAGCATTAATTTGATCTGCAAACTTCCCAAGCTCTTTATTTGGCAGCCCTTCTGCTTTATGAATCACATGCAACAGGCGCTCGCCTGCAGCCACCAGTCTGGCAAATACATTGGTAGATGCTTTGGATGCTTTTTTATGTGTCTCGATACGCTGGCGCAGCCCCTTTTTGACTTGCTCCCCTGTCATAAGGTCAAAAACATCTCCGCTGTATGGAGCTACCGCATCGTACCCATATTCCTTATGCAGGTGCGCGGCAAATGCATCGGTAACAGTATCCTCGCCGTGGACAACAAAAAACTTCTGCGGCGGCTGTTTTGAAAATTCGCCTGCCCATTTTAACAGATGCGGCATATCTGCATGACCGCTGATGCCTGGTAAATTTAAAATCTTTGCATTCACTTCTACTGTCTCGCCAAACAGCTTTACTTGTTTTGCACCATTGAGCAAGGAAAAACCTAACGTCCCTGGGACCTGATAGCCAACAAAAATAACAGTAGAATCACTCCGCCATAAATTGTGCTTTAAATGGTGTCTGATACGCCCTGCTTCACACATGCCGGATGCAGAGATAATGACAATTGGTTTTTTCACAAAGTTAATTTCCTTGGACTCTTCGCTCGTTACCGAAGTTTTCAGCCCATCAAAACGGATCGGGTTAATCCCTTGTTCAATCAGTTTAATTGCTTCTTCGTTAAAGCACCCTCTGTTATTTTTATGAAAGACGTTTGTAGATCGGAAGAGCGTCGTGTAGGGAAAGAGTGTGACCTGAAGTGTGGGT
>CANDJR010000240.1 GCA_947385105.1 uncultured Eubacterium sp.
TGCCTTGTTCAATGCCTTGTTCAATGCCTTGTTGAATACCTTGTTCGATACCTTGCTGGATGCCTTGCTTTAGGCCCTTATCTAATGCTTCCTGCTGCAATAAAAGTATTTTAGGTTCTATGATTGGTTTGATAAGTTCCAGAAATTCTTCACTCATACGATCATCTCCTATTATTGATTCCATTATTTTGACATTTGCCCGAAAAGTGACCTCCAGTATTGCATTTGCGAATTCACGATCCATTTTTCCTTTTAGCTGCCAGATGCGATCTAAAAGATCCTGTAAATCTTGCTTCTCCACTTTTCTTGATAATGCCCGCAGCCATACGTGCAATTTGGGATTTAACTCTTTTGTGACAATTATTTGTGCAGGAAATGGGAGCTTTCCGGTTATATAGTATATTCCAGGATAAGGGGTTGATACGTGATACGCATGATGCTCTGTAAAATACGATAACAGGCCGGCTGGCCGTGTATCCCGCAGTAGTGAGATAGTAATGTCGTCCTCTTTGATAGCGTCTGCGGTTTCACCGTATGATTTATAGAGACACGCATACCCTTGTACTTTGAAAAAAGTATCAATATTCAGACTGTCTGCAGGATCTTTGTATTCAAATATATTATGCCCGCGGAATAACTGTCCGATTTCGTTGGCAATAGATAGATTGGGTATTTTTTTTGTAATTAGAAGGTCAACTTCTAATGGCTTTACATTCAAGTTATATTCTCTGTCAAATCTTAAACTGTCCCGATTTTCAGACAGTTCTAGATTCATAGCAGCAACAAATGCAGGATGCCATTGTATCTGGGTATTTTCCATCTTTGAACCCCCTTTTTTATAGTATAGCATAGATTTTATGAATAGAAAAGCAGTATAAAAAGAAAAAATGTTCTTTTAAGTTCAATAGCGTTACTGTTCACACCAGGGTTTTGCATTTACTCCAAAATCCGTAAAAACGCGTATATTCAGCCAAACGTGAATGCATCCCTTATTTATAGTCAGAACGTATAAAATAAACTTACATATACATAATAGTTTATAGTTATCATGCAAGAAAATATAGGTATGCATTTGGTTTAGAAAGGAGAACGAAATGAGCAATCGTTTAAAAAATGAAACAAGCCCTTACTTGCTTCAGCATGCAGAAAACCCTGTGGACTGGTATCCTTGGTGTGATGAAGCATTTGAAAAAGCAAGGGATCTGGACAAGCCGATTTTTTTAAGTATTGGCTATAGTACATGTCATTGGTGTCATGTTATGGCACATGAGAGTTTTGAAAATAAGACGACAGCTGAGATTCTTAACAAGTACTTTGTTTCTATTAAAGTTGACAGAGAAGAACGGCCTGATATCGACAGTGTGTATCTGTCAGTTTGCCAGGCATTTACTGGCAGCGGCGGATGGCCTATGAGTATCTTTATGACATGGAATAAAAAACCATTTTTAGCAGGCACTTATTTTCCAATCCAGACACAGTATGGTATGCCAGGGTTTGCCGATTTACTAAATACAGTAGCAAAACAGTGGGACAGCCATCGGGAAAAGCTTTTGGACACATCGGAGCAGGTAATCACACATCTGATGCGAGTAAATCAAAAGCAATCAAAATCCAACAACAGCGATTTGTATGATCTAGATCTTTGTAAACGAGCGGTGCAGCTAATTTCTAATAGCTTTGACAGCACATATGGAGGTTTTGGAACTGCTCCGAAATTTCCAATGCCGCATAATTTATTGTTTTTAACGCTGTATGCAGTGCAGCATCAGCAACCAGAGCTGTTAAATATGGTTGAAAAGACACTGACACAAATGCGTATGGGAGGTATCTTCGATCAGATTGGCTATGGATTTTCCAGATATTCTACAGATAAGTATTTTCTTGTGCCCCACTTTGAAAAAATGCTGTACGATAATGCGCTTTTAATCATCGTTTATGCATCTGTTTATCAGATTACAAAGCATCCGTTCTACTTGGATACAGCTGAAAAAACAGCAAAATATGTGCTTCGTGAAATGACCTCCTTGGATGGTGGGTTCTATAGCGCGCAAGACGCTGACAGTGAGGGCATGGAAGGAAAATATTATACATTTACATTTGCTGAGGTGCAGCATGTTTTGGGCAAGGAAAAAGGAAAAGCGTTTTGTAGTTTCTTTGATATTACATCGAGTGGCAATTTTGAGGGTACCAATATTCCAAACCTTTTATCAAGCAGTATAATAGATTCTGATTTTGAAAATGAGATCCAAATGCTGTACAATTACCGGAAAAAACGTTTTCCACTGCATCTTGACGATAAAATTCTCATTTCTTGGAATTCTATGATGATTGCAGCGCTTAGTATTCTTTACAGAGTTTCCAAAGACGAACAGTATTTGCAGGCAGCAGTCCAAGCACATAGATTTCTTGAACAAAATTTATGTGAGGGCGTATGTCTTTATACAAGCTGGCGTGGTAAAAAGAGAACAAAAAGTAGCTTTTTAGATGATTATGCATACTATATTGCTGCTTGTACAGAACTATATCATACAACCTTGCAGACGGATTATTTGAAAAAAGCAGAACAGGTTTGCATGGAGGCGGTAGAGCGGTTTGCAGACAGCCAAAACGGGGGATTTTACCTTTCCAATAAGAATCAAACAGAGCTTTTTGTTAATCCAAAAGAGACTTATGACGGAGCGGTACCAAGCGGAAACGCAATGATGGCATATAATTTTGTAAGGTTGTACCAGGTAACTGGACAGGAGGATTACAAAGAACTTGCAGAGAAGCAAATGCATTATCTGGCAGCACAGGTACAAGATGGAATAACAGGACATACGATGTTTTTGCTTTCTAAAATGCTCTTTGATTATCCGCCTACACAAATAAAGATAGTGTTAAAGCATCGTTCCGATTTAGAGAAAGTAAGCAGGCAGATGCCGTTGTTAGCTAACGCTACAATTGTTTCAAAAAGCAAAGAATATCCACTGCTTAATGACAATACGACCTTTTATGTCTGTAAGGAACATACGTGTCTGCCTCCGGTTAATACGCTCTTGGATACAACTAGTTTCTTTCAAAAGATTTCAGAAACTTAGTATGAATGTAAGGTATGACACGTAAAAGGATACTTAAAAATGTCAGAAAAAGAGAGCTGTCAGCATCAAAACAATATCCAATTAGGTACTATCTGATGCTTCATAGCAGATAACATTTTGCTACAAAATGTTATATACAAGTATTCTAGAACACTTTTTTGTATTTTGCAACTCTTAAGATAAAAAAATAAAATGCATGATATGCTTTTCTCACAACTTTTTGCTACAAAATGTT
>CANDJR010000241.1 GCA_947385105.1 uncultured Eubacterium sp.
ATCATTTTCTTACGGACTTTGCAGTAAATGCAAAGTCCTGTGTGAACAGTAACCACACGGAACATCATGATGTATTTGACATTGAATGAAATAACATGTAAAATGGAGGTGGAAAAATGCTTGCATACAAAATTGATGTATTGGAAACTTTGAAAGAAGCTGGATATAATACGACAAGGTTGCGAAAAGAGAAATTACTAAACGAAAGCACGATATAATATATTAGAGAGGGAAAACCAGTTGGAGCAAAAGCACTTGACAATATATGTATGCTCTTAGATATGCAACCTGGGAATATTTTGAAATATGTGGAGAAGGAGAACAGATGGAAGTCATGAACGAGAAAGAAATCAAAATCGTACAGAACTCAACAATTTATGAAATCCGGCTTGCATTTGCCAGCGGAGAGAAGGAGGAATACAAGAAAGAAGAAATCCTCGAAATGCTTGACAAAATCGCGCTTGCAAAAGAGTAAGAGTAGTCAAAAGAGATCGAAAAGGGTGGCAGACACACAAGCCGTCCGATTTACAAAAAGTATAACACGTTAGCTACTTAAAAATGGGCCTTTAAAAAAGTATCTTGCTGCCTTGATTCTCCAAAATAGATGAAAATATAAAAACGTGCATGTCATAAACTATTTGCTGTGGCATGCACGTTTTTACATATAAAACAAGAAAGATGTAATCTTTCTTATGCGCCTATGCAAGACCCAATGCTTTTAACGTTTTCTTTTTGAGTACACCAGTTACCTTTAAGTCATTATCTTTTTGGAATTTACGGATTGCTTTATAGGTTTTTAAGCCAATGATACCATCTGCTGTACCACAGGAATAACCGCAGCTGTTTAATTTTCGCTGCACTTTTTTCACAGTGCTTGTACTTGCATTTCCATAAGGACAGGCATCATGATAATGCTCGTGGGCAGCATGGCCGTTACAGTGATAATAGTCTGTGCCAGAGGTACCAGAAGTTCCGTAAGGACAAACACCATTTGAATGTGTATGGGCAGCATGGCCATTACAATAATAGTAATGTGTACTGGTGTTGTTATGATGCTGCCCATGAGCATAAACCGTCATTGCAGGCGCTGCTGCCATTGCTACAGGCGTCAAAGCAACTGCGCCAGCCAGCGTAACGGCAAGCAAACTCCGTTTGAATTGTTTCATATTAAACCTCCTTTAAAAAGAGAAACTTATTTACAGCTATTTATTTCAGTATAACGTATCATGCAGGGAAATAACAGAGACATTATTGACAAAAATATATTTATGATTTCGTTAACTATTACCCTCAGCGGCCGGGAAAACACTAGAAATCAGCTGCTTGGCATGTATGCTTTATCAAGCATACAGACTCTACGATTCGTAGGTTGAGTGTATGAAAGAATTGTAATAGAATCTGTATATACAAAAAAGCAGAGGTAAGATGATGAAATCTGCTTCTTAAAAAAAAGAGAGGTGCCAAAAATGGGTTATGTAACAGGAAAGACAATTAAGGAGTTAAGGGAAAGAAAGAAGATGACACAAAAGGAACTTGCAGAAAAGATTAGCGTGAGTGATAAGACAGTGTCTAAGTGGGAGACAAAAAAAGGTCTTCCGGATATCGGGATCATAGAGGAATTGGCTGGGGCATTGGGAGTTTCTGTTGCACAATTGCTGACAGGAGACTTGCGTGAGAATGGAAATCCGTCGGCAAATATGCGCAAGATGTGTTTTTATGTTTGTCCGGTTTGTGGAAATATCATTACGTCTGTGGGGCAGGGGGTATTTTCTTGCTGCGGTATTGATTTGCCGCAGGCAGAGGCTGAAAAAGAGGAAGACGGCTGCCACCACATTTGTATTGAGACAGTGGACTTGGTGAAGCTGTATCCAGAGCAGGGAATATCAGTGCGGTTTCGAAAGAAAGGGCATGGTTTCATTTATGCCTATTGTAACAGGCATGGAATGTTTCAGACGATCGTATAACCGGGATTGTCTGCTGATGCGGAGGACATTGTTGAAATTGGGAAAAGTTGGATACAACAAAGATGATAGGAGTTTTTTGCATGAATACGAAGGAAAAGTGGCTGCAATGGGCCGTTGAATTACAAAGTATTGCACAGGCTGGTTTGTTTTATGGAAAAGATGCGTTTGATATGGAACGCTATGAAAGAATCAGGGAGATTTCTGCTGAGATGATTAGCAATCAATCAGAAATACCGCTTGCAAAAGTAAAAAATATTTTTTGCAGTGAAATAGGATATCAAACACCTAAATTAGACACAAGAGCTGCAATTTTTAAAGACAACAAAATATTGCTTGTAAAAGAAAACAATGGAACCTGGTCATTGCCAGGCGGATGGGTGGATGTGAATTTATCTGTAAAAGAAAATACCGTGAAAGAGGTAAAAGAAGAAGCAGGCTTAGATGTATCTGCTGATCTGATTATTGCAGTTCAGGATCGGGAAAAGCATAATTTGCCAATATATGCTTATAAAATATGTAAGATATTTGTCTTGTGTTCTGTAATAGGCGGAATGTTTGAGGAAAATATAGAAACAACAGACAGCAGATATTTTGCAATGGAGGAATTGCCGGAACTTGCAGAGGAAAAAAATACAGCAGAGCAGATAGCAATGTGTTTTGAAGCAAATGATGCAGATCAATGGACAACATTATTTGATTAAGTCCGTGTCTTAGGCATTACAGCAAAATGTAAGAGTAAAACGGGGAACAAACATAGCCTTGCCCATTAAGTGTAAAGTGAGTAAAAAAGGATGGGCTCTTTCGTGATATGGTACAAACATTGGCTCATACATTGGGGATGAAGGAGATATGAGAGGGTGAAAACCCTTGGTGAATGCGCATGTATGGTAAAGCAGCATAGTAAAGAGAACTGATACAGACAGCCACCCACGCTATTCCGAGCAAGGTAAATATGATAGAATCGCTCTGACGAGGACACAAAATCGTTAAAGCGTTTTCTATTCTACATGGATAGATTATTGTCACTAATAATATGTGATGCGCAAACAATATTGAAAATCCAGTCTATTGGGAGTATAATGTGATGGAGTTAAAAAGCTAAGCTTTTTGATGAATCTACTAGCGAAAGGAAACCTATCATCATGAAAAAAGGAGCAACTATTTTTCTTGTGACTTGTCTCATGTTTTCTCTTGTGGCGTGTTCGTCCGGTGGGAACAGCAAGCAGTCATCACAGGCGCAGAAAGCAACCCAGACACAAAGACCAACCTTACCAGAAAGCAACGAAACAGAAAA
>CANDJR010000242.1 GCA_947385105.1 uncultured Eubacterium sp.
TGTCCCATCAAAAGGAATTTCTCCTTGATAGCATTGATATCCTTCCCATGGCCGCAGCCCGCCCCATGCTTTTACTTCTTTTGGGCCGTAAAATCTTACTTTTTTTGTGGCATCCAGCAATTGAAACAACCCTTCATGCCTATCTGTATGGTGGACAACCTTTTCCCAGTTCATCCCGCAGTAAAACATCAACGGATGGTTCAGATTCGGTTTTAAGATATAACTCTCTGGGCAGGATGCTGTCAGCATAGACGCGTCATTTAAGTTTCTTGGCTTTCGATACAGCATAGATTTTAAATGATTCGTCATACCTCCTGAATCGTAGATAAGGTAATCATCGTTCATGATGTAATTGTCTGTCACCCGTTCATAATAATAATCAAGGTTCAGCGGTATTTCCGGCGGATTCCATAACGTATGATAATAAAAAGCATCTACTGTTTTATGTGTTTCATAATGGGTAGAAATGACAAAATCAACTTCTGAAGGCTTAATATACCGATTCGTTCTTTTTTGCTGCTCATCTAAGACACATCCAAAATCATCCAGCACCACAAAACCGATGCGGATATCTCTGGCTGCCTGTTTGATTCTTTCTACAACCTCTAATTCAGCTGATATGTCACCTGGCCATGGATTAATAACTCCGACAGTCACCATCCCATTCGGTGAAATCGGAAAATGTGTCTGATCTGCCCCTGGGCCAATAAAACGGCTAATTTGGAATAGTTTGCGCTTGTCATACTGTGAAATATGATTTGCAATGTATTCGATTGGAGATAACGCTGTATTTAAACTGATTTTTAACGGATATTTTTGGTTTATTTCTTCGAAACGTACAACAAAGTCCATTACTCCTGCTAAAATCCGGCTGCTTACCTCCATCCTCTGCGTTTCTTCTTTGACCGCCTTCTGGTACACAGGCTCATATCCCTGCCCGCTATTTTTTACTTTTAATATGCTTGGATGCGGCGCGCTGAAAGCAAGCTCTAAAACGCTGACAGCATAGGAATTTTTTAAGACGTCCCCAATAGGATATCCTTTCAATGGCATCCCATTTTCTATCCCATACGTAAATACATCCATGCCTTGTGTACTGCATGCATGCGTCCCCAAATAATATCCATACAGTTGGTGTGACATATGCTCCATTTCACATAGCTTGCAGATACCTTTTAGCATGGAACACTTCCATCCCAAGTCCACAATCGCTGCCTTGCCATCAAACAGCTGAATTTCTTTAAAATAGGAAAGGATTTCTTTTCTTTCCTGCTCCCCATAATCTATGATTTTGTCTATATGCTTTTTTAGAAATGTCTCCAACCTGTCAATTTCCTGTTTGGATACAATAATTTTATTTCTATTTGGAAATTCCTGCTGAAACTGGCGCTCTAATTCTTTATCTTCTATGTACAGCCTGTCCCAAAAATTCTGATAATTCAGGCCCTGCATATTCATCCCTGTGACATGCATCTGTATGTCCTCAAAGCTTTGCATTCCCGCAAACAGAAACATCCGCCTTGATCCAAAGACTTCGTGCACCTCAAAATCCGGATACAATGTTTCAAACACTTTTTTAAAAATGTATCCATCTCTTAACATAAAGTATGCTTTTTTAATTCCTGCCTGGTCAAACTGCTTTTTTAGCCACTTAACATACCCATATGCCAAAATCCCCATATAATTAAACCCAAACTGGTACCAGTCATCCTCTTGCTTTGCTTGATCCTGGTTTTCATCCTTTTCCCGGATGATTCCCTGCAAGACAGACAATGCTGCATTTTGATCCGTGTATTTATTTAAGGTCGTAAAATAAGCAGAATGCATCATTTGGCTGTCTGGATACAAGGACTGTGTGTTATGATAAGTAAGCAGCCCTTTTTCCTCTGCCATCTGTATATCTGTGTACGCATGGTCGCCGATATGCAGGATCTCCTGCGGCAGTACTCCTGTATATTGAATTAGCGCGTCATACAGAGTACCGTTTGCTTTTGTTTTCTGCTCCTTTGAAGAAAGAAACAGCTTTTCATACCCTACGAATCCTGCATTTTTTAATATCTGTTCAATTACATTTTGCGGCAGATACATGTCTGAAGTAAGGATAATTCTTTTCTTATGCTGCCTGGCATATTCGTATGCTGGGCGTATGTGTTTATTTTCTCTGCATGCAAATAACTCTAATGCAATCTCTTTTTCTCTCAGGTTTTGATATTTTTGATCAATGGCTTCATAAATTTCATCTAAAGTCACTTCCGGCTTTCCTGCTTTTAATACATGCAGCCTCGCCTGTTTTTCTGCTTCGATTCTTGCATGTGCAAATCCTCGCTGTTTTTCTGCTTCTTCTAAATGCCGAAATAAATCTGTTGGCTTTCTGTAAATACACCATATCAATGTATCAAAGATATCAAAGGATACTACTTGAACTTTATCTATGAGTTTTTCTAAATGCATTTAACCTTCTTCCTTCCCTGTCTTTGGCAGTCTGATTTTTACTTCCTGGTTTAAGTCAATATTTTTTTCATTGTTTCCATAAATGGCTTTTCGTGTAACCCGATAGTTCTGGTAGCTGTTTCTGCCAGTCATACTGCATCCATAACACTCCCAAACAATATTTTTTTCTCTGTCGACCTCTACTACAACGCAATGTTCTATATAACTTTTTCCGTCTATTTCATTTTCCTGCCTGACATTAAATACGCCAATCCGATTCCCGTTTTCTTGCTGATTCGCATCTCCTCTCCACACAGAAAACAGTTCTGGCCGCTCTTTTCCATACTCCCAAATCTGCCTGACAGTCATGTTCTTTTCATTAATTCGATAATGAACCATCCTCGAATACAGGGGATGCTCCGCAGCATCGAATTTGCCCGCTTTGTTTCTGCTCGTTCCATTATCAAACAGCAAGATATCGACAGTATCCGGATCATTCTCTATATCTGTAAGCACTTCTATCGCATGCTGGTTATATGGATACTCAAATTCACTTCCTACAGGCTTTAATATATATTGCTGCCAATATGTGCCATAATCTGTCGGATCACACAGCATCCACTTAATATTGCCGTTTCGATCATGTCTTAAAACCGTGGACTGTGTATTACCAGAAGCAATAAAATCTCCCTGATACTCTACTGCTGCATTTAAATGCAGCCAATCGTTGTTTGAATATAAGATCGGAAGAGCACCACGTCTGAACTCCAGTCACCGTTAGAAATCTCGTATG
>CANDJR010000243.1 GCA_947385105.1 uncultured Eubacterium sp.
ACTGCCTCTCCTTTGCCGCGCTTATTCTCTAACAGCTCAAATACGCATTGGTTATATAAATAGGTGTAAAAATTATGCATTTTCTGCGGATCACTTTTGTCTGCATATACAATATCACCTGTTGGAATACGTTCGCCAAAGTCTGTTTTAAAGCAGTCTACACCCATATCCAGCAATGCTTCTAGCTTGCTTTGATACCAGCTGCATGCTTTTGGATTTGTAAAGTCCACAAGCGCCATACCTGGCTGCCACATATCCCACTGCCATACATCCCCATTGGATCGGTGTACAAAATAACCGTTTTCCACACCTTCTGCAAACATACTGGATTCCTGCCCAATATAAGGGTTAATCCATACACACACTTTTAATCCTTTGGCATGGATTCTTTGCAGCATCCCTGCAGGATCTGGAAATACACGGCTGTCCCATGTAAAATCACACCAATGGAATTCTTTCATCCAAAAGCAGTCAAAATGGAATACTTGCAGCGGAATATCCCGTTCCAGCATGCCGTCAATAAAGCTCATAACGGTTTCTTCATCGTAATTTGTCGTAAACGAAGTTGACAGCCAAAGCCCAAATGTCCATTGTGCAGGCAGCGACGGTTTTCCGGTCAAATCTGTATAACGCATCAGCACTTCTTTCATGGATGGGCCATTGATAAGAAAGTAATCCAGACTTTCCCCTGGAACGGAAAATTGTATTTTGGAAACATGCTCTGTCCCAATCTCAAACGAAACACGCTCTGGATGATTCACAAATACGCCATATCCTTTATTTGTCACATAAAATGGAATGTTTTTATAAGACTGGCTGGTGCTTGTACCGCCGTCTTCATTCCAAATATCCACGCTCTGTCCATTTTTTACAAAGGATGTAAACCGTTCTCCCAGGCCATAGACAAGCTCTCCAACTGACATACTAAGCTCCTGGCGCATATAAGCGTCCGCAGGCCCTTTGTCATAGGCATACCCTTTCCAGTCTGTTTTCATATATGCCAAATCTTTGCTGCTGCTTTTTGTAATCACTTCTGTATCCCGCTCAAAGGACATATTTGCGTTACTTTTATCAATTACAAGCGATAAGCTGCCAGAAGAGATACGAATCTTTGCCTCATCTTCTTCTACTGCAAGCGCTACATTCTGCACCTTTTCCAGTGCAAATTTTGGCCCGCGTTTTTTTATCCCCAAATGATGGCTTGTCCTAACACGAAGTACTTCCGGCATCGGCGAAGTAATCTCTATCGTCAAATTAATGCCGCCTAACGTATCCCCGCGGCTTTCAATCGCAGCTGTCGGCGCACATATGGTAACCTGATTTGGCTCTTTTTTTATAAAATATGCCTGCTGTGGTGAAAAACATGCGTATCCTTCTTTTTGCAGCCAGCATCCATTTCCAAATATCATATCCCCGATTCCTCCATTTTCTTTATTTTTTATGTAATACGCTGTATATGAGCCATCCTGCCGCCATATATGCGCTGGCGCGCTTTTATAAAATGGCAAATCCCAGAACTGTATCCATAAAATCAGTTTACTGCAAATTCTGACAAAAAACAAGTGTTTGTTTTAAAATTCTGAATCTTTCAGCTGCAGGCAGGTTACTGTTCACTCCTTTGGTGCTCACAGTAACTGAATGCAGTCCATTGGAAGTTTGCCTGCGGCAAAGGACTGCATTCACGCATGGCTGAACATACACGTTCTTACGGCATTTGCAGTCAATGCAAATCCCTGTTGTGAACAGTAACATGCAAAAATTCATCTAAAATTGCCTTCGGCAATAGAATTTTTGCACTTCCGCTTTTCTATCCAGGCACAGAGCAGTCCAAGCACAATCGAAAAACATACTGATGCCAAAATTGCAGACATACCATATAGCACTTCCATCCTCCCGCTTGGCAGTAAGATAAGCTGCATCCGCTCAAGCGGTTTCAAAACACACAGAATAACTGTCATGCAAATCAGCGAATAGGAAATGATTTCTGCAAGTACAAAAATCAGCTGGCTGTCCTTTTCCTCTTGGCAGCATTTACTTTTTACCAGCTATGCAAGTGTACCAGGCCCAAACAAACACATAAATTGAAACATGTAAATTTCCTCCTTCCTTACGGCCCTAAACCGTCTATCTGTCATCTACCGATAGTTACCCATATCTCTTTTTGAATCAAACATGGCGTTGTACTGCAGGATTTTATAATCGTCCACCCATTCGGATACCTCTGTTTCTTCGTCAAACGGATGCCAGCTGTTGTCATTTGTCATATAACCAAATGCATTGATTGCAGGAATCTGGCTTTGCATCTGTAATAAAAAGCGGTTATATGCTGTCTGCTCAATCCCCGCATTTTCCAAAAGCATAGCTCCCAAATAATTCGCGCTGGTATCTAATTCCTGCTGCTGACAAGGTGTATCAAAATTAGCCCATATCATATATGGTACTGTATATTTTCGCTGCAGCTCTTCCAAGGAAAGGCTGCCTTCTGCTTTTCCCATCACCTGCTCTATCCATGCTGTATTAAGCCTTGGCTGGTGGTCGCCAAAGATGCAAAGGATGACGGGTTCTTCCACTGTACGAAAATACTGTATTAAATTTAACAGTGCCTTATCACTTTCCCGAACCAGCGTTAAATATGTTTCAACATCCTCGTAAGCCTCCTGCTTTTCATTTAACGAAATAAGGTCCATTCCCTTCATGTCCTGTATGTTGTAACCACCGTGGTCTTGTATCGTGACATTGAAAATAAACTGCTGACTGCCTGGATCTTTTTCATAAAGCGCAATCACTTGATCTACACATTCCTGGTCACTGATAAAGTGTCTGATACGGTCTGGATCTTTAAAATCCAAAATCCCTAAAAATTCCTGAAATCCGAAACTTTCATAGACCCGCATCCGATTCCAGTTCCCTTTTTGTTCCGGATGCATGGCAATCGTTTGATAGCCTGCATCTGCCAGACTGCCTGCCAGATTGCCGACATTTTTTAAAGAATAGGACTGATATGGCACAACCCCAGCCGGGCAGTTTGCAATACTATTTCCTGTTAAAAACTCAAACTCTGTATTGGCTGTGCCCGCTCCAAATACTGACACATACAGATTTCCTCTGCAGGCATAATCATCCACTTCATACCAATTCTTTAAAAATGGTTCCGAACATGCAATACCCCCCAGACTGTCCGAAAACTTGATTTTCAGGCATAAATTTAGCCCCTTTCTTT
>CANDJR010000244.1 GCA_947385105.1 uncultured Eubacterium sp.
ACTTCAGGTCACACTCTTTCCCTACACGACGCTCTTCCGATCTTATTTATATATAATCTAATCGTTCAAACATTCCTTTCTATATATCTTTTCATTTTTTCTTTATCTGTTTTTTTCATTATTCCATGCTATTATATCTGCTTATTAAAAATTTTACAGAAAATAATATAGTAATTGATAATGTTGTTTAGGTAATATATGGTAATCCTTGACAAATAATCTTTTATTTTTTATAATATTAATAATAATTACTATTATTTTTATTAGAAAGGATTTTTATAAATGAAACCATTGAAATATAGCCGACAAAGAGAAGCAATTAAAGCTTTTCTAGCTTCTAGGTCAGATCATCCTACTGCTGATATAGTATATACTTATATAAGGAAAGATTTTCCAAATATCAGCCTTGGGACAGTTTATCGTAATTTATCTCTTCTAGCAGAACTAGGTGAAATCCTTAAGCTCTCTTGCGGAGATGGAGCTGATCATTTTGATGCCTGTACACTTCCCCACCATCACTTTTACTGTAAACAATGCCATAATGTTATAGACCTACCCCTTCCTAATATAGAAGAAATGGATGTCCGTGCCTCCCAAAATTTTGATGGGCAGATTGAAGGCCATTGCCTCTATTTTTATGGAACTTGTAAGGCTTGCTCTAAGCAACAAGTCATTTTATAATATGGAAAGAAAAACTAAGAAATTGGAAAAAAGAAATTTTGAAAACTACTTGACAGAAAAATATTTATATGTTATATTAAAACAGTAATGATTACTATTATTAAATTTAACTGATAACACAAAATAAATTTACTATAAAAAAGGAGAAATCAAAATATGAAGAAATTTGTTTGTTCTGTATGTGGTTATGTTCATGAAGGTGACTCTGCCCCAGAATCTTGTCCAATCTGTAAAGCACCAGCTTCCAAGTTTACAGAGCAGTCAGGTGAAAACACATGGGCTGCTGAGCATGTAGTAGGGGTAGCAAAGGGAGTAAGTGAAGATATTCTTAAAGATTTAAGGGCTAACTTCGAAGGAGAATGTTCAGAAGTAGGTATGTACCTTGCTATGGCAAGAGTTGCCCACAGAGAAGGTTATCCTGAAATTGGTTTATATTGGGAAAAAGCTGCTTATGAAGAAGCAGAACATGCTGCTAAATTTGCTGAATTACTTGGCGAAGTTGTTACAGATAGCACAAAGAAAAATCTTGAAATGCGTGTAGAAGCTGAAAACGGCGCTACTGCAGGTAAGACAGATCTTGCAAAACGTGCAAAAGCTGCTAATCTGGATGCAATTCATGATACAGTTCATGAAATGGCTAGAGATGAAGCTAGACATGGCAAAGCATTTGCTGGTTTATTAAAGAGATACTTTGGCTAAGATTTGGATGGATTTTAAATGAAAATCGGCAGGGATTTATAAAGATTTCTGAAAAGGAAAGAGGATGGACATGCGGTGTCTGTCCTCTTTTTTAGCGGAAGAAAAGTGTACTTTTACAAATATGTTTATAGATATTTATAATTATAATCAATTGGTATATAATATTTATAAATACTTTATGGGGGGCGACAAAGTGGAAATAGAAGCTATTCAAAGTTTATATAATGATTCTAAAATCAATTGGTCGAAGCATTGTTTAGAACGTATGCAGGAAAGAGATATAACTATAGATGATGTCAGAAAATGTATTAATACAGGCGAAATAATAGAAGACTATCCAGCCGATTTTCCTCATCCCAACTGCCTTATATTTGGATATACTTTAAAAGAAGAAATACTTCATACTGTTGTCGGTTCAGACGGCAATACTTTGTTTATCATAACAGCATACTATCCAAGTACTGATAAATTTGGAAACGATTTAAAAACAAGGAAGGAGAAATAAAATATGTGTATGTTTTGTAAATGCAAAGAAACCCGGCACTCTCTAACAACCCATGTAGTAAATTACAAAAATTGTATTATTATCATCAAAAATGTGCCATGTGAAGAATGTGAACAATGCGGAGAAAAATATTATACAAATGAAGTTGCCAAACAAATTGAAAAACTTGTAACTATGGCTAAAAATCTTATGCAGGAAATAGCTGTAATTGATTATGCAAAAGCTGCATAACAAAGATAAAAAATTACATTATCTTTGTAAAGCAATTTATTATGATACGGACAGTTACTTTTGATAGAAACCAAAAACTAACAAAAGAACAAATCCAGCAGATAGCAGAAGCTGCATGCGGTGTCTGTCCTCTTTTTAGCGGAAGAAAAGTGTACTTTTTTCTGTCATTATTTTACCTACAAAAGCTGTATTTGCAAGCATGCTGCCTATTATTAAATACGTATTTATATTCTTTGTTACTGTTCACACAGGACTTTGCATTGACTGCAAAGTCCGTAAGAAAATGATTCAGGAGTGCAAAAATTCCATTGCCAAAGGCAATTTTAAATGAATTTTTTGTATGTTACTGAGAACGGAGTGAACAGTAACTATTCTTTCAATTGTCTACTTGATGGGCAGCAGCGCCACTTTAAAGTGCTGACCGTTTCCATGCGATAAACAGCAAGATACCAGCCATTGCGCCAAAAAACAAAAATGACTGTATCAATGGCATAAATTCATATGCTTCTCCGATCCAAACTTTATAAAAATCATGATTGATATACATAACCGGCAGCATCTTTGCTACCAGCTGCGCCCCTTTTTGCAAATCCTCATAGCTGATACCCATCAGACCTCCGAGAATCATTAATACAAAATACAAAATCATACTAACGCAATAGGTTGTAATAAGCTGGCTATCGCATGTGCAATCGCAAAGCAAATAATACTAAATGCCAACATACAGAAAATATAACACAAAAGCCCTCCCAAAGTTGGCTGTTCTATCCCATAAAACATACATCCACTGAAAAAAAAGAGGATAAATGCAAATAATAAAAATACCGTTTGCGCAATAATCCTGTTGCAGAGAGCACTTCTGCCTTGAATACCAAAAAGCGCCATTCGCTGCGGAATACCTTTTGATAATTCCTGCGCATAGCTAACACCATATCCCATTAATACAACGAGGGTGTAAAAATTTCTGTGTCTATGGGAATTGATCTTCTTTGATAAGAAT
>CANDJR010000245.1 GCA_947385105.1 uncultured Eubacterium sp.
TACGGAATTGGAAGACGCCATGAATACAGTGCTTTCGAAAAAGTGGGGAGAGCTGCGTGGGCTTAAGGTTGTCAGTATTGCGCTCGGATCTGTCTCTCTGCCGCCGGAAGATGCAGAGATGCTCAAGCAGCTTCAGCGTACAGCTGTCCTGCAAAATCCAAATATGGCAGGTGCGACGATTGTAGGCGCGCAGGCAGAAGCTATGAAAGCGGCGGCTTCGAATTCTGCAGGCGCTATGAATGGTTTTGTAGGAATGGGCATGGCTATGAACGCAGGCGGCACGAATGTGCAAAACCTGTTTACGATGGGAAAACAGCAGGCAGAAGCTGCATCACCAGCACCAGCAAAAGCGTCCGCAGCTTCTGGCAGCTGGAAATGCTCCTGCGGCGCAACTGCAGCAGGCAATTTCTGCACAGAGTGCGGTGCAAAAAGACCAGCGGAAAATGGCTGGACTTGTACTTGCGGCACGTTAAATAAAGGCAAGTTTTGCCAAAACTGCGGTGCTAAAAAACCTGCAGGCACTCCGCTATACCGCTGCGATAAATGCGGTTTTGAGCCGCAGGATCCAGCGCATCCGCCAAAATTCTGCCCGGAATGTGGGGATATCTTTGATGAGAATGATAGACAATAGAAGAAAATAAAAAACAAGAAGAAACAGAGAAAAATAAGAAAACAGAGAAAAAAACAAATAAACAGAGAAAAATAGAAAAAAGGAAGAAACAGAGAAAAAAACAAATAAACAGAGAAAAATAGAAAAAAGGAGAAAACAGAGAAAAACAAATAAACAGAGAAAAATAGAAAAAAGGAAGAAACAGAGAAAAAAACAAATAAACAGAGAAAAATAGAGAAAAAAGAAGAATAAAATAAACAGAGAAAAATAAAAAAGGAGAAAATAGAGAAAAATAGAAAAATAGGAAAAACAGAAGAAAATAGAAACAAATAAGAAAAAAGCAGGAGAAAATTAGGGCCTGTGGAAAGGAGTAAGTGTAATTGACGCAATTACAGGAATATAAATGTCCGTGCTGCGGCGGTGCAATCGAGTTTAACAGCAGGGTACAAAAAATGAAGTGTCCATATTGTGATACAGAGTTTGATATGGATGCATTGGAATCTTATGATAAAGAACTGGCAAACGAACCAAAAGATGACCTGCAATGGGATACTTCTGCTAGCTCGAAGTGGGAAGAAGGTGAAACAGATGCGTTTCGCACGTATGTCTGTAAATCGTGCGGCGGGGAAATTATTGGAGATAACAATACAGCAGCAGCTGCATGTCCGTATTGCGGGAATCCTGTTGTCATGATGGGGCAATTTCGCGGGGCGCTAAAGCCGGATTATGTCATTCCCTTTCAGCTGGATAAAAAGGCAGCAAAAGAAGTGCTGTATCAGCATTACAATGGAAAAAAATTATTGCCAAAGGTGTTTAAAGATCAAAATCATATTGATGAGGTGAAGGGGATTTATGTGCCATTTTGGCTGTTTGATGCTGACGCAGACGCATCTATTCGTTATCGGGCGACACGGGTACGAACCTGGGCAGACAGTAGGTACCAATATACAAAGACCAGCTATTATGCCGTCATGAGAGGCGGAAATATCAGCTTTTTACATGTCCCTGTGGATGGATCTTCAAAAATGGCGGATGAGTTGATGGAGTCCATTGAGCCGTTTCATTTTTCAGGTGCTGTAGATTTTAAGACTGCCTATCTGGCTGGGTATTTGGCAGATAAATATGACGTGGATGCAGAGCAAAGTGTCGGACGTGCGAATGAGCGGGTCAGAAAAAGCACAGAGGAAAATTTCGGCAGGACAGTTCAAGGATATGCCTCTGTGATACCAGAGTCAACAAGTATCCGCTTGGCAAACGGAAAGGCCAAATATGCCCTGTACCCGGTTTGGATTTTAAATACTGTATGGGAAGGCAAACGATATCTTTTTGCGATGAATGGTCAGACAGGCAAAATGGTTGGTGATTTACCATTAGATAAAGGGGCATATATGAGATGGCTGTTTGTGTTATGGGGCATTGCAAGTGCAGTCATATTTGGCATGAGCTATTTATTCTGGCTGTTTGTGTAAGCCAAAAGCAGCGATCAATTTATGATTCTAGGGGGTGTGATTTATGAAAAAGCAGATGTGTGCTTTTTTCTTATTCTTTCTCGTGGGCCTTTTTTCTGTCATTACGGTATTTGCAAAAGAGAAAGGAAACAGTCCAAGGCTGGTAGATATGGCAGGTCTTTTGGATGAGTCGGAACAAGCAGAGGTTTTGAATAATTTAAATGAAATCAGTGTACGGCAGAAGCTTGACCTTGTGGTTGTTACGACAGATTCATTGGATGGAAAAACAGCCATGGAATATGCAGATGATTTCTATGATTACAATGGTTATGGTTTTGGTCAAGATAAAGACGGTGTGCTTCTCCTTGTGAGTATGGAGGAAAGGGACTGGTGGATTTCTACGACTGGTTATGGCATCACAGCATTTACGGATGCAGGGATAGAGTATCTTTCAGAACAATTCCTGCCAGATTTAAGTGATGGTGATTATCGAAAGGCATTTACAAAATTTGCAGCATGCTGTGATGATTTTATAACACAGGCACTGACAAAACAGCCTTATGATCGCGGCAATCTTCCGAAAGCACCGTTTCGTTTTGTGTTTTGGCTTTGCGTTTCACTTTCGATCGGGTTCGTGTTTGCAATTATGATGACTGCGGTTATGAAAGGCAAGTTAAAATCAGTACATAGTAAGTCGGCAGCATCCGATTATGTAAAACAGGGCAGCATGCGCGTTACAGATTCCAGGGATCTGTATTTATATTCCCATGTGACGCGGATTCAGCGGCCAAAAAGTGATTCTTCCGCAAGTGGTTCAAGCACCCATAGGTCTTCTTCCGGGACTTCACATGGCGGAGGCGGCGGGAAATTTTAAGCTTGGCGCCCGCAAAAACCTATAAGAACGCATAAATTCTGCTAAGAGGGATTCAGCCCTTTTCAAAGCGAATTTTTGATGGTCTGAATTCCATTTTAAAAACCTGATACAGCTGCCTTGCACATATAGATTGAAATGTGGCTACCGCAATCCCACTGGCTTTAGACGGTGGGTTAAGGTAGC
>CANDJR010000246.1 GCA_947385105.1 uncultured Eubacterium sp.
TAACTACGGCGGATTTTATGTGAGTTTATACTGCCGTGAATAATTCAGGTTTATAAATAAAAAAATTTTTCAAAAATGCAAGGTTTTTCCTTTTCCTATCGTATTATTAGTATAAAGATACATGAACGTCCACTTCCAGTCAATCATCGGCTGTTTTGTCAGAACGAAACCAAGGTATCGTATAGACGGTAATGGACAAAATCAATAACATTGTAAAACATCGAACATGACACAAATACTGTCACATATCATCAAATGCGATGAAGGAAGGAGAATTTTATTTATGAAACGTACAAAACGTATACTGCTGGCTATGACACTTGCTGGTGCAATCACTTTAACACCTGCTGCTTTTGCAGCTGGTCAAATGCCTGTAACAGTCGCTTACGCGCATGGACATGGTGGTTGGCACCATGGAGGTTCTACAACAAGCTATTATTATTGCGGCGGACATAGTGCACATACGCACTCGAATGGCATCTGTCCTTATACAACAACTAGTACCTCTAGTACTTCTTACTATTATTGCGGCGGACATAGCGCACATCAACACCATAATGGTGCTTGCCCATACGCAGCTTACACAAATCAAAGTACTGTAAAAAGTGTACAGCGGGCACTCAACCAATGTGGATACAACTGCGGTACTGCAGATGGTGTATACGGAACTAAAACAAAAAAAGCAATCAAACGTTTTCAGCGGGCTAATAACCTGACTGTCGATGGTGTGATTGGAAAGAAGACTTTAAAAGCATTAGGTCTTGTTTAAAAGTTTTGTATTATTTTTATTTTTAAAGAGGCTGTCGCATAAAAAAAAGTATACAAGATATCGTTTGTTTCAACCGTTCTTTTATACCATATCTTGTATATACTTTGCTTAGTGCGACAGCCCTTTGTGTTCTAATCATCAAATGGAGAAAGAAGCTCACGCCGCAGTCCTTTCGGATAATGATTTTTCAAAACCCCTTGGACCGCTTTGCCCCACCCAATAGAACAGCCATGTATTGTGACAAGCACCCATCATGATAGATACTGTCACAGGGGATTGCTTCTCCACGCAAATAGCGCTTAGGTTCGCACAGTTCTATGGTCTGTCTCACCTGAGGCGGACGCAGTGCCATTGCCAGCGCATGTGATGGTTCAAATCGATTCTTTTTGCAGCTCCCAAGCTGCAGTCCAGGCCGTTCTACCTTCATGCCATCTAAGCTGCCAAAGACGTGTGACAGTAAATATATTTGATCCCCAAATACTTGCAGCCCCTCAGAAACAATACTTTTTTGCAAAGCTGCGGCTGTTTGTTGTTCTAATACTTGCTGCAAAAATAGCTGAAGCATATTCTGTTGTTCCTTTGTAACAGCTGTTCTTTTTTCTTTTCGCTTCGATCCTTGTTTCTTTTCCTTTTCTGCTGCCTGCAGTATGCCCTCTTTTGAAAACTGCGCTACATAATGCCCTTCTCCACGCTGTACATGCGGCCATATCCGCATTTGGCTTTCTAATTGGATATTTGGAAATGCTTGAATGAGCCACGCTGCATTTTCTTCATCCTCTTCAGACGCAAATGTGCATGTCGAATAAACAAGTCTGCCTCCTGGCTTTAGCATTTCTACCGCATAGGAAAGAATCTGCCGCTGCCTGTCTGCACAAACTGCAACCTGTGTCAGACTCCATTCCTTGCATGCATTCTCATCCTTTCGAAACATTCCTTCGCCAGAACATGGCGCATCTACTAGGATACGGTCAAAAAAAGCCGGAAACCGGCTTGCCAAACGCTTAGGCGTCTCGTTGCATATAAGTGCATTCGTGATGCCCATGCGCTCTATATTTTGCGATAAGATTTTTGCACGGGAGGGTATGATTTCATTGGAAACCAAGATCCCCTTTCCCTGCAAACGTCCTGCAATTTGTGTACTTTTTCCTCCTGGCGCTGCACATAGATCCAGAATTCTTTCCCCAGGTTTTGGATCTAATACTTGTACTGCTGACATCGCACTAGGTTCTTGGATATAATAAGCTCCTGCTTCATGCAGCGGCCACTTTCCCGGCTGGCAGTCAGGTGGATAATAAAATCCCTCTTTTGCCCATGGAACTGGTTCTAATTTTACCTGGTTGTCCGAAAAAAGAGAAACCAGACTATCCTTTGCTATTTTCAGAGGATTATAGCGCATACCATAAGTACGCTCCTTTTCAAAACTCACAAGAAAATCTTGATAAGAATCCCCCAGCTGCTTTTTCATACGTTCTTTAAATTCCTCTGGCAGATCCATGCTGCATCCCTCTCTATCTTCGCTAAGTACATGCCATCCACATGCCCCAACTGCTAAAATTGCTTATCTTGGCCAAACACCTTCTCGATGAGTGCTGTCAATTCCTGCCATGCATCTGTATCGGAAAATTCGGACAGCTGTTTGGCAATACTGCGGTAATACCATGCATGCATAGATTTGCGCGTTTCATGAAACCGCTGCCAAAAATTCTCGCCATTTTTACGATATCCTGCATATGTTGCACGCATATTGGATAGTTTATCTGCCAAGGCAATGATTTTTTCTTCTTTTGTTTTATGGCTAAGACTGTCTATAAATTCCTGTTTACGGATTTTCCATGTAGCGGTTGGATCTTGATCCTTACGTTTGTTCTCACTTTCAGACTGTACAAGCCGGGCAACTCTTGCACCAAATGCATCCGCAATTTCTTCTGCCCCATATGGCGTATCTTCAATAACATCATGTAGCATTGCTGCAATAATTACACCTTTATCCTCACTCAAAGTCATTGCAATTAATGCAGTTTCTATCGGATGTACAATATACGGAATCGATGATCCTTTACGAACCTGCCCTTGATGTGCTGTCATAGCAAACTGCAGTGCATGCTCAAAATTGCACTTACATTCGAAATCATTGTCGTTTTCCTCTCTACCTGCACTGTCGTTCCATTCCCGTGTCATTCTTCTACAATCCTCCTCTTTTTGGCAGCTTTTTATTCCTGTATAAGGTACTTGTACAAATTATGTTATATAAGCTCCTTATGACGCGTCATCTTTTTGTGCATTCTCAAACAATTCCATAACGCGATTAATGACATTTCCTTCTGCAGGTGCTTCTTCT
>CANDJR010000247.1 GCA_947385105.1 uncultured Eubacterium sp.
CCCTTCTAATATATTTTTGCAGGCAAGCGCCTTAGCATCTTGTCCGGAAATGACTGGCCAATTGCCCTGTGTATAGCCAGCTGCCAAAAGCGCCTCTTTACAGCCGTATGCTGCCTGATCGGATGCTGTCACACAGATGTCCAGATCTTCTTGTGTATAATAGCCAGCCAGGTAATTCTCACACCGCTGCTTTGCTGTATCCTTCACATCTGTCTGTATGCTTGCATCTTCGAACGAAACACGCCCTGTATTACATACAAGTCTGCCGTCATCCAAATACGGCTGGAGTGCCTCCATCAGCCCCTGATACAAAGAACGCGCATCGCGATCTGCAGAGGAACCCATAAAAAACTCAATGGTCTTATATTCTCCATCCTCTAAGTTGTCTAAATCTGCCTGCTGAATCACTTCTTTTCCGATTTGCGCACCGCACCCTTTGCTGTCAAAGGCTACATAAAAGGATACTGCGTCTGTCTGCATGAGCAGTCTGTCATAAGCAATGACCGGGATACCTGCTTTTGCTGCTTCAGATGCCGCATCCTGCTGCGCATCCGGATCTACAGGTGTCATAACAAGGCAGTCTACCTGATTTTTTACAAATTCCCTGATTTGCGTTTCCTGTTTTTGGGGATCATCCTGCGCATAAGCAGTCTGTACGGTATAGCCAAGCTCCGTAAGCGCCTGCGTCATAACAGCAGCGTCCTTTGTCCACCGCTCTTTCTCCTCTGTTGGCAGCGCTAGCGCAATTGTCTTTCCTGTACCTGGCAGCGAATCGTCTTGTGTCGAAGTATCGTCTGTTTCTGTGTCCGTCACAGACGTATCTTTATCTGGCGCATCAGGCTCTTTTGTATCATCTGTTTTTGTATCTTGCGACGTAGAATCATCCGTACGGCTGTCTTTTGACGCATCATCAGTAGAAGTTTTGCGAGTACCACATCCAGCTAACCAGAAAACCGCCAATATGATACACATGCATATACATAAAGCTCTGTTTTTCTTTTTCATAGTACCTCCCTATTTTCTGCAGATGCTACTTACATAGCTGTTGATATTATCCTTATTCTATCTGTTTTTAAAAGCCTGGTCAATAGTTTTATTCATCTGATAAAAAACAGCCATGGCAATTTCTTCCATGGCTGTTTGGCTGTTTTATCAATCGTTACTTTATTTTGCTAATTTGCTGCTTAGTTATTGATCAGCTTGCTGTTTTCATCATTCCAGCTATAGAGCTTACGTACATCTTTGCCAACTTCTTCAGCCGGATGCTCAGCAGCCTTTTTACGCATCATCTTGAAATGAACCTGACGCCCTGCTGAGGACATGTCTAATAAGAATTCTTTTGCAAAAGAACCATCCTGGATATCTGCAAGAATTTTCTTCATTGTTTTCTTCGTTTCCTCAGTAATGATCTTTGGCCCTGTTATATAATCTCCATATTCTGCTGTATTGGATATTGAATAACGCATTCCTTCAAAGCCAGACTGGTAAATTAAGTCTACAATCAGCTTCATCTCATGGATACATTCAAAATAAGCATTCCGTGGATCATAACCAGCTTCACATAATGTTTCAAAACCTGCCTGCATCAATGCACAAACACCACCGCACAATACAGCCTGCTCACCAAACAAGTCTGTCTCTGTCTCTACGCGGAATGTAGTCTCTAACACACCAGCTCTTGCACCGCCAATACCTAAAGCATAAGCTAATGCCAAATCCAATGCTTTGCCAGTTGCATTTTGTTCTACTGCAACAAGGCAAGGTACGCCTTTGCCTTCCTGGTATTCAGAACGTACGGTATGTCCTGGTCCTTTTGGCGCAATCATCGTAACGTCTACATCCTTTGGCGGTACGATTGTCCCATAGTTAATATTAAAGCCATGTGCAAACATCAGCATATTGCCTGCTTCTAAGTTTGGCTCAATATCATTTTTATACATATCAGCCTGCTTTTCATCATTAATTAAAATCATAATGATATCAGCCAACTTTGCTGCTTCAGCAGTATTATATACTGTTAATCCTTGTGCCTGTGCTTTTTCTTTTGACTTACTTCCTTCATACAAGCCAATAATTACATTACATCCTGAATCCTTTAAGTTTAAGGCATGTGCATGCCCCTGGCTCCCGTAGCCAATAATTGCAATTGTCTTGCCTTCTAATAAAGAAAGATTACAGTCCTCTTGGTAATAAATCTTGTTTGCCATTTTTTAGCCTCCTAATTCATTAATCAAAATATGTAACATCGGAAGAACCTCGCGTTAATCCGGTTATTCCGGTTCTAGCAAGTTCCAGAATCTCAAATCCAGACACCAAATCCATAAATGCGCTTAGCTTTTCTTGCTGCCCGGTTAATTCTATCACCATAGAATCCCTCGTAACATCTACTACCTTGCCGCGGAAAATTTCAAGCACGCTTAGAATTTCCTGCCGGCTGGATTCCTGCACACGCAGCTTTACTAGAATCAATTCCCTTGTCACAGAGCTGCCTGCTTCTAATTTTTTAATATTTAAGACATCCTCTAATTTTGCAAGCTGGTTTTCAATCTGCTGCAAAATAAGCTCGTCCCCGCTTGATACAATCGTAATCCGCGTATACCTGGGATCTGCTGTCACGCCTGCTGAAATACTGTCAATATTATACCCACGCCTACTGAACAGGCCGGATACATGGCTCAATACGCTGGAGGTATTTTCGACTATTAATGATAAAGCCTGTTTTCTCATACAGAATCCTTCTTTCTTACATTCAATCTACTCACACAAACCTTATTCTAGCACATTCAAATAGAATGTCAACAAATTTTAACAGGAACTTGCGCTATCCATCCAGCTTTGTAACTTTTCACACCTGAATAGTTACCCTGTTTTTGCCGATTTACAGAAAAAAGACAGGACGTGCCTGAAAACGAAAACACGCCCTGTATATTCTTTTAATTTGTATACCGTTTGATTTTCTTGGAAGGTGTTTTTTCAAATTCCGTTTCACGTACCTTTAACCGATATACCTTTTTGTGTGCAGGTGCTTCTTTGTTATAGTTGTCTATCAAATCCTGCAGTGCTGCCTGGATATCTGTGATCTCGTGATTCTTACAGT
>CANDJR010000248.1 GCA_947385105.1 uncultured Eubacterium sp.
TCAAATGGAACAAAAACGAAATACTTGACAAATCAAATAAACTGCACTATAATGAACGATGTTCAGTTTAAGGAGGGTTACATTTTGAATACTGTTATCACATCAAAAGAAGCCATTTTGCAAGTGTGCAGGCGTATCGTATCGCAAAAAGGCATACAAGCGCTGAATATGCGGTTAGTTGCTGATGACTGCCATATTGCGCTTGGAACTTTATATAACTATTATGCAGATAAAGACGCATTAGTATTGGCTGTCGTAGAAAGTGTCTGGAAAGACATTTTCCATGCAGGTCTTTCGCATGGAATGCAAACCTCTTTTTCGGACTATATCGCACAGCTGTATGGGCAAATCCAAACAGGCGCACAGGCGTATCCCGGTTTTCTGACAAGTCATTCTATCAGTATTGCCAACACCAAACGCGGCGAGGCCAAAAGTGTTATGGAGCATACTTTTGCCCATATGAAAGCCGGAATGTTAAAAGCACTGCAAAACGATCCTGCTGTTTTGCCGAATGCTTTTTCGCCGTCTTTTTCCCAAGAAGATTTTGTTTCGTTTGTACTGGATCATTTGCTACTTTTGCTAGTGCAAGGACAGCCAGACTGCACAATACTGCAGGAAATCATACGTAGAGTAATCTGAAACAGAAAAAGAGTCAGAAAAAAACTGCTAGAACGAATTCCATCTGAAAAAAACTACTAGAACGAATTCTATCTGAAAAAAACTACTAGAACAAATACCATCTGAAAAAAACTACTAGAACGAATTCCATCAAAAAGAATACTAGAATGAATACCATCAAAAAGAATACTATCTGATTGAATGCTATTATGCACAAAAGTAAGCAAGAGAAAAGCAATCAGAAACAAACAGAAGGAGAAAAAGCAATGAAAAAATATCTGAACATTTCCCTCATCTATGCAATTGCCGCCATGGCAGGCGGCGTTTTTTACAGAGAGTTTACCAAGTTTCAAGGTTATACTGGTGTCACTTCTCTTGCCAAGGTACATACCCATCTATTTATGCTCGGAATGTTCGTCTTTCTGGTGACTGCTTTGTATGCAGCACGCTATGATCTGACTACAATCAAAACGTTTCGTGTATTTTTATGGACCTATAACCTTGGCGTTCCGCTGACCGCTGTCATGCTGTTTGTACGCGGCGTACCTCAGGTTATGGGCATGACCTTGTCTTCTGCTGTCAATGCTTCTATATCAGGGATCGCAGGCATTGGCCATATTTTAACTGGGATTGGAATCATTTTGCTGTTATTGTCCCTCAAAAAACTGGCAGAAAACGGAGAAACAACTCATGCATAAACATTCATGTTTCCATGTCAAAAAACGTACTTTGTTGGCTACTGCCGGATGCGTATGGCTGGCTGCTGGAATCAATGTTGCAAGACTTGGCATTCTTGCCTACCGCTTTATTTTACAGATCCAGATATGGCATATTCTGCTGTCGCTTGCAGTATTTTGTGTATTTGGTCTCATGTTTTTTAAAATGAATGTCAAACATACAAAGCGGATCCAGGGATATACGCAGCCCTTTCTTCCGATCTGGCAGTTTTTTGATTTAAAATCATATATTATCATGGCTGTAATGATGGGAGGCGGTATCTGGCTTCGCTCATCTGGGGTTGCTCCAGATGTATTTATCGCAGTATTTTATACTGGACTTGGCTGCGCACTTTCCCTTGCAGGCGTTCTGTTTGTAATCCATATTCCAACCATTTGAAGCAATCGCTGTCAGAAATTTTCTGGCAGCTGCTGCTATGTAAGTTACCTTACTCTTTCTTATTTTCATCTTTCGTCCATCCATGATAAATCAACATCGCGCAAACTGCTGATATTATACCAGTCGTTGTTGAATCCAGATCAACTCCATTCATATTGCATGCGAGATTTACTATGATATTTACAATCGCTACTGCTGCTATAACTACAGCTCCTTTAAAAAAATGATTCATAATTTGATATCTCCTTACTAAAACAAATATTTTTTACTAGTATAGCATAAAAATGACCGTTCTCTTAAAACAGTCATAAAATACTTTATTCTGCAAATAAGTGCACATTTCCCTAATAACGCACACATTTTTTCATCATTTTCGCAGAGCAACGCTTGATACCAGGAATTATATACAGTATAATCAGAAAAGTAATTCTTGAAAGGAGACATCGAAAAATATGCTGCTGTCCTTTTTTCAGCTTTCCCTTGCCATTCGTAATGTATGGCCTCAGCGCATGAGCTTAAAGGCGTTTCTCGCGCTTTATATACTGCTGCTGTTTGCCGGAATGCCAGTCACGCTCCTATCTTGTATACCATATGGTCTGTTCGGTATTCTGGCAGCAGTTTGTATTTATGGATTAGTTACGTACCGCAATACTGCATCCCAGAATATCTGTATGGGCATGTTTGGATTTGTACTTGCTATCATAACAGATAATTTGCTCACAACTTTTAAGTATATGCTGATTCCTTTGGCTTTATCAAAAGAACCGTATGTTTCTTTTTGTATGGTTCTAATTCGCATTTTACTGTTTTATGAGATTACAATGCTTTGCGGCAGACAGCTTAGAAAATTATTGCTGTCAGGCAAAGGTATGTTACGCCTCCCGCAGACGTGGTATTTGATAGACGCCGCTTTTGTCCTCCTGATAACTATTTATCTGTTTGACAATTTAATTGCAGGACAAAATGACTCTCTCGGTAAAATGATATATAATAATGCGTTGCATGTTTTGGGGTATCTGCTTGTTATGCTTTTTTTGCTACTTGCGATGCGCCGTTCCTACCAGGAGCAAATACAAACAGAGGCAAAACAAAAAGCCTTACAGGATTTGCAGGACTATACGCACAATTTAGAAGTCATGTATCATGGTCTTCGCTCTTTTAAGCATGACTACATAAACATTTTACTTTCTATTTCGGGCTATATTGAAAATTGCAATATGGACGAATTAAAAGAATATTTTACTGAAAAAATCTTCCCTACAAAGAATCTGATTGACCAGGGGGATTACAAGCTGAATCAGCTTAGTAACATTGGCGTGCTGGAAATCAAAAGCCTGCTTAGCGCAAAAATAATTTATGC
>CANDJR010000249.1 GCA_947385105.1 uncultured Eubacterium sp.
AGATTTCTAACGGTGACTGGAGTTCAGACGTGTGCTCTTCCGATCTAACCGATTTTTTGAATCAGCATTCTGTTTTTTTTAGATAATGCGAAACATAGATTTTTTACAGTCATAGTATGAAACTTACAGGCAGATGGGCAGACAGTCAGTAGTTTATTCACGTCAAAAAAAATGATTGTGCTGTCCTCTGCTGCTATGACATCATTTAACAGCGCTCCGCTGTCTGGTGCCGCATAGGCTTCTCCAAATAATTCCCCAACATTGACGGCATTGATAATACTGCGATGTCCCCAATAATCATCATTTTGAATATGCAAAAGCCCATCTACCAAAAGGGCAATCACGTTTAAATATTCACCTTGCTGAAATACAGCTTCACCTTTTTGATATGTTCCAAGTTTTGCCTGCAAACAGGTAAGCATGGATTCTATTTCTTTTTCCCCAATACCTGCAAAGAGTTGTGTTCGTATTAAAACTGGCATATATTTTTTCATAAAATACTCACTTTCGTTGTAAATACAACAGATTTAATGTGCTTATTTTATTATAATTAGGTACACAAAGTCAAGAAAGGAGTCTGATAAGATGATTCGAAGAATGATAAAAATAGATGCTGAAAAATGTAATGGGTGCGGGGCATGTGCTTCTGCCTGCCATGAGGGAGCCATTCAGATGGTGGATGGAAAAGCCAAACTGATCCGCGACGATTTTTGCGACGGACTGGGGGATTGCCTGCCTGCTTGCCCAGTCAATGCGATTTCCTTTGAAGAAAGAGAGGCGGCCGCTTATGATCAAGCGGCAGTTCTTGCTGCAAAACAGCAAACAGGCGGTCAAACACTTGCCTGTGGATGTCCGGGAGAACAGTCAAAAACGATTCGCCGAGAGGAACTAGTGTCCCAGCATACGTCAAATCCTGTAGAAAGTCAGCTGCAGCAATGGCCTGTACAAATAAAATTAGCGCCTGTCAATGCTCCTTATTTTAACGGTGCAAAACTTTTAATTGCTGCTGACTGTACAGCATATGCATATGGGAATTTCCATCAGGAATTTATGCGCGGCCATATTACGCTTATCGGCTGTCCAAAGCTGGATGAGGGAGATTACACAGAGAAACTGACGCAGATCATAAGCGGCAATGAGATTCAAAGTGTGACGGTCGTGCGTATGGAAGTACCTTGCTGCGGCGGGATAGAACATGCGGTAAAACGGGCGCTGCAAGCAAGTGGTAAGTTGATTCCATGGCAGATTATAACCATTTCTACAGATGGGAGAATTTTAGATACAGCTTTATAGGTAAAAGTATTTATGGAAAAGGCAGAGTCAGTCTGATGGGAGGATAATGAATAATGAATACAGTATATGAAAATGAAGCATTTTTTCAAGAATATGCAAACATGTCCCGCAGCAGAAAAGGACTTTGTGCTGCCGGAGAGTGGCATCAATTAAAGCCTTTGTTTCCGCCCCTTGCGGGCAAAACAGTTTTAGACTTAGGGTGCGGTTATGGCTGGCATTGTAAATTTGCAGCTGAGCAAGGGGCTGTAAGGATCTTAGGTATTGACCTAAGCCAGAAAATGATAGAAGAAGCAAAAAAGCGCAATCAAGCAGAACAAATCCAGTACTGTGTATGCGGAATGGAACAATACGAGTATCCCAAAAATATGTGGGACTGCGTAGTTTCCAATCTGGCACTGCATTATATCGAAGATTTGGAGCAGATCTTTCAAAAAGTATATCAAACGCTAAAGCCGAAAGGGACATTTCTTTTTAATATCGAACACCCGGTTTTTACAGCAGGAGTTGGACAGGACTGGATTTATGCGCAAGACCAAACGCCAAAATACTGGCCAGTGGATCATTACTTTGCTGCTGGAGAGCGAACCACGCATTTTTTGGGACACGAGGTCGTAAAGCAGCATCATACGATGACACAAATACTCATGGGATTAATAAACCAAGGGTTTGAACTTCAAGTTGTGGAAGAAGTACAGCCACCGCAGGAGATGATGCATCTTGCAGGTATGAAAGATGAACTGCGCCGGCCAATGATGCTGTTAGTAAAGGCAGCAGTTAAAAAATCTATGGAAAACCAGTAACAACAAAGTATTTCCATTAGGCAGCTATTCATAAAATAGTATCAACAGTTACTGTTCACACAGGACTTTGCATTTACTGCAAAGTCCGTAAGAAAATGATTCAGGAGTGCAAAAATTCCATTGCCGAAGGAAATGTTAGATGGGCATATGACATCCCAAAAGTATTTGCATGACTTTTTGCAGGTAATCTTGTATAATAAGAGAAAATGAAAAAAGACGAATGTGCTTGAGGAGGAGAACAATGGCAATCGAACAAGTAAAGGCATATTTTAAGGCATATGGGATGGATCATAAGATTCAGGAATTTGATGAATCGAGTGCAACAGTGGAACTGGCAGCAAAAGCGCTGCACTGTGAACCGCAAAGAATTGCAAAGACGCTTTCTTTTCTCGTGGAAGGCCAGGCGATACTCATTGTGGCTGCAGGTGATGCAAAAATTGACAATCCCAAATATAAGGCGCAGTTTGAAAAAAAGGCAAAAATGCTTTCATCGGATGAAGTAGAAACATTGGTAGGTCATGCAGTGGGAGGCGTTTGCCCGTTTGCGGTAAAGGAGGGTGTAAAGGTCTATTTAGACGTGTCCCTGAAACGGTTTACTACGGTTTTTCCGGCATGCGGCAGCTCTAATAGTGCGATTGAACTTACCATTCCACAGTTGGAGGAATACTCAAATTATGAACAGTGGATAGATGTCTGCAAAGGTTATGAAAAGACAGAGTGATAGATTACAGGAGAAATAAAGTTTAAAAGAAAACGAAAGCCAAAGAAGTTCAAAAGAAAAACGAAAGATAAAAGAAGTCTAAAAGAAAAACGAAAGCTCAAAGAAGTTTAAAAGAAAAGCGAAAGCTCAAAGAAGTTTAAAAGAAAAGCGAAGGATCAAAGAAGTATAAAAGAAAAGCGAAAGCTCAAAGAAGTTTAAAAGAAAAGCGAAGGATCAAAGAA
>CANDJR010000250.1 GCA_947385105.1 uncultured Eubacterium sp.
ATAACTGCCCAGAGCCAATCACCATAATTGAATTTTGCTGCTGGTAAGCCAGCTGTGGATACCTGTTTGGATAGCGCCAAGCCAGAATCCTGTTTAGCTGATAACCGCGCAGGATGCTTGTCTGCTCCGGCTGCATAATCAAATACAACAGTACAATCGCGCCAGGTACACAGACTGCCAATGCACCTGCTACGAGTTTATAACTAATCCCTGCCACAAACAAAAGTGCGAGAAAGATCAAGGTTGTGACTATCGTCGTAGACAAATCAGGTTGTGATATAATTAATCCCAAAGGGATGCCAATTAAAACCGCTATGATAACGAGTGCACGCAATGTACTTATCTGCTCCTGATATCTCATAAAAAAAGCCGCAAAAAATAAAATTAAGATTAATTTTGATAATTCTGATGGCTGAAATCGAAACCCTGCGATTTCAAGCCATCTTCCCGCACCATGTGAAGTACTGCCCATAACAGCTACTACCAAAAGCAGTGCAAGATTCAAAAAATAAAGCGGCCATGCAAACCGAAGCAGGAACGAATAGTCAAACAGCGATAAAAACAACAGCATCACCATACCGAATGCAAAACCAAGAAATTGCCTGTTTTGTACAGAATCTCTCGCGCTTCCTATTACAAATATCCCCAATATGGTCAATGCAATGACATATAGGCATAAGCGAAAACGATAATTTTTCAATTTGTACATTTTAAACATAAGTGTGCCTCCAAGGGCTTTTTCATAATCGTATTATTGATATTCAGGTTCATGTTTTACACAGACAATCGGGATATTCGCATACAATGCAGGGACGCTGCCCTTATGATTTTCAGACTCCATGCGTGTGATGCGGATGTCCAGACTTTGTGTATCAATTTCCATATATTTTGAAATTACCTGAATAATATCATTTTTGATTAATTCCAGCATATCAGCCGAACAGTCTGTCCGATCTGAAATTAAGAGCAGCTTTAAGCGATCCTTTGCTACATCTTTGGAATTTCTTCGGAAAATAAAACGAAATAACCTCATCATGCTGCCGCCTCCTAAACACGTTTTGCAAATCCACGGAACCGCTGAAACCATACCTTTTTCTGCGTCAGATCCATAATCGGCAGCTTTTCGCCATTAATTCTGCGGCAAATATTTTGATAAGCCTGTCCGGACATAGAATCTAATCCTGATAAAGGTTCTCCCTGGTTGGTCGATATGACAATATTTTCATCGTCCGGTACTGCGCCAATCAATGGAATTGGCAGTATTTCGCTTACATCTTTTAAAGACATCATATCCCCGCGCTTGACCATATCCATGCGTACGCGGTTAATTAACAGCTCTATCACAGGCATCTGCGCATTTTGCAGCAGCCCTATAATCCGGTCTGCATCCCGGATTGCAGATACCTCCGGCGTTGTAACGACAATTGCGCGGTCTGCACCTGCAATTGCATTTTGAAAACCCTGCTCAATCCCAGCAGGACAATCCAGAAGTATGTAATCAAAATCCTCCCTCAGCTCATCGGTCAGCTTTTTCATTTGCATTGGCGTTACCGATGTCTTGTCGCATGTCTGCGCAGAAGGTATCAGGTATAAGGTCGGATGGCGCTTATCCTTAATTAACGCCTGTTTCATACGGCAGCTCCCTTTTACAACATCTACCAGGTTGTACACAATCCTATTTTCCAACCCCATCACAACGTCAAGATTGCGAAGCCCAATATCAGTATCAATCAAAACTACTTTTTTATTCAGCATAGCAAGGCCGGTTCCTACATTTGCGGTAGTAGTCGTCTTGCCTACCCCGCCTTTTCCTGATGTAATTACAATTACTTCACACATAATATGAATCCTCCTGATTTATTTGAATAATTCGTCATAATAAATCTTTTGTATAAGGTTCCATGATGACATGTCCATCCTGGACACGCGCTATCTGCGGTGTAAGCCCTTCCTCGGTTTTCTTTCTGCGGAAAAAGCCGCTTTTCTCTTTGCCTCCTTTTGCCTGTGGAATAAACAGGAGACTCCCTATTTGGAGCTTTCCTGTATCTATAGATAATGCTGCTATGTATGCAGCAGAATCACCGTATAATCCTGCTTGCGCAAATCCTTTGAGTGTGCCAAATACTACAATATTACCTGCAGCTATGACTTTTGCGCCTTTTGGAACATCACCAATAATCACAATGCCAGTTTTGGACTGTATTTCCTCGCCTGGCGTTAAAGATCCAAAATGACAGACTGCATTTTCCATCACACGGCTGCGAATGTGCGCCTCTGCCTGTGCCAGCACGCATGCTTCCTGGATTTTTTCTTCTTCCATAATACAGATGACGGTAATGCTCGTATGCTCTTGAATTGCCTCGATGAGCTCATATTCCTGTTCTACAGTCATTTGATACCCTTCAAAGGAAATCCCTACCTTTGCATTTTTAAAAAAAGCTTCTGCTTCTTGGAACTTAGAAATAACAGCTTCCATTAGCTCTCGAAATTCTAATTCAGGATTCAAAACTAAGTGAATCCCATACGATTTACTTTTAATAATGACTGCCTGTGCCAATTTGTGCCTCCCTATCCCCCATTAATCATTAAATCCATTGGACGTATTATTCACTGCATTCGCTTTTCCGTTTAGCAGTACATCCGGATCTTCCAAATTGAAATAATATTTTAAGATCGCAGCAGATACATCTGCCGCATTGTGTGATGTATATCCAAACGGAATCCTGGTTGCAATGGAAATCTCAGGATTGTTAAATGGTGCATATCCCACAAATAGCGCATGGTTACCACGCGTGTCAATCTGCTGTGCGGTACCGGTTTTGCCTGCCACATCAATTTTAAACCCTGTAAATTCATTCAAGTCCTCTACTACCATGCGATTGCCGTTTTGAATTGCTTTCCACGTTTCCGGCGCAATATTATCCATTTTGTTTTTGATTTCCGGCGTATATTTTTCAATTACTTT
>CANDJR010000251.1 GCA_947385105.1 uncultured Eubacterium sp.
GGTTTCGCAAATTCAGGCACGAAGTGAGATGGGCTGGCAGGTTGAGCAGTGGAAGGACGATTATATCAGTTATATGGGGTGATAGGATGGGATTTTGGCAAAGAATGAAAAGCCGTATCGGCTTGCAGAGGGTCTTAGAGGATGTACAAGGTACAGAAAACAGTCTGGAACAGCTGACGCAAAACAGCACAGGCAACGCTGTCTTAGACCGTTGTGAAAAGGTGATGGAAAACGCCAGGGAGATTGATGATGGGAAAAAGGAATACCACATCATTACTTCCTACTTGAATGATATTGAGTTAATTGAAAATATGGCGCCCGACCAGGCAGAGGAGGTGCGCAAGGCAGCAGAGTTTGTTGCCAAATTAAACAGAGAGAGAGATCAGTTTTTAAATACATCAAAAAAACTTTCTGATCAGCAGTTCCGCATGATTCAGCTGCAGGAGGACACCATTCCGGACGCAGTAAAGATGCTCAGGGAAAATGAAGTATATCAGACCAAGGTCAAGCGGGATATGCAGTATTTGGAAGGCGAGAAGCGGGAATGGGAGATTCAAAAAAAGAGCCGCATTCGCCAAAAAAAAATACTGCGTAAGGTTTCGTTCTTTTTGTTTGCTGTAGTGGCGTCTGTGGCTGCTCTTTTACTTGTATTGTCGTTTGGCATGCAGATGGATTTGCAGTATGCATGGATAGCAGTCATTGCGGTTGCTTTACTGAGTGCAGCTTTTATCCTGCTGCAGTTGGAAACAGGCAGGCGGGATATCAGGCAGGCGGAAGTAAATATTAACTATGCAATTGTGCTGTTAAATAAAGTAAAGATTAAATATGTTAATATTACAAATGCGGTAGATTATACAAGAGAGCGTTACCATGTCCGTGATGCCAGGGAGTTTGCATATCAATGGGAGATGTACCAAGAGGCAGTTCGGGAGCATCAAAAATACATGAAAACAAATGAGGATTTAAATTATTATTACGACAAGCTGACTGCGCTGCTAAAGAAACATAAGCTCTATGATTTTCGTGTTTGGATGGAGCAGCCGCAAGCTTTGGTAGAGCCAAAGGAAATGGTTGAGATCAAGCATAATTTGATTGTCCGCAGACAGAAGCTGCGCTCTAAGATTGCTTATAATCTGGATATCGTTAAGCGGGAACGCGCTGAGATTGATAAAATGCTAAAGGCAGACGCAAATAGTGGTGAGCAAAATTTGCAGGCATTAGAGCTGATTGCATCCATTGACCGGATGGCAGAGCTTTCCAAGGAATCATAAGAAACTAACTAAAGCTGATACAGGCAGATAAGGAGCATGCTATGGATTTTAATCAAAACAACATGAAAAAAATAAAGGAGCTGATTCTATTTACAGCAATCGTAATACTTGCTCTTATTAAATTCGATTTTCTGTGGACATCAGCAGCATTTATCCTAAAAGTGATAAAGCCTTTTTTGATAGGAGGCATGATTGCTTTTGTCATCAATATTCCGATGCGCTTTATCGAAACAAAGCTGCTTGGCGCAGAACCATTCGATTATGAAAAAGAGCAAAGAAATGGAAAACTAATTAATTATGAGAAACAGCCCGCAACGAGAAAACCGCCTAGAACTGGAAAACAACTGGCAAATGAAAGGAAACGCAATGGCAAACAGCTGACAACCGGAAGAAAGCTGATTATCGGCAGAATTCCAGTAGTACAAAATCAGCCAAGTGATTTTCTGCAAAAAGGCAAGCGAGGATTGAGCTTGCTGGCAGCACTTCTTTTTGTGATTTCTGTTATAACACTCATAGTTGTCACAGTAATCCCGCAGTTTGTTGATACGATCAAAGAACTTACGAATCGAATTCCAGTTTTTTGGGATAATGTAATGAAAGAGTTAGAGGTTATCTTTGCATCAAATCCAGAATTTATGCAGCGGATAACGTATATCGAAACATTAGAAATTGACTGGCAGAGCATGATTGACACAGCTATTGGATTTTTGCGCAACGGAATGGGAAATATGCTTGACTCTACATTTTCAGCAGCAGGCAGCATTATTAGCAGCGTAGTTAATTTTTTTATCTCGTTTGTTTTTTCGATTTATATTTTAATTCAAAAAGAAAAACTGGGCATTCAGTTTACTAAGCTGTTAAAGTCATATACAAGGCCTTCCATTGCAGAGAAAGTCTTAAAAGTGTGCAGACTGTTATATCAAAATTTCAGTCATTTTATTACTGGACAATGTACAGAGGCAGTCATTTTAGGGCTTTTGTTTGTCATTGCTATGATTACGTTCCAGTTTGATTATGCAGTGACAGTTGGAGGATTAATTGCGTTTACTTCATTAATCCCGATTGTAGGCGCTTTTATTGGATGTTTTATCGGTGCGTTCATGATGCTGGTGGATGATCCAGTAAAGGCATTCTGGTTTATCATCCTCTTTATTATATTGCAGCAAATAGAAGGAAATCTGATCTACCCTCAGGTAGTAGGAAATTCTGTAGGACTGCCATCCATATGGGTTTTGGCGGCGGTTACGATTGGCGGCAGCCTGATGGGTGTTTTTGGGATGCTGATTTTTATCCCGCTCTTGTCTACTGTCTATATGCTGCTGCGCGATGACGTAAACAGGCGTATAGATACGCAGATAGACAGACAAGAAAAATTGTGATTTAAAGAATAGGAAATAGGATATCAATATGACAGAGAACAAAGAGTTAAATATAGAACGTAGCACTGACATACAAACTCACACAGATCAGCAAAGTACAGCAGAGGACCAAGCTAGCACAGACTTGCAAAGTACAGCAGGGAATACAACTGATACAGCTCAGCAAAGGAACGTAGAGAACCAAACTAGTACAAACCAGCAAAGTACAGCAGAGGACCAAGCTAGCACAGACTTGCAAAGTACAGCAGGGA
>CANDJR010000252.1 GCA_947385105.1 uncultured Eubacterium sp.
TACAATGCTCAACCTTTGCTAAAACATCCTCAAGCCTTTGATCTTGTGCTGTTGCCTTGTCTGTGTCTTCGCATTGCTGTTTTGCGTTTTTCTGTTGTTTTGCTTTTATTTGTTGTTTTGCTTTTATCTGTTGCTTTTTTTCTGACTTTGTATCTCCGTTGACTTTTCCATTCTGATTTTCTTGTATCTGTTTTTCTATATTTTCCTGTATCTGTTTTTTTAGATTTTCTTTTGTATCGTTTTTAATATTTTCTTGTATACTTTCTTCTATATGTTCACTCATTTTTTCCATCCCTTTGAATTTTTATTCTGCTTTTATTCTCTTGGGCTGATTTTTTTTACTTCTGACGCAATCGTTGCGTCTAAGGTACGTATGGTAACCATATCACCCACACGAACCTGCTCCATCTTTTGCAGCGGTTTGCCTTTTTGATCTGTGACATAAGAAAAACCATGGCTTAATTTTTTCAATGGCGATCCTGCCTCTAACTGTCCGGCAAGCAGCTGTATCTGATGCCTGCACTCCTGCAGACGATAGCCCATATATTTGTGCAGCTTTTCTTCCAAATCTATCAAATATTGCTGTCTGCTGTGCAGTATCGCCTGCGGACTTCGTTTCACAAGCCTTGTCTTTAATTGCTGCTGTTTTTGGTATTCTCTGCTAATATGCGCCTGCATTTGCATATCCAAAGACACTTTCATCATACGCAGCGCTTCACGGAACTGCCTATCATCAAACACAGCCAGTTCAGCTGCCGCTGACGGTGTAGGCGCCCGCAAATCCGCCACAAAGTCAGCAATTGTTGTATCTGTTTCATGGCCAACTGCAGAAATGATTGGCACGCTGCACTCAAAAATGGCCCTTGCAACTGCTTCTTCATTAAATGCCCACAAATCTTCAAGCGAGCCGCCTCCTCTGCCTACAATCATCAAATCTACACCCAGCTGTTCCAGCGCATGAATGCCATTAACAATACTTTCTACCGCCCCGTCTCCTTGTACGAGCGCTGGAAATAAAATCAGCTGTACATAGGGATTACGCCTGTGGCTGATATTTTTAATGTCCTGCACAGCTGCACCTGTTGGTGCTGTCACAATGCCAAGCGTGCGGATATATTTTGGAATCGGCTGTTTATATTCCTGTGCAAACATACCCATCTCTGCCAGTTCTTTCTTTAGCGCCTCAAAACGCAAATATAAAGCGCCCACACCGTCTAACACAATTTCTCTGGCATACAGCTGATACCTTCCATCCCGTTCATACACTTCAACGGAACCAGTTACAATAACATGATCCCCATCCCGCATCGGAAATTTCAGTCCTTGTTTTCTACTTCCTGCAAACATCACTGCTGCTATGGTGCCCGTATGATCCTTTAAGGAAAAATAAAGATGCCCGGAGCTATGATATTTGCAATTCGATACTTCCCCCTTGATACTGATTTTTCCTAATAAAAAGTCTTGCGCAAACATATTTTTTATATATGCATTGACTTGTCCTACTTGATAAATATGCTTCATCATACGAGTTTTGCCAACACCCCATTCACAAATGACGGCGAACCATCATTACTATATATTTTCGCGAGCTCCACTGCCTCATTGATCGCAACGCCAACCGGAATATCCGGTTCATATTTCATTTCATAGACCGCTAACCGGATAATAGACAAGTCCACCTTTGCCATGCGGTTTGTCTTCCAGCCGACTGCCTTTTCATTCACAACGGAATCAATCTGAGACAAGTTTGTGTAAATATCATAAAATTTGCGCTCAATATATGCCCGTTTTTCTTGATTTGTTTCTTCCAGCTCTGCCATAAAAAACTGAAGCTGCTGTTTAATTTCATTTTGTGCTTCTTCTTTGTCTGGCTGGTCTGCATCTTCTAATGGCCTTTTTTCATAAAACTCAATCCGAAATAACATTTTAAAAATCTGTTCTCTGATTTGTCTTCGATTCATAGTTCCTCCCCGTATGTTGTGATTACGAAAAACAGCAGGCACAGCCAAATCCCGCTCAATATAGTAAAAGGAGTGCCACAATGACACTCCCAATCTACGTCATTCTCCGTTTTTCAAAAGCAGACTTTCCATATATCTTGTACCAAGCAGCTTTTGCAGCAGGTGTTTACTTGCTGTTTCCCATATCTACACTGGCAATCCGTACGTTTACGGCATTGACCTCAAGACCAGTCATCGTCTCAATCGCCGTTTTTATCTTTTCTTGTACTTTTGCAGAGATTTCTGGAATTGCATATCCATATGCGATGTTAACGGCTACATCAACCGTAACACAATTATCTACGACCTCTACTTTCACACCCTTTGCCAGATTTTTCTTTCCAAGCTTGCTGACTAATTCATTCGTAATATTTCCTGCCATAGAACTAATGCCTTCTACCTCTGTTGCGGCTAAGCCTGCAATAATTGTCACAACTTCATCGGCAATATTGACTTCTCCCAGGCTGTCATCCTTGATACTATACACTTTCCTATCTTCTGCCATTCTGTTTCCTCCTTATATAGCCTTACGATCATTGCTGAATCATATTCTAATTTCAACGGTCCATTTGCAACTGCCTGCAAAAGTTTCCAATCAGCTGCTTTTTTGCTATTTTGTTCTTATTTTATCAGAATTGTAAAAAAATCACAACCTTCTGTCATAAAAATTTCAAATTATGTTTGATAGTTGGTTACTGTTCACTCCAGGGTTTTGCTTTGACTGCAAAACCCGTAAGAACGTGTATGTTCAGCCATGCGTGAATGCTGTCCTTTGCCGCAGGCAAACTTCCAATGGACTGCATTCAGTTACTGTTCACACAGGACTTTGCATTGACTGCAAAGTCCGTAAGAAAATGATT
>CANDJR010000253.1 GCA_947385105.1 uncultured Eubacterium sp.
GGCTAAGTGCAGGGCGTGTGCAGTCCGTTGCCCTGCGCTTTATTGCAGACCGTGAAAACGAAATCAATGCATTTATTCCAGAAGAATACTGGACGATTGAAGCGTCTTTTCAAATACCCGGCGCGAAAAAGAAGCTTGAGGCTAAGTTTTATGGCACACAAGAGGGGCGCATAAAAATTGAAAACGGCGCGCAGGCTGAGCAGATTATAGAGGAAGTTAAACAGGCAGACTGCAAGGTGACAGACGTTAAAAAGGGAGAACGCATGAAAAAAGCGCCACAGCCTTTTACGACCAGTACCCTGCAGCAAGAAGCTTCAAAAGTACTAAATTTTTCTACGCAAAAAACGATGCGTATTGCGCAGCAGCTATATGAAGGGATCGATGTCAAAGGTACGGGTGTCATCGGCCTGATTACGTATTTAAGAACAGACTCTGTGCGCATTTCCGATGAAGCAAAAGCACAGGCGCGTACTTATATTAGCGAAAGCTATGGAGAAGCTTATGTGGCAGACTTGATTGCAGCTAGCAAAAAAACAGGCAAAATTCAGGATGCGCATGAAGCAATCCGGCCAACTGACATTACGCTGACGCCAGCGAATGCAAAAGAATCACTTTCCAGAGATCAATTCCGACTTTACCAGCTTATTTGGAGGCGCTTTACTGCAAGCCGTATGAGTGCGGCAAAATATGAGACAATCAGTATTAAAATTGGGGCAGGACAATATTATTTTACCGTAGCAGCGTCCAGAATTGCTTTTGATGGTTTTATGAGCGTGTATACAAGTGATGAAGATGAAAAAGGGGAGAATAATGTATTACTGAAATCATTAGATGAAAATACCGCTTTAAAACTGGCAGATGTAGCCGGGTCGCAGCATTTTACACAGCCGCCAGCGCACTATACAGAAGCTTCTCTTGTCAAGGCAATGGAAGAACATGGCATTGGCAGGCCAAGTACGTATGCACCGACGATTACAACATTGCTGGCGCGCCATTATATTTTAAAAGAAAATAAAAACTTATATATGACAGAGCTTGGAGAAGCAGTCAATACGATTATGATAGAAGCATTTACCACGATTGTGGATGAAGAATTTACAGCCAATATGGAAATGCTGCTGGATCAGGTAGAGGATGGAAATGTGAATTGGAAAGTCATTGTGTCCAACTTTTATCCTGATTTAGAGGAGGCCGTCAACAATGCAGAGAAAAATTTAGAGAAAGTACAGATAGCAGAAGAAGTGACGGATGTCATCTGTGAGGAATGCGGGCGGAATATGATTATAAAATACGGCCCGCATGGGAAATTTTTAGCATGTCCAGGTTTCCCGGACTGCCGCAATACAAAACCTTATTTGGAAAAAATAGGCGTGGCTTGCCCAAAGTGCGGCAAAGATATTGTAATCCGTAAAACAAAAAAAGGCAGACGCTTTTACGGATGCGAGGATGGGCCGGAATGTGATTTTATGTCCTGGCAAAAACCATGTGCACAAAAGTGTCCAAAGTGTGGCGGCTTTATGGTTGAAAAAGGAAATAAGCTCGTATGTGCGGATAAACAATGTGGCTATGTGCACGAACAAAAGGAAAAACTTTCAAAGCTGTAACAAAAATTCGAAAAATTCGTAAAAAATTGCATGTCAACAGTTGAATTATCTGATAAAAAGTGCTATGATTGCCATGGTTAAAAATTTTATAGGATATTTATACTGCAGACAAGGAGGGAGCAGATGAGTGTTCAACTGCTAGATAAGACAAGAAAAATTAACAAATTACTCCACAATAGCAGCTCGTCTAAAGTGGTGTTTAACGATATTTGCGATGTGCTGACAGATATTTTACACTCAAATATTTTAGTAATCAGTAAAAAAGGAAAAGTACTGGGAACAAGTCGGTGCGAGGGAATACCAGAGATTTCTGAGTTGATTGTAGATAAGGTCGGCGGTTTTATTGATGCAATGTTGAATGAGCGTCTGCTTGGGATTCTTTCGACAAAAGAAAATGTGAACCTTGAAACGCTTGGGTTTGTACACAATACAAAGCAATATGCTGCAACGATTTCACCGATTGATATTGCAGGTGAGCGGCTTGGATCGTTATTTGTGTACCGAAAAGGCGAATCCTATGACATTGACGATATTATTTTGTGTGAATACGGAACAACAGTGGTTGGGCTTGAAATGATGCGTTCTGTAAACGAAGAAAATGAAGAAGAAACAAGAAAACTTCAGATTGTAAGATCTGCAATTAGCACACTTTCCTTTTCAGAATTGGAGGCTATTATTCATATTTTTGACGAATTGGAAGGAACGGAAGGAATCTTGGTTGCAAGTAAAGTAGCAGACCGCGTAGGAATTACACGATCAGTCATTGTAAATGCATTACGCAAATTTGAAAGCGCGGGTGTCATTGAATCCAGATCTTCTGGTATGAAAGGAACATATATAAAAGTTGTAAATGATGTTGTGTTTTCTGAATTAGAATCCATGAAAAAGAAAAATGCAAAAGAAATATAATTCAAGATATATTTTGAGAAATTTTTCCAAATGTGGTAGCGATTTCTAAAAAAAAATACAATATCATGTAAAAATGTACTTGTAAAAATTGAAAGATTCACTATAATGATATTAGGGATAAAATTGGATTGCTGTTTATTATAGTAGTCTATTCGAAAAGGGGGGGGTAACAATGTTAAGTTCATCTGCATTTGATTATATTAATGTGTTAGACAAAGCAGCTGATGCAAGCTGGCTGCGTGAGAGCACGCTTGCAAATAATATTGCAAATGCGACAGATCGGAAGAGCACACGTCTGAACTCCAGTCACCGTTAGAAATCT
>CANDJR010000254.1 GCA_947385105.1 uncultured Eubacterium sp.
TCAGGTAGATAAACAGCATGAAAATCCCTTTCAGATAGTCGAACTCCCTTTGCCTCCCTATATTTATTTCTTTCTTTGAAAAAATGGTATTCATCTATTTTATCCTCCATGCCCCTCCCGATAAATAAGATTCTGTTAAATACGATTCTGTTAAATAAGATTCAGCAGAATTCTCGTAATAAACATTTCGTCCTGCACAGAAAAATCTGTTTCACCTTCATAGTGGGAAACTGCTTTCATAATACTGCTTACTCCCATACCGCCGCCTTTATTCGACTGTGGCAGCCCTTTGTGGAAAACTACCTCTTTACTGCTTGTATTCCGACACTGGATCATCACCTTGTTTCTTTTCTGTGAAATATAAATGTCTATCTCCTGCTGCTTCTGCCCGGAACCGGCACACCCATGAATCGCATTCTCAAACATATTTGCCAAAATGGCGATCCAGTCGATGTCCCGAACAGGCAGGTTTTCTCCAAGTCTTACATCCATAGTGACTTGAATATTCTGTCTTCGTGCCTTTTTCGCATACGCCAGCAAGATACTATTTACTGCCAGATTCTTGCTGATATTCTTTACTTTCCATTTTTCCACATCTTCATCATACTGTGTAAGATACTCAAGAAGCTGCTCATACTCCATGTTTTGAACATACTCCCGAATCAAAAGGACATGGTGGCGCACATCATGGCGAATCCTCGCTGACTCTATCTCTGATTCTTTCATAAGATCCATCTGCTGGTGCAAGAGCTGTTCATTTACTTCAAGCAGCTCCTTCTCTGCCTGATAATAATGTTCCTGTCCTAAGTGGATATATAGATGTAGGATTGTATACTGGAGTGTTCCTGCCATAAACAGAATCAAAAACGCACGCACCATGTTAAAAATAGAAAATCCTTGTAAATTAGGCCAGTATGCCATAATTGCACCAAGCATTACTGACACAAACAGAGCTGCTGCGCTGAACAAATCCATTTCCTGAAGCAAAAAATCCACACCGCCTAAAAACTGCTTGCGGAACTTAAACCAAGTAAAAAGAAGGATTAGCACGCAGCAGACAAAACGCACAAAAATGTCTATCCATAGATTACCTCCAAACCACCAGCGCGCCACATCCACGCCGCAAAAGGTACATACAGAAAATAAATAAAATGTCAATGCCATCTTATACAAAGACAAATATAAAACCTCACTGCTCATAATACTGCAAAAAACTCCAATGACTGGAAGTACTGACAGCGCAGCAAATTGGACAAAGCTGCTGTTTGCCGTCAAATACCATGCACTATAAGCAATAATCATAGAAACACCAAATATGATATAATACCAAACCGTTTTCTTCATAGAAAACCTCGGCCGATCCAGCATCAAAAAAAATGACAGCATTAATCCCATGCTAATGGCATTACGCAAAAACGCAATCCAAAATGAACCTCCCAGCATCCAACTCATCTCCTTTTGCAGAATACTTTTCAGTTTTATGATAGCTTTTTACGTATGGGAATTCTATAAAATGGGATAAACAGTCAATTTAATGGGATAAAAAAGAGCTCCTGTCCAAGCCAGACAAGAGACTTGCATCCTATATTCTATTCTTCGTTATTATAGTGCTTTTTCACCTTTACATCATTTTCATCCATAGGAAATATCGACCTGATGTTCCATAATAAACTCGCATTCAAACTTGTAAAAAATCTTGAACTCTGCCCATTATCCTAATACGTTGCCAACTGTGCTTACTTCATCTCATCAACTGCTTGATTTCATTCTGCTGAGGAACATTCTATAATCTGCTGCAGAAGCTGTTCATATTCTTTATCACTGCTAATTTACTCTAAATCCTCTTTTCCCTATAAAGTTACATGTTCCTTTATTCTATTTATACGTAAATGATACCAAAAGCGCTTATACTTTTTGCCATATAAAATATATTCTATGATAGCTTTCAAGTAAAACTCTTGTAATACCTATGCAAAAAGGCATTCGCTTCGCTCTGTTTTGCAGTAAATGCAAAGTCCTGTGTGAATAGTAACGTTCCGGCGACATACTTTCCGCAGACAAAGCCGCGATTTCCTTTCACAGCGTTTGCTGCTGTGCGTCCAATTGCTCAATCTTACCATCAGTGAACAAGGGGATATACTTGTCCAGTCCAAACAAAGGGTTGACGCTCCCGCAGAATGGAAGGCATGAAAATTTTTTTTGAAATTTATTGGCTCTAGGCAGTTTTGATTCGTATAAAAGAATAAAGGCGTGTATCACGTCTATGGTTATCAGTTTTTATACTGTAATCTGTAACAAAATGTAAAGGTACTTAATATAGGAGGAAAGCACTATGGAAAAAAAAGATCTGATTGCAAAGGCAAAACAGACGAAATTTGACGAAGAACTTATTGCAAAGGCAAAACAGGCAAACTCTGTCGAAGAGCTTGTGGCTCTCGCAAAGGAAAATGGTTATCCGATGGACGAGAAGAACGCAGAAATTTATTTTGAAAAGCTTCACAAGACGGGAGAGTTATCGGATGATGAGCTTGAAAATGTAGCAGGAGGCGGATGCCGTCCCAATCGTTGTCAATTCTGCGGGGGTGACCTTGACGCCGCCCAAACAAACTGTTCTTTAAAAAATTTGACTTGCCCATACTGCGGTCAGTGGGAGTACTCAGGATAATATCCGTATTTTGCGGCAGTTTTTGCAAATAATGATAAGGAGTGAATTGAGATGAACCGGTACATATTAAATCCGGACATTGCCCTGCGCTCATGGCGGCTGGTGCCATATGCGTATTACAGAAAGGGTGTCCGTTAT
>CANDJR010000255.1 GCA_947385105.1 uncultured Eubacterium sp.
ATATATTAGAAGGGACACAGACTTTTTCTGTTGTGAAAGATACCCGTATATTAGCGCAGGAATGCGCTGTAGTAATCGATGCAGTTGTAAGTGGCATAGAGCCGAATGTGAATGACATGGAGCAGTCTGACAATGGAGTGATGATTGTACCTGCGCACTTATGTACGCCTGAAATTGTAAATGCAGATAATTTGCAGGATACGATCATTGCAGGCGGATACTATACAGAAAAAGAAATTGAAGATGCAACATAGCGCATGATTTCAGACAGGCAGGAGCAAAGATATGGCAAAAGGGAAAAAGGTATATGCAGTAAGAAAAGGACGGCAGACAGGCTTATTTGATACATGGGAAGAATGTAAGCGTATGATTCAAGGATATTCTGGTGCAGTCTATAAAAGCTTTGCTACAAGGCAGGAAGCAGAAGCTTATTTGCATGGTAAGACAACAGGCAGTGCGCACAGCACTGCCCCTGCCGCCTGCGCGCAGGAAAACCAGCTGGCAGCGTATGTGGACGGGAGCTATGATCAAAAGCTGCGCAAGTATTCCTTTGGCTGTATTTTGCTGACACCAGATGGCAGAAAGATACAAGAATGCGGCAGCGGCAGCGATCCGAAGTCATTGGCGCTGCGCAATGTAACAGGGGAAATGTTAGGAGCTATGTTTGCTGTGAAATGGGCGTTAACGAATGGGTATCCGGCAATTCAGATCTATTACGACTATGCAGGGATTGAACAATGGGCAACACATGGCTGGCAGGCAAAAAATGAGCTGACACAAAAATACGCTGCATATATGGATCACTGCCGCCAGCAGATAGAAGTGACATTTATAAAAGTAGCTGCCCATACAGGAAACCAGTATAACGAAGAAGCTGATAAGCTTGCCAAAGAAGCGCTTAGAAAAGCAGACGGTATCCCGCCTGTCCAAAAGCTATCGGAACAGGCAGGCCATTAACTTGTCATTCATTTCAGGTGACATAAAGCAAAAGCGGATGAAGCTGCCCTGCAAAAATGGGAAGGTGGAGCAGTCACGTATCATCATGCCCTCACGGATCGCCCGGTCAAACAGATCTTGGGCAGTCAGCCCTGGCCGCAGTATTTTAACAAGCATAAAGTTTGCAGACGGCTTATATGCTTTAAAATCCTTTTGCCGATCAAACAGCTCATACAGGCGCAGGCGTTCAGAAGAAATCAATGACTTTGTTTTTTGGATGTATGCATGGTCACAAAACATGATTTCCCCTGCAATGGCAGCCAGGGAATTAATCGTCCATGGGTTTTTCCTTGTATTGATCGCTTTTATGAGATCTCTGTTTCCGGTAATCGCATAACCAAGCCGCAGTCCGGGAGCTGCAAAGAATTTAGACGTCCCGCGCAAAATAATGAGATTGCTGTAATCATTTGTCAGTGGGACAGCATCTATTTGTTCTGCATGATCTGCAAATTCTACATACGTTTCGTCAATCATTGTGTAAATCCCGTGTTCCATGCAGGCATCTAATATTTTCCGCATGGATTTATTAGAAATACACGAGGAGGTAGGATTATTGGGATTGCATAATATAAGCAGATCAATATCGTCTTTTAAATGGGTGATAAAATCATCCGTATCCAATGCAAACGCATCCTCCTCCCGCAGTGGATAATAAAGCGCTGTACCTTTGCCGAGCGATATTTCGCGCTCATATTCAGAATAGGTAGGGCCAAGAATCAAGGCTTTTTTTGGATGCTTGATTTGGATAAATAGGGAAATCAGCTCTGTAGAACCATTACCAACTATAATATTTTCAAAATCTGTTTTCACATAATCGGCTATACATTTGCGCAGAGAAGTGTATTCTCTGTCTGGGTAAGTAGTAATGGCATCAATTTTTTCCGCCAGCGTCTGACGCAGCACCGGAGAGATGCCAAGCGGGTTGACGTTTGCAGAAAAGCTGGTAATCAGTTCTTTTTTGATGCCATATACGCGTTCAATGGTTTCCAGGTCACTGCCATGGAAATGGTCTTTGTGCTTTATCATAAATATGCCTCCTCAAAGTTCATCGCAAGATATTGCGTGAAAAACCTAAATAGTTTATAATTCATTAGACAGGTTACTTTACAATTGTGCCATGATTACTATTATAATGAAATGTGAGAAAAAAGCAAGGAGCGCTTATTGTGCGAAAGAGAATCGAAGAACTGGCAGAAGGCAAGATCCCTTACGAACAGCCACAGGTTATATTCTCCAAAGAAAAATTACAATTGGAGGCAGTCGAAGGGCAGACTGTGACTGACTGCTTTCAGATAGAAAGTGAAAATGAAATATGGATGCGCGGGATTGTATATTCTTCCAGTACGCGGATGGAATGCCTAACGCCAAAGTTTGAAGGCACAAAAGCGACTGTGCGTGTACAGTTTCATGCGCAGGGGATGGCAGAAGGCGAAGTAACAGAAGGGAAATTTTATCTGGTATGCAATGGCGGAGAATATGAGCTGGCATTTGCGGTTACTGTTACGAGGCTGTATGCAGAAGCTTCTACCGGAAAAATTAAGAACCTGAAGGATTTTACAAAGCTTGCAGCTGTGCAGTGGAAAGAGGCATTTTTTATTTTCCATTCACCAGCGTTTAAAAATATTTTAGCGCCAAAAGATATGAAAGCAGCGCTGCTTTACGAAGGGCTTGCAAATTTGTCCATTACAGAACAGACGATGGAGGAATTTTTAATCGGTGCAGGTAAAAAGGAACGCGTGCGGTTTTCCATGGAAAAGCAAAGCAGCGATTATTTTGCAGATCGGAAGAGCACACGTCTGAACTCC
>CANDJR010000256.1 GCA_947385105.1 uncultured Eubacterium sp.
TGCAAAAATTCATCTAAAATTGCCTTCGGCAATGGAATTTTTGCACTCCTGAATCGTTTTCTTACGGACTTTGCAGCAGATGCAAAATCCTGTGTGAACAGTAACCTAATTTAACATATATAAAATAGATTCTAATATCCAGACTAGTTATAAATGTAACAAACAAGATAAGAGCAATAAATAAGATAAAAGTAACAAACAAGATAAGAGCAACAAATAAGATAAAAGTAATAAACAAGATAGAAGCAAAATAGAAGGGAATGAATTCATTATGGCAAAGAAAACGATTATTACAGTAGCAACAACAGGTGCCTGGCCAAAAAAAGAAAACAATCCAAATGTTCCAATGACACCGCAGGAAATTGTGAATGATGTATATGACTGCTGGCAGGCAGGCGCTGCAGTAGCTCATTTGCATATGCGTGATGAACAGGGCAATGGCACAATGTCTACGGAAAAGTTCTGCGAAACAGTGAAACTTTTGCGTGAACAGCATCCAGACTGTGATATTATCTTAAATTTGACAACTTCTGGAGATTTAAATGCAACAGAAGAAACCAGGCAAGCACATTTGAAAGAAATACGTCCGGAAATGGGAAGTTTTGACTGCGGTTCTATGAACTGGCTGAATTCTTCCGTATTTTTGAATACGCCTAAATTCCTGGAGCAGTTAGGACACAATATGCAGGAATGGAACGTAAAACCGGAAATCGAAGTATTTGATCCAGGCATGATCGCCAATGCAGCTTACTATTTGAAAAAAGGAGTGTTAAAAGCACCGCTGCATTTCCAGATGTGTATGGGATGTGCAAATGGTATCCCAGGTTCTATGAAGAATCTGGTATTTATGAAAGAAACAATGGAATCCTTATGCCCAGGTTCTACATGGAGCTGTTTTGGGGTAGGTCATTGTGCGATGGAAATGACGTATGGTGCGGTGGCTATGGGCGGTCACATCCGTGTAGGCATGGAAGACAACGTAATGTATGCAAAAGGCCAGTTGGCAGAAAGCAATCGCCAGCTCGTAGAACGTGCAGCGCGTGTAATCCGTGAATATGGCAATGAGCCTGCAACACCAGATGAAGCGCGTGAAATTTTGGGGCTGAACTAATGAGTTGGGGGCCGTGCTTCTTATATTACCACTGCCCGGCATGCGGAAAGAAATTTAAGTACGCATCAGACATGATTCCGGTTTTTGCAGATACATTTGGCTTTTGTCCTGACTGCAATCAGATGGGCGTGTTTGAAAAAGACGGCGCTCGCACACCGGATGACATGGATTATGTGGAAATAGAAGAGTAATAAAACAGAACAGAAGCAGAAAAGAAACGAAAAAAGAAACAAGAATTAAAACAGAACAGAAGCGTAAAAAGAAACAAGAACAGAAACAAGAATAAAAACAGAAAAGAAACAAGAATAGATATAGAAAAGAAACAGAAAAAATCATACATGAGACAAAAAGAAAAACAGAAAAGTATCATGCATGATAGAACAAAGTAAGAAAGTATGTTTTTAAGAATCGTAATAGTTAGAAAAAACGGTGATCAGGAAGGATGATGAAGACATGAACAGCATAAAAAATATCCTTATTTGCGGCGCTGGCATGATGGGGAAAAACATTGCATTTGTAATGGCATCAAATCCTGCATATCAGGTAGCACTATATGATATATACCCTACAGATGTAGCAGCAGGTATTCGTACAAATACAAAGCAGCTGGTGGAAAAGGGCGTACTGACAACAGAAGAATTAGAGGAGCGGCTTTCCCGTATTTCTTTTACGGATGATATTGACAGCGAATTAATTTCTACAGCTGATTTTGTCATTGAAGCTGTCTTTGAAGATATGAAAATTAAGCAGGAAACGTTTGCAAAATTAGAGGCTCGCTGCCGCAAAGACACAATCTTTTGCACCAATTCTTCTGTTATGAGCCCATCGCAGATTTCAGAAAAACTGGAACACAGAGAGCGTTTTGTAGGCACACATTTTTGGAATCCGGGCCATTTGATTCCGCTTGTAGAAGTAGTAAAATCAGACGCATCTTCTGATGAAGTAGCACAGACTGTTATGGATGTTTTGCGTTCTGCTGGTAAAAAACCTGTACTGTGCAAAAAAGATGTTCCAGGCTTTATTGCAAACCGTATGCAGCATGCGCTATGGCGTGAAGCAATTTCAATTGTAGAAAATGGCATTGCAGATGCAGCTACTGTTGATGAAGCAGTACGCTATTCCTTTGGATTGCGTCTGCCTCAACTTGGGCCTATGGAAAACGCAGATATGGTTGGTACAGACCTTACTTACAATATCCATGACTATATATTAAAAGATCTGGAAGATTCGCATGAGCCGTCTAAATTGCTTGCTGAATTAAAGAATGCAGACAAAATCGGCTTTAAGACTGGCGAAGGATTCCAGAAATGGACAAAAGAGCAGGCGGCAGAATCCAATGCAAATCTCAATGAATATCTGATCCGTATGCTGTATGGAAAATAAAAAGATGAACCATTACATACAAATTTACAAGGAGGTAAGAAAATGCCTGCATTAGTATCATTAGAAGAAGCTACTGCGTTGATTAAGGATGGCATGACAATTATGTTTGGCGGATTTATGGGATGCGGGACACCGCATGATTTCATTGACGTACTGGCTAACAGTTCTGTGAAGGATCTCACCTTAATCTGCAACGATGCATCCATGCCCGGCGGGCCTATGAAAGAATCACACTATGGTGTGGCAAAATTAGTACATAACCATCAGGTAAAACGCTTTATCGCAACCCATGTAGGAC
>CANDJR010000257.1 GCA_947385105.1 uncultured Eubacterium sp.
AGGCAATTTTAGATGAATTTTTGCATGTTACTGAGAACGGAGTGAACAGTAACATGTATGAAAAAACGGTACAAGCAAAATCAAACAATGCTTGTACCGTTTTCATGCAAAAGCAGAATGTGCGTTTTAATTGCCACTTTTTGCATCCAATTTAATTCCCTTCAAATCAAAATACACTCTGCTGCGGATGGTTTCTTCTAATGCACCAATTTGTGCCTTTGCCTCATCTGCTTTTTCGTTGTGCGTAATGACAATACACACTTCCTTAGCCCCCTCGTATTTTCTCCGGCGCAGAATCGGCACTTTATGCCATTCCTCTGCATACGGAACTCTCTTTTGTATTAATGTGTTCATCACTTTTGATTTGACCGTTACATCTGCAATCGCGCATAATGCAACATCACGTTCTGCTCTCATATTTCCATAATGCCCCCTAATTAAATCCTATTACTTTTTGCGCTATTTTATAAGCTGCAATTGAAATTTTCCTGCCTCCTTTGCCTGGAAGGTTCATCGTGTTGCCCATAATTCCATTCCGCAAATGATGAAACAAGCGGATATCTTCCTGCTTGATGTACCGCCAAAGCTCCCTCTTTTTTTCTAAATTTTCCTTTGTTCCAGAACGGATCAAAAGCACTGTAGAAATGACAGTAATAATCTCCAAATAATTAAACATATACTTGCGCAGTTTCTTATTTGGAATTTTCCAAAGATCAAAGGCCTCTATCATCCTTTTATTCACTTTGATCTGCTGATCGATCCGTTGGATCATCACTTGTTCATTCACCGACTGATCTTCCCGTCCGATGAAATAACGGTAAAAATCTACATCCAGATAATACATCGTCTTTACAAACGGCAGCGGTTCATATACATACAGGTTGTCAACATAAAACGTATGCTTTGGCAGTTCTAAATCGCAATCCCGCAGCAGCTTCGTACGGTAAATAACAGAATGCATGAGCAAATATTGTCCTTTGCGCATATGGCGTACGTCGCTCCATGTAAAGATCTGATTCTGCACAAGCGCAGACGTATATTTCATGACCCGCTTATGCTTTGCTCCTTCTTTTTCATAGACAAAGTTGGAAATCAGCATATCCAGCGTAGAATCCGAACCTGCAATCTCTTTTAATGTCTCTAAAATCCGTTCGTATGCCTGTGCGTCTACCCAGTCGTCACTGTCAACAACTTTGAAATACAGACCGCGTGCATTTCTCAATCCAGTATTGACTGCCTCCCCATGTCCGCCGTTTTCTTGATGAATGGCCCGGACAATACCCGGATATTTTTTTTCATATGCATCTGCAATCTCCGGTGTCATATCCCTTGAGCCGTCATCGATGACAAGTATTTCTACATCGTCACCGCCCGGCAGCAGGGATTTGATGCATCGCTCCATGTACTCTTGTGAATTGTAGCATGGTATTGCAATTGATAATAATTTCATGATTTTCTCCTTCAGCTAACGAATTAGCGTGTCCGCCAGTTTCAGTGCCTTACTTACCATTACATCAATATTGTAATATTGATATTCCGCCAGCCTTCCTAACAGATGCAGATTGTTAATCTTGTCAGCCAACGCCTTGTATTTTTCATACAGTACTTTATTTTCAGCATTCATAATGGCATAATATGGTATTTCGCCAGCACTGCCTGTATAAGCAAATGGATATTCCCGTACAATTGTTGTCCCGTTTGTATTTTTTTGCTTTGTCAAATATTTAAATTCAGTGATACGTGTAAAATCTTCACTGACTGTATAATTAACGACACTATGGCCATCCTGAAAATCATCTGTCTGAAGATGCGTAAAATCAAAACGCAGTGAACGGTACGGGAGTCTGCCATATTGACAATGGTATAATTCATCCAACGCCCCGGTAAAAATAACGTCGCCTTCAAACTTTTTCCCTTCGAAATAAATCTCCTGATCCCGAAATTCTAAGATCTTAAGCGCGTCTGTGTTTGTCTGGACTGTTAGATTCTTATGATCCAAAATATTTTTAAACATATCCGTAAAGCCGTTTGCCGGCACACCCTGGTACTTGTCCTGAAAATAGCGGTTATCGTAAGAAATGAGTACTGGTACTCGTCCGGTAACCTCCGGGCTGATTTCTTCTGGTGTTTGTCCCCACTGCTTCATTGTATATTTCAAAAAGATATTTTCATATACAAATTGTGCAATTTCTTGTATTTGCGGATCTTTGTTTTCCCGCAGCTGCATAATAGACACCCGGCTGCCTTGTCCATAAGCGTGAATTAGTTTTTCTTCTAATTCATCCGCCAGTTTTTTTTCATACACCATATGCAGTGTATTTAAGTTAAAAGGAACCGGAAGCAGTGTATCGCCTATCTTTGCAACTACTTGATGTCCGTCTTCATACATATTCCACTTTGTGAATCTGGACAGATAAGCAAATACTTCTTCTATATTTGTATGAAAAATATGTGGCCCATATTCATGCACCAAGATTCCATATTTATCTTGTTGATCGTAACAATTACCGCCAATATGCCCTCTTTTTTCCAATAGCAGCACTTTGCGGTTTCCAGTCTCTGCCAGCTGCCTGGCAACTACACTGCCAGCTACACCTGCGCCAATTACAATACTGTCGTACATAATCCCTCCTAATCGTTTTCTATTTCGCAACCATAATTGCATTTACATCTGATTATACACACTTTTTTATAAAAAGCCAGCACTTTCTTTGTAACATAAAAGTTCATATTTTATTTACAATATCCTCATTTCTTTCACATACGAAT
>CANDJR010000258.1 GCA_947385105.1 uncultured Eubacterium sp.
GAATAACTGGACGGTTTTATTAGACGGTTCATTATATAATTTAGGCGTTCCACGCAATTACATGTATGTCATGCTAATGTCTATCCTGGTACTCTGTTTCGTAGATCACTATAAGTATCAAGGGCGCGATCCCGTACAACTGGTTTTCAAGCAAGGCTTTTTGTTTCAAATATTCGTAGTGCTTGCAATGGTATTTACGATCCTATTGTATGGCTGTTATGGCAGTATTTACGATACGCAGCAGTTTATTTATTTTCAGTTTTAAGCAATGCTGCGAGAAGATTCTTTTCAGTGGTTACTGGAACTGCCCGAGGAGGAAACAGTATCCGATTGAAGGGAAATGTCATATATTGCTGAGAAAAAGGGAGCTTCTTGTGAAGGAATCAATCTGTGTAGAAAATGGAGGAAGGGATGTTTAAGAAACAGGCGCAAAAGATTGACAAGCTGCGGTGGATGAAATGGTTCCAAAGAGTAGTGAAACTATGTGTAGTTGTTGTTTGTTTCCAAGCGATCGTAAGCGTACTAAATTATATTTATGTGGACGAGGACCTATGGTTTCGAAATCTATGGCATCACTATTATAAAGCTGAGGGAAAGATTGACACTATTTATTTAGGATCATCGCATGTATATTGTGATATCAACCCTGAGATATTAGACGAAAAAACAGGCCAGTATCATTTTAATCTGGCGACGTCAAGTTTGCCAATGAATGGAGCGTATTACTTGCTCAAAGAAGCAGTGAAAGGCAATAAGCTTTCCCATGTCTATTTGGAGCTTTATTACAGATGTACTGTCAACAATAGCAATGTTCAGGAAATCGATCCAGTATACAGTAAGGATTATTTTCATAATAACTGGAAAAATATAGATTATATGAAATATTCATATAATAAGCTGGCATATTTGTATTCCATTGGCGATCAGGAAAACTATCCAAATCTGCTTTTCCCATTTGTACGATTCCGGCAGCGTTTAGATGACTGGGAATATGTCCGTCAAATGATTGCAAAAAAGCAGGAACCATCTTTCCAAACCTATCAATATGAAGAAACGTCTGAAGATGGAAAAAAATATATAAAATTTACGGATCAGGGACACTATCGTGCGAATTTTGAATACGAGGATGAAAAAAGGATTTATGAGCAAGCAGTAGTTTTGGATAGACATCCGATAAGAGAAGGGAGCGAAGGGTATTTAAGAAAAATTATCCGTTATTGTAAAGAGGAGAACATTCCGATTACCCTTTTTGTATCTCCGATGGATCACCTGCAGCTTATTAGTACCGAAGGCTATGATCATTATATCAGACAATTGCAGGAGATTGCGGCGGAATATGGAGTGGATTTTTATGATTTTAATTTAGCGAAAGAAACATATTTACCAGTGTGGGAAGGAAAATATTTTCGGGATGCAGGGCATTTAAATGCTGCAGGATCTGATATGTTTACAGCATTTTCACATCAGGTAATGTCAAACGAAGCGGATGAAAATGAAAAGTATTTTTACAAATCATATGAAGAAAAACTGCAAAACATAGCCCCGGATATTTATGGACTGTATTATAGTAATCCTCCGGCTGCAGATGAAGATGCGAAACAGATGCGGACCTATAAAATTGCTTCAAACCGCAGCACAGGAATCGAGTACCAGGTAGCAATTACACCAGAAGGCGGCGAAGAATACATATTGCGGGATTTTTCGGAACAAAAGGAATTTACTTTGCCAGCAGCAGAGCATGGGACGTGCCGGATTACTGCCAGGATGCCAAAAAGGAACGGAAGGCAAGCATTTGAAAAGTCTCTTACCGTTAGCTATTAGAGAAAAACCGTTTTATCCAATGAGTGACAATATCAGAGGAAATCTTCATACTCAATGAGTTACTGTTCACTCCGTTCTCAGTAACATGCAAAAATTCATCTAAAATTGCCTTCGGCAATAGAATTTTAGCACTCCTGAATCATTTTCTTACGGACTTTGCAGTGAATGCAAAGTACTGTGTGAACAGTAACTTCAATGAAGCAGCAGTCAGTTTTATGCTATTTATTTTATTGACAAGATGCATTTGTATCGGATGCTATTAGCATCCTGCTTGTAAGGGATACAGCATCTGCAGGGTACATTTCAAATGGCTGTCTCCTGCAGAGCTGGTTTTCAAGCAAGGGTTTTAAAATGTCATATACTGTTGAAAAAAGTGGCTTCTTTTGAAGGAATCAATCTGTGCAGAAGATGGAGGAAGGGATGTTTAAGAAACAGGTGCAAAAGATTGACAAGATGCAGTGGATGAAATGGTTTCAAAGAGTATTGAAACTATGTGTCGCTGTTGTTTGTTTCCAAGCGATTGTAGGTGTATTAAATTATATTTATGAGGAAGAGGATCTATGGGTTCGAAATTTATGGCATCACTATTACGAAGCTGAGGGAAAGATTGATGTTATTTATTTAGGGTCGTCGCATGTATATTGTGATATCAACCCTGAGATATTAGACGAAAAAACAGGCCAGTATCATTTTAATCTGGCGACGCCGCGCCAGCCAATGAATGGATCTTATTACTTGCTCAAAGAAGCAGTGAAAGGCAACAAGCTTTCCCATGTCTATTTGGAGCTTTATTACATATGTACTGTCAACAACAGCGATGGTAAGGATATCGATCCAGTATTCAGTGAGGATTATTTTCACTATAACTGGAAAAATACAGATTATATGAAACTTTCATATAACAAGCTGGCATACTGGCATTCCATTGGAGATCAGGAAAAATAT
>CANDJR010000259.1 GCA_947385105.1 uncultured Eubacterium sp.
TAATCCTTCTGGGTCATTTGCAGTTACAATTTGCAGTGTACAATCTGTCGTAACCTCTGTACGCAAATCGACAATTTTCCCGTCTATCTCGCCTGCACATGCTACACGTGCTAAGCCCTCGCTGATATCCTTTGCAATTTCATAGACCGATTTTGCTTCTTGATATTCTTTTACAGAACCGTCCTTTAATGTAATCTGCATCTTCTATCTCCTGCTTTCTTGTATTTCAAAGAGAATTGCAAGCATATTTCTATGCATGTTATTCCTCATCCTCATAGCTGCTATCACTTTTGCCGTTGTAACTTCCTATTGTCACATTTTTCTTTGGAGAAAAAAACAGCCCAAATACAATACAAGCCAAAGAACATGTTGTCAGGATGAAAAACAGATCCTTTTTCGAAATCGTGATAACTTCTTCTAAAGATTCCCAAAATTCTTTTATTTTTTTCATATTGCTCCCTCTCTTTCTAAATCAATGATGCAACACCGAATACATAATACTTTCTGTCAATACGAACCCTCGCTGCTAAGCGCTGTTTGCTATGCTTCAGCTGCTGGCGTTTCTTTTTTATTCATACAGCAAAATTTATACTTTTTACCGCTCCCACATGGGCAAGGCTCATTTCTGCCTATTTTTTTCCCTACCAATACTGTGCCGGATTTTTTCTGCTCTAAGTACAGTTCTCTTTTTCTTTCTGGTTCAAAAATATCATTCCACATCGGCAGATTATACAGCCAGTCTGCTTTGGAATCCACCATATTTTTATATAGCTTTTCTTTATCAAAGGCCAGGCTGACAACGGTATCTTCTTCCATGGTTTCGATTGGATTTGGCTCTTTTAAGCTGTCATTAATGCCATCCAAAAAACCAGTCATATGCATCACACTTAGATTGTATTTTTCTGCAAGCTCTTTTACCGTGCCTTTTACTTCTTCGTCCGGATTTTGTAAAAGCTGCTCGTATACGCCTTTTTCCAGCATGAAATAATTCTGCCAGAGCTTTTGGAGTTCTCCTTTATTTGCTTTTTCATTATAAGCGATTTTTTTCCATTCCTCTAATAATGCCATATCTATATCCCATCCTTTTTCTTCTGCTGTTTGCAGGAGTATTTACAATATAAAAACAAAATTTATTATACCTTATCTTCTGCTGTTTTCCAAGTATTTTATCACAGAAATTTTTGCAGTCATAATTTTGATAACAAAGCATCATGCATCAGGTGTTAAAAAAGGAACCGTTGCCTTCGCAACAGCTCCTTCTTCACACAACTAATTATATTTACGTTTCCTGGCAGCTTCGGACTTCTTTTTGCGACGAACACTTGGTTTTTCATAATGTTCTCTTTTACGGATCTCCTGCTGAATTCCAGCTTTGGCACAGTTTCTTTTAAATCTGCGTAAAGCGGAATCTAACGTCTCGTTCTCTTTTACGATTACATTCGACATAACCTTTCACCTAACCTCCCTCCAGCTGCTTATTGTGCAATCTCAACTGTTAGGTCTATTTTAGCACTGAAATTAATTATAGCATAATTTTTCCATACGTCAAGGGGGTTGCTAAATTTTTTTACAGTCAGCCTGATTTTTGTGCTGCGATAAGCGCCATGGTTTTGCATTTACTGCAAAACCCGTAAGAACGCGTGTTGCGATAAGCACAAAAGGTATCAACTGTCATTTTTTTGGATGCCAGCAGTCACTGCATGGTTCTTATACTGATACTGATAATTTATACTTTGCACCTGCTGCCTACACGCTCTCCCAGCTTTACTTCTGTCTCCACCGCCTGTTTCGAGCGTTTGCATAATTCTGGCTTTGGAACTACGCGTCCAGCTTGCGTCAGCAAAATAATCGTAGAACCGCCAAAGGCAAAATTGCCCTTTTCTTCACCTCGAACAACCTTACACTTTGCGAAATGATTTTCTATTTTTCCTACGAAAAGCGCCCCCACTTCCATACATAGTATTTTGCCAAAATGTTTGGAATGCAAAATTGCATATTCTCTAGTGTTTTCCTTATAAATCGGAAAATGGTCATTTGCAACCGGATTTACGGTATGAAAAACGCCTGGTATTTTCCTGTACGCAGACAAATATCCGTCGTCAACACAAATATATCTGTGGTAATCCGACACACACAGCCGGAAGATCCATACATAGCCGTTTGCATAAGCATCTGCCAGCTTTGCATCTCTTAGCAGGCTTGGCACTGTATACTCTGTATGCTTAACCGTAAACTTGCAGTTTTGATCAATACGATATACGCTAAGCCTGCCGTCACACGGGCTGACAAATGCTTCAGGCTCTTTTGCAACCAAACGCGCGCCTTTTGCAAGTTTGCGTGTAAAAAAATCATTATAGGAACTATATTTTTTTGGTTCATAATCTTTCATGCAAATCGAATGCGTCCGGATAAAAAGCGGCACAAACATACAGGATGCTTTTGTATTTAACAGCTTCGCGCCGCACTTGGTTACCCAAGGCATGACAAGTGGACGCAGTAGCAGACGCCCTACTGCATGATCATATAAAAATGACAGCACTTTGTCTTGTAAGGAATGCTGCTTTTTTATTCTTCCTGTACTGTCTGCGATATGATGAGATCGGAAGAGCACACGTCTGAACTCCAGTCACCGTTAGAAATC
>CANDJR010000260.1 GCA_947385105.1 uncultured Eubacterium sp.
ATTATTATTTAATTTGGCATATACATACGTATCTTTCCAAATCGCTTTTCCAGTTTCATCTCTCCAAAAATATACATTCCTTCTAAAATGAGCTTCACGCTGAAATCCTAACGTTTCGAGTAATTTCCATGAATTCTTATTGTTGGGATCACATTCTGCATATATCCTATGCACTCCATTCGAAAATGCCTGTTGAATCAAAGCTTTGCAGCTCTCAGCAGCATAACCATTTCCCCAATAATTTTGATTAAATACATATCCTATTTCCAGTGCTTCAAAGTCACGTTTTCCCATATAAACATTTCCAATCATTTTGTGCGAATTTTTCAATTCGACAGCAATCATTTCATCTGTGCTTATGCGCCATTCAAGATTGTCTTTTGTTTCGTCAAAAGACAATGGTTTATATGGTTCGTATTTCACCACTTCTTTATCAGATAAATATTCAAATAAGTCCTGTATGTCTTCTTTCGTGTATCTTCTTAAAATCAGTCTTTCTGATTCGGCTACGATTATTTTGTTCTCCATGTTATGCTCTCCTTACACTTTCTTATATTGTTTCATGAAAGTTATGGAAATTCCATTTCCTCCACATGAAATAGTATAATCTATTTTATGGCTGATAGGAGAACGTTTTGAATTTATAATAAAAGATGTGCCACATTTTACATGGCACACCTTTTTGTTATAAGTTCTTTGTTTTTTCCTGCCTTATAATTCTACGAATACTTTTTTCCACAAGAAAATACTTTTGGGAAAGTTGCTTAATTGAAAGTCCGCTAATATATTCCATGTAGATATTTGTATTTCGTATAGATAGTTCTCTTTTTGCCAAAGTATCCACTTTTCGTCCTTTTCTCTTAGGTTCCGATTTAGGGATATAGATAATCTGACCATCTACATAGCATTGTATCTGCTTAATTATCTCCATTGGCAATACATCTTTTGCACTTATATAGTTCATGTGCTGCACCTCCTAAAGAAATTGTTTAGGATAAGCATGAACTATTACGTTTTAGTTTTTTGCAATAGCTCATGCTATGCAACTTTTGTTCTACTCATAAACTAATCTTACCTCCTCTGATAATATTATAAATTTAAAGGCAGTTAAAATCAATGCTTAATTTGTTTTTCTATCTGTGGCGGTCGATCTTTTGTTTTCGGTTTCTTGCTTCTTTACTGTGCATGAGCATTATCACAGGACAGATATCGCGGCGCGTACAACAGACGATTAGGAAAAGTGAGAAAAATATTGCAATCATTTTAATCATTTGGAAAAATGGTGCGTTATTATATATATAAAGATATTTCAGGGGAAGGAGTTGACAGCGGGTGAACGATGATGCGCTGGTGGAACAGATCAGGCTTGGCAATGAAGCCGCGGCTGAAGAACTGATCAATCGCTATTATGCATCCATCCTGCGTTACTGCAGGCGGCATTGTCTAAATGTGGAGCGGGCGGAGGATTTGACGCAGGAAACCTTCCTGAAGCTGTTTCAAAGCATGCCGGGATATCAAGGAAAAAAGAAGTTTAAGGCATATCTGTATACGATCGCAAATCATTTGTGCATTGACGAGAGCCGCAGGACAAAGGTTTATTCATTGGAAAATGAAGAAGAAATCAGGCAGGAGTGCGATGAGCTGCGCTGGATTGAAAATAAATCCGAGATCGACTATCTCCTAAACATTCTGTCGCCGGAACAAAGAGAGGCGGTTATTTTACGGTTTGGGGAGCAGCTTGGATTTATGGAGATCGCCAAAATAACGGGATGTAATATGCGGACGGCACAGAGCAGGGTAAGGAACGCGTTAAAGATTATGAGAAAGGAGCAGAAAAATGAGAGGTAAAGAGTTGACAAAGTATTTGCGGCAGTCCCTGCAGCGGGGACTAGAACCGGAAACAAAGCTGGAGGAAACAGTACGGCTATGCACTGAAATAATGCGGGAGCAGGGATTTGCGCAAAGCATGCAGGAAGAACCGCGGACAGGCTTTGCCCGGTATTTATCGGATATTTTCCGCTTTGAGGGACTGCCTGTCCTTGGATTGCAGGCAATGGCATTATTGATCGTATGCGTGGCAATTTATACAGCGGCAGGCGTCCCGAAATATATTCCGGTCTTTATGCCGCTGCTTGTACTGGCGGTCATGCCGGTTATGTTCCGGTGCCAGTATTACGGCATGAGCGAAATTGAAGCTGCCACAAGGGCGTCGGGTTCGCAGATCGTACTGGCAAAGCTGGTTTTGGCCGGAGCTGCCAATATTGTGTGTATGACGGTTTTTATCGTGTTCGAGATCAATCTTCGAAATTCGTGTAGGGAAATCGGACAGATCATTTTATACTGCCTGGTTCCGTATCTGGTATGTATGGCAGGCATGCTGCGTCTGATACGGCGGCGGAGACGAGAAAGCATACAGCTCTGTACGATTATAACGCTGGGCTCCTGTGTATGCTGGGGCATTTTTGCCCGAGATCTGCCGTGGCTGTATGAAGCATCTGCTTTTGGTATATGGATTGTTGCATTTTTGTTTTTTGCGGCATTTTTCATAAAAGAGATTTATTTTATTATTACAATAAGGAAGGAAGGGAAAATGTATGGAATTATTACTTGACAGATTGACAAAGCATTATGGC
>CANDJR010000261.1 GCA_947385105.1 uncultured Eubacterium sp.
GACCTGGTGCGGATTGTAGAGATTTTTTCTCAATTTAACTGTCAAACGCCCGGGCAGTTAAAAAAGCATGCCTCCATCCCGCTTTTGACACGCGCAGCGGATGCCAGAAAAATATTTGCAACCGCGGATACCCGCAGCTTTTATGAAAAAAACGCTTTTGCAGATGCCGTATACCGCGCATTGATTCTGGGAAAAAGCGGCGGCGCGTCAAAAGCAGATACCAGCCAGCGGATTGTGATTGTTTGAAAAGATACCAGCCAGCGGATTGTGATTGTCTGAAAAGATACCAGCAATTGCAAAAAACGCTTGCAACCGCCTGCCACCTGTGCTATAGTAAACAAGTCAAAAAAATCACATATGTGGAGCAATACAGGTGCCAGTTCCTGGTCGTATTGCAATCGGAAGCATATGGAAGCACAAAACCAGATGGAGGAAAAAAGAATGAGCGTAATTTCAATGAAACAATTACTGGAAGCCGGTGTTCATTTCGGACATCAGACAAGAAGATGGAATCCGAAAATGGCTCCGTACATTTACACAGAGCGCAACGGCATCTATATCATTGACCTGCAGAAATCCGTAGGCAAAGTAGACGAAGCCTACAACGCAGTTGCGGATATCGTGGCAAACGGCGGCACAATCCTGTTCGTAGGCACAAAGAAACAGGCACAGGACGCCATCCGTGCAGAAGCAGAACGATGCGGCATGTACTATGTCAATGAAAGATGGCTCGGCGGTATGCTGACCAACTTTAAGACGATCCAGAGCCGTATTGCAAAATTAAAAAGCATTGAAAAAATGGAAGAAGACGGCACCTTTGACGTCCTTCCGAAAAAAGAAGTGCTTGCCTTAAAGAGGCTGCAGGAAAAATTAGAGAAAAACCTGGGCGGCATCAAGGAAATGAAACGCATTCCGGATGCAATCTTTATCGTAGATCCGAAAAAAGAAAGAATCTGTGTACAGGAAGCGCATACCTTAGGCATTCCGCTGATCGGCATCGCAGACACCAACTGTGATCCGGAAGAGCTGGATTTTGTCATCCCTGGCAACGACGACGCCATCCGCGCAGTCAAGCTGATCGTATCCAAAATGGCAGACGCTGTTGTGGAAGCAAAACAGGGCGAGGCAGAAGAAGTAGCAGAAGCGGAAGCTGAAATGGAAGAAGCGGCTGAAGAATAAGATTTTTAATTTTGGAGGAAAAATAAAATGGCTATTACAGCAGGAATGGTAAAAGAACTGCGTGAAATGACCGGCGCAGGCATGATGGATTGCAAAAAAGCTTTGGGCGAGACAAACGGCGACATGGACGCTGCTGTGGAATATTTAAGGAAAAACGGACAGGCAAAGGCAGAAAAGAAAGCTTCCCGTATCGCGGCAGAAGGCATTGTAAAAGTCGTTGTCGAAGACGACAAGCGCGCGGCAATCGTAGAAGTAAACTCAGAGACAGACTTCGTAGCAAAGAACGAAAAATTCCAGGCTTACGTAGAAAAAGTTGCAAAACAGGCATTAGCTTCCCAGGCAGCAGATATGGACGCTTTTATGGAAGAAGCATGGATCGAAGACAGCAGCAAGACCGTCAAAGATTCCCTCGTAGAGCAGATCGCAGTCATCGGGGAAAATTTAAAGATCCGCAGATTTGAAAAAGCGCAGGCGTCAGACGGATGTGTCGTAGACTATATCCACGGCGGCGGGCGCATTGGCGTAGTAGCAGTCGCACAGTCCTCTGTTGTCAACGATGCAGTCAAAGAGGCAGTCAAAAATCTGTGCATGCAGATCGCAGCCTTAAATCCGAAATATGTCAGCAGGGATGAAATCAGCGCAGAGTACATCGAGCACGAAAAAGAGATTTTACGTGCGCAGATTATGAACGACCCGAAAGAATCCCAGAAGCCGGAAAAAGTCATTAACGGCATGATCGAAGGCCGCGTAAACAAAGAATTAAAGGAAATCTGCCTGGTAGACCAGGTATATGTAAAGGCGGAAGACGGCAAACAGACCGTTGCAAAATATTTGGAGCAGGTATCCAAAGAAGTTGGCACGAAGGTGTCGATCGAGAAATTTATCCGGTTTGAGACGGGTGAAGGGATCGAGAAGAAGAACGAGGATTTTGCGGCTGAGGTTGCGGCGCAGATGGGCATGTAAGCGAAGTTTGCATTTGAAATAACTGTATAAAAATTATAAGGCTCCGAATGCCTTGTAATCACGCATTTTCAAGTGATTATGAGGGATTCGGAGCCTTTTTCTATTCAAAAAAAGGTCAAGATGGAAATACCGTCTTTTACCGTTAAAAACCGTCTAAAATCACTTCAAATTGAGTATTACTCAACAGCTTTGTTGAGTAAATTGGATACTCACAATCTTCGGCGAAGTTTACTCAATTATCGTAATCCCTTAAAACTCATTTTCTCAAATCCTTCATAATATTAAAAAATTTAAGGAGATTAATTATGGCAAATACAGCGTTAGGAGCAGAAAAAGAGAAAGCGATTATTTTTATCAGCGATGCACATGAAAAATTCTACTACGAAAAATTGAAAGAGGTCAGGTATCAGGACGTATACCACAAGGCACTTGTATATTGTC
>CANDJR010000262.1 GCA_947385105.1 uncultured Eubacterium sp.
CAGATTGATTGTAGCAATTAAAAAGGCTCTACAGTACCGCAAATACCATAGAGCCACTACCCAGTAATAAGCCACTACGCAAATTAAAGGGAGTATGTTCATTGTAGCATACTTCCCGACCAAAAGAAAGGAAGATTTTACGATGAAGAAGATTAAAAACATGACCGCCGCCGAAGCAAAACAAGCCGGAGAATACCGCTGTAATATCGTAAGAATGATATACGATATTGAAAACCTTGATACTATCGCAAGCATATACAGTTTTATCATGGGAATATTGTCTGTGAAGAAAGGCGGTGCAGAATGAAAGAACATCTGATAAAGCAGGTAATGGAAATTATGAAACAGATTGATGATACCCAAGACCTTATAAAGATTTATACATTTGCAAAGACGTATCTTGAAATTCAGCAGGAGAAAGGCGGTGTCGCTGATGAATAGAAACGACATAGCAAAGGCAATAGCCGAAGATTTACTATATAATAATGCACTGGGCGAACATAATTTCTCTTATGATACTACTGCCCTTCTTGAATATGTTCAGTATATCATTTTAGAGCATTTAAAGGATTATTCCTTGCTGTCTGGCACAATCTTCTAAATATAAGGAATAACCGTTACATAAAACCGTATCAAAGGGTGTCTGCAAAGTGCAGATGCCCTCTGTTCGAGAAAAAAGGGAGCCAAACAATGAAGATAAAAGAAAACATAATATCTGCAATCAATAATTGCTCTGACACATCCATTCTAAATCAGATTTATAATGACACGCTTAAACGTAATGACAATTTGCAGAAATCCTACAACGACTGGACAAACCAACAAACTGGCGAAGTTTTCGATTTACATATGCGCTCAATGATGTACGAGGTTTTATTTGATGATATGTGCATGGCCAAATCTTCCATAATGGGGAAATATTTAGATACTCCACAGGGAAGTCTTAAAGAGGATACCTATTATTTGAGCATTGACGCACACTATTATAAATTTATAGTCACAGAAACAACTGAAAATGGCGAAACAGATATTTTTGAGCGAACAATAAAAATCAATCCCCAGTTTGTGGATGATAAGAACATAATATTACATGAAATGATACACGCACATGAACATATCTTATCGTTAGTAAATCCATTACTAAAAGAAACGCTAATAGTCGAACTCTACAAACATCTTTTTCCAAAATTCAAAGACCTTGACTGCATTATTTATAATCATGCAAATATTTCACACAATTCCGACTTGGCAGAATTAGGCGGCTATCATGGGTTGCTGTTTATGCTCAAAAGCCTTGACTTAGATTTTAGATGCGGAAATGAGCCATTTACCATATTTGGATATGACTACAATCGCACTTTTACAGAATTGAATTTGATATAGTGTCAAGACCGCTATCCTTCTACTTTGGGTAACGGTTTTTCTTATACTTTATATTTGTGTGCTATCTCATGTGTGCTACCTGTGTGTTACTTGTGTGCTACTTGTGTGCTACGTGGCAAAATTAAGGGCTTCCGCCGACAATCCACATCAACGGAAACCCTTATAAATACGCTATTTCTTAGAACTTCCCAGCATTCGCAGCTTCTTCTACAGAAACAGCAACTGCAACTGTAGCGCCGACCATTGGGTTATTCCCCATACCAATCAGTCCCATCATTTCTACATGAGCAGGTACTGAGGATGAGCCAGCAAACTGTGCGTCAGAATGCATACGTCCCATTGTATCTGTCATACCATAAGAAGCAGGGCCTGCAGCCATGTTATCCGGATGCAGGGTACGTCCAGTACCACCGCCGGATGCTACAGAGAAATAGTTCTTGCCCTGTTCGTTGCATTCTTTCTTATATGTACCAGCTACTGGATGCTGGAAACGTGTTGGGTTGGTAGAGTTACCAGTAATCGATACGCCTACGTTTTCATGATGCATAATTGCAACGCCTTCTTGAACATCGTCTGCGCCATAACATTTTACAGAAGCACGGAGTCCTTTGGAATATGCTTTTTCATATACCACATTTAATTTTGCTTCTTTATAATCATACTGTGTTTCTACAAAGGTAAATCCATTAATACGTGAAATAATCTGTGCAGCGTCTTTGCCTAAGCCGTTCAAAATAACACGTAAAGGCTGTTTACGAACCTTGTTTGCTTTTTCAGCAATACCAATTGCACCTTCAGCAGCAGCAAATGATTCATGCCCAGCTAAGAAACAAAAGCAATCTGTTTCTTCTTCCAAAAGCATCTTACCTAAATTACCATGTCCCAAGCCTACTTTTCTATGATCAGCAACAGAACCTGGGATGCAGAATGCCTGAAGCCCTTCACCGATTGCAGCAGCTGCATCAGCAGCCTTTTTGCAGCCCTTTTTAATTGCGATAGCAGCGCCTACTGTATAAGCCCAGCAAGCATTTTCAAAGCAGATCGGCTGGATTTTCTTTACCTGGTCGTAAACATCAAGCCCAGCATCTTTTGTAATTTTTTCTGCTTCTTCGATAGAGCTAATTCCGTATTTGCTTAATACAGCGTTAATCTGGTCAATTCTTCTTTCATATGATTCAAATAATGCCATG
>CANDJR010000263.1 GCA_947385105.1 uncultured Eubacterium sp.
ATGCAATAAATAAAAAAGAAAAAAGTAACAATGTAATAAAAGAAAATGCAATAAAAGAAAATGCAATAAATAAAAATGAAAAAAATAAAAATGCACTAAATGCAATATATAAAATTGGAATGAATAAAAGTACAGTGAATAAAAGCGAATGCAGTAAAATTGAAAAAAACAAACTAGAAAGCAAAGAAGAAAAAGCGGATAAAAAAAGCAGCGTCAGCGCAGCAATTGTCCGCGACCTGATTGCGCGGATGACAGCAGACCGTCTGCTTGGGCCAAAGCTTCAAAAAGGAGAAATACGCAAAAACCTGGTAGAACCAGCGTGGAAGTGTCCGGCATGCTTTCATGTCACACAGTTTTCTTTACCGAATTGCCCGGCGGAAATGTTAAGCCTTACACAGGATCCACGTATGGATCGGGTGATTTTACAGCTGCATGGAGGCGGATATATCGGTGCGATGTGTAATCGGTACCGATCGTTTGCAGGGCTGTATAATGAACTTGGGAAAGGAAACAATGTGTTTACCCCTGATTATCGTGTGGCGCCGGAGCATCCATATCCTGCTGCACTTGAGGATGCTGTAGCAGCTTATCAATGGCTGCTTGGTATGGGCTGGCAGCCAGATAAGATTGTTGTGGCAGGGGATTCGGCAGGCGGCGGGCTGGCGTTGGCGCTTTGTATGTATTTAAAGGATCATGGGACAGCACTTCCAGAGGGGCTTGTACTGATGTCACCCTGGACAGATCTAACAGCAAGCGGGGAATCCTATGAAAAAAACTTTACCTTAGACCCGCTGTTTGGCAATACTAGGGACAGCATGATTTATAATCTGGATTATGTAGGAGAAGAAGACCCGCAAAATCCGTATATTTCACCGCTGTTTGGCGACTTTCACGGATTTCCACCAATGCTTATTCAGGTTGGCTCGATTGAGATGCTGTTAAGTGATTCTGTCTCTTTGGCAAAAAAGGCAAGAGAAGCAGGCGTTAAGATCCGGCTGAGCGTATACGAAGAAATGTTCCATGTATTCCAGACCGCAGAGCTGCTGCTGCCAGAGTCCAGGAAGGCGTGGGAAGAAGTCGGAAAATTTTTACGTGTCCTTGATCGCATGCGCAAAGAGACACTGAGTGCGCAAGAGGAAGAAACGATGTACAGCTACAGTTCACACCTTTGGAGCTCACAGTAGCAGAATGCAGTCAATGCAAAACCCTGGTGTGAACAGAAACGATGTACTTCTAAATTTATTATTAAATTTTAGCACATTGGTTGCGAAAAGATTCTGCCTTCATTATAATAAAAATAGGTAGGACTATAAAAATTGAAATGGGGTAAAACATGTCAGAACAGGATTTTCGGGAAGTTGACAGTATTGTGGACGATGCTGGCAGTATAGAAAAGGTGGATTCTAATCAATCGCATACAGGTAAGGAGGATGACAAAAAGAATGACGGCTATGAAGAAATATGCTATATTTGCCATCGGCCTGAGAGCGTAGCAGGAAAAATGATAAAAATACCAAATGATATCTGCATCTGCCAAGACTGTATGCAGCGTACCTTTGATAGTATGAACCAGACTGGTTTTAATTTAAATGATATTTTAGGGCCAATGCATGCAAATGGGCGTATGCCGAATATCAGCATGATTAATTTATCGGATCTGCAAAATATAATGCCAAATTCTCATAAAGTAAAACGGAAAAAAACAAAAGAAAAGAAGACAGAGCCAGTCTTTGACATTCGTGCTATCCCTGCACCGCATAAGATTAAAAGCAAGCTGGATGATTATGTAGTTGGGCAGGAGCATGCGAAAAAGGTCATGTCTGTAGCAGTCTATAATCATTATAAGCGTATTAGTGCAGAGCAGCAAGATGACATTGAAGTGGAAAAATCTAATATGCTCATGGTAGGGCCGACAGGATCCGGAAAAACATATTTAGTAAAGACGCTGGCCAGACTGTTAGATGTGCCGCTTGCAATTACAGATGCAACCTCCCTGACAGAAGCAGGATATATTGGAGACGATATAGAAAGCGTTGTATCCAAATTACTGGCAGCAGCAGACAATGATGTGGAACGGGCAGAGCACGGGATTATATTTATTGACGAGATTGATAAAATTGCAAAAAAGCGCAATACAAACCAACGCGATGTCAGCGGCGAATCGGTACAGCAGGGAATGCTAAAACTTTTAGAAGGCGCAGAAGTGGAAGTACCAGTTGGTGCGAGCAGCAAAAATGCGATGGTGCCAATGACCACAGTAAATACAAAAAATATTTTATTTATTTGCGGCGGTGCGTTTCCGGACTTGGATGAAATTATTAAGGAGCGCCTCAATAAGCAATCATCCATTGGGTTTCGGGCAGATTTAAAGGATAAATATGACAAAGAAGACAATTTGCTCATGCAGGTGACAGTGGAGGATATCCGTAAATTTGGTATGATTCCGGAATTTATCGGCAGACTTCCAATTTTATTTTCGTTAGAAGCACTGACAGAGGATATGCTGGTTCGCATATTGGTTGAGCCGAAAAACGCAA
>CANDJR010000264.1 GCA_947385105.1 uncultured Eubacterium sp.
TTCTAACGGTGACTGGAGTTCAGACGTGTGCTCTTCCGATCTTGTTTATCCTTGCGGGTACTCATAAATACTACAAATCCAAGTAACGCAAAGATCAAGACTGCCAGTGCAATTTCCAGATAATCTGCAAATGTCCTGCCGCTGCCAGCAGACTCTATGAAAACTGGTTCTTCATACGCATTAATCTGAATATTTTCTGCTGGAATCCCTGTCGCATTCGCTACTAACGCAACAACGTCTTCGCCTACATCCGACTGTTGGATTCCTTGGTTCTCAATTTGATCCCGGTATTCTTCAAACGTCATGTCTTCCAATGTGCCATTCCGTTTTAACGCATCTTCATCATATTTGACATATGATTTGAGCGTAATACCAAGTGAAGATGTATCATAGTTAATATCCCCGCTCGTCGCGATGGATTCTGTAATTTTTTCATTTACTGCATATTCTCTTGATGAATCTGTTGTTGTCCGTGAAGATCCATTGCCGTTATCAACTACATATGTACCGTCGTCTCCATTAGAAGCTGTTCCAGGAACACCACCGCTTGTTGAATTTGATTCTTCTTCAAAAGTCTGGTCTCTTGTATAAGGACCTTGTGTCTGTCCTTCTGGTGTGGAATATTCTTTACTTGTCGTCTTTTCCGAACCAAAATTAACAGATAAATTAACGCCAACTTCTGCACTGTCGTAGTTTCCGCTGCCAAGGAGCACTTTTTTTACATCACTTTTCACCTGACTTGCCATACGCTGCTGTATGGATAGCTGCGAATATGAAAGTCCAGAAGCTGTTTCTGTGCCATCCAGCCCTCCTGCATACAACAGATTCATATTGCTGTCCATAATAGAAACATTATCTGTGGTATCATTGCCAAGTCCTGTTGCAATCATTTTTGCTAATCCAAGTGCCTGTTCCTCTGTAATTTCATTTGTTAAGGTCAAAAACACTTCTGCTGAGGATTCCTGCTGCTGGGCAATCAATGTCCCATCATCTGTAGGAACGCTTAACTGGATCTTTGCCTGTTCCACATTATCGAATACTTTTTCGATATCTGTTTCCATTTTATTTTCCATATATTCTTTGTACAGCTTTTGCTTATCTGATTCTGTTGTGCTCATACTGCCGTTTAATATACTTTTCAGCTCTTCATCTTCTGTCTGTATTGCATTTGAACCAAGCAAAATATTCGCTGCTGAACTATCCTTTTTCCGAATAGAAAATACCATTCCGTCGTCTGATATTTCATTATAAATACCAGCGTCATCCAGCAGTTTTTGTACTGTTGATGCTTCTTTTGCATTTTCACAATTTTTAATTACAACCATTTCCGGACGTGCTAATATGAACGCTAGAATTCCAATTGCAATGACAACTACCAATACTGAACTTGCTAGTACCATTTGCTGTCTTCTTGTAAAATGTTTCCACCATTCTGCAAGCCGGCCTCCCATATCCTTTACTCTATCAGGCATTTTTCTCACTCTCCGTTATACTGCAATCTTGATTTTATGATGATGCATATCTGTTAAATTTGCATTTGCATAATTTCACGGTATGCTTCTAAAATCTTATCTTTTACAGCAACCGTATACTGTAATGAAATATTCGCCTTACTTTGTGCAATTAATAGGTCATGGGTGTTTTCTGATTCCCCCAGCGCGAACTGCATCATTGCAGACTCCGCCTGATTATGTAAAGCATTTGTTTCGTCAACCATACCGATTGCCGACTGCAAAACAGTTTCAAAATCTTCATCGTACTCCTGTGCTGCAATTCGGAACCGTTCCTGCGCTGCTTCAAATGTACTTTCTGACACGCCTGCTACATTTGATATTGCCATGATTTTCCAACCCCTGTCTTTTTATTTATAGTTCAGCATCCATGCCCTGTTTATTTGCCAACCTGCAAACCTGCCTGCGCCATTGCTTTACTAGCATCAAAAGCTGTCGCATTTGCCTCGTATGCACGACTGGCATCAATCAAATCTGTCATCTCCGTGACAATATTTACATTTGGATATGATACGTAACCATTTTCATCCGCATCCGGATGAGAAGGATCATATTCCATAATATAATCACTCCTTGTATCTTCCGCAACCTGGGACACTTTAACGCCATTGCCCATATAACTGCCGCGCTTTCGGCTTTCTGACAAATAGCGGTCAAAGGTATTCATCCCTTTTTCCTGAAAATTTACAATTTTGCGCCGATAAGGCGTACCAGCATCTGTTCGTGTTGTATTGATATTTGCAATATTTTCAGATATAATATCCGCCCGAAACTGCTGTGCTGTCATACCGGACGCACTAATATCAAACGATCGAAACAATCCCATTCTAATCAATCCTTTCCGCTTTTTCTAAACCGCCTTTATTTGCCTATTGCGGTACGCATACGGGAAAATTCTTGTGTGATGCTATCTGTCAGTGCAGAATAACGAATCTGCTCAGAAGCTAATTCCACATTTTCTGTATGGATGTCCACATTATTCCCATCGATGCGGTAAGCAAACGACTCTGCACT
>CANDJR010000265.1 GCA_947385105.1 uncultured Eubacterium sp.
TGTGCCGTTAATTCACAATACGTCCGGTTCTTTTTTGAAATATTCTCTCCCTCGTCATCATGGCACATGCCTTCCAGCCGTTGCCCTGCCAGCGCTGTCCCTACCTGTATCGGTATCAATAACTGGTTTCTTGGGATTTCGGCTGGCTGATGCGCTGCTACCAGGATACATATTTTTTGCTTTGGCATAGCAGGTACCCTCCTTCCTGCTGGCTGTTATCATTCATACGTTCTTCCTTATAGACTAACACTCTTTGCTCATTCGTTCTTTGTTCGTTTCTGGATACTATTGTTTGTGTCCGCCTTCATACAGGTCACAGATCTGCTCCGTTTCTCCAACTGCCTGGACACAGCCATGTTCCAGCCACACGACTTTCCCGCACATTTCCCGGATCTGATGTAAGCTGTGCGACACAAAGAATACTGTTGTCCCGCCTGCCATCAGTTCCATCATCCGTGCGCGGCTCTTTTCCTGAAAGTCCCCATCTCCAACCGATAGGATTTCGTCCACAATCAGAATGTCTGGCTTTACGACACATGCTACCGAAAATGCCAGCCTTGCCAGCATCCCTGAGGAATACGTCCTAAGCGGCGCTCTCATAAAATCCCCAAGCTCCGAAAACTCTACAATCTCATCGTATTTGCTGTCCAGGAATTTCTTGGAATACCCTAACACGGCCCCGTTTAAATAGACATTTTCCTGTCCCGACAGCTCAAAGTCAAACCCAGATCCCAGCTCCAGCATGGGCACAATGCTGCCATGCACTTCTACCGTTCCTTTTGTCGGCTTCATAATCCCGCTCAGCACTTTTAACAGCGTGCTTTTTCCCGCGCCGTTATGCCCGATGATGCCAACTACGTCGCCTCTTTGTGCCTCAAAGGATACATCCTGCAGTGCCCAGAAGTCTTTTGATTCCAGGTCTTTTTTGAGCCACCGCACACAGTACTCCTTTAAGGAATTGGCACGGTTCCTTTCTATTTTAAATCTTAATGATACATTTTGTATGGCTGCAATCGGCATATACCCTCCTTAAATGTAAAAGATAAACTGGTCCTGCGACTTTTTAAACACAAGTAACCCCACCAACAGCATCCCTGCAGCTGTCAGCGTGCACTGGAAAAATGCGATTGGCTGCGGTGCCACTCCGTCCATCACAATTGTACGTACAGCATGCACATACCCGTACATCGGGTTTTGCAGGATGACCTGGCGAAACCCGTCTGGTACAATCGATACCGGATAGAACAATGGCGTTAAGTACATCCACAGCATGTTAATAATCCCCCAAAGAAACTGCACGTCCCTGAAAAACGTCATACCTGCTGCAAGAATCATACCAAGCCCTATCGTAAATGCTACTACGCACAGCAGAATGTACGGCAGCAGCAAGTACGCTTTTGTAATACTCTCCCCTGTCAGTACTGCCACTATGACAAGCGGGACGAGCGACATCAAAAGGTTAATGCCGGATGATAATACCCTCGTTACCGGATAAATATATTTCGGGATATATACTTTTGTAATCAAAGACGCATTCCCTATAATCGAGCCAAGCGCCTGGCCAACTCCTTCTCCAAAGAAGTTAAACACAACCAGTCCGCTCAGCAGGTATACTGGGTAGTTGTCAATGTCTGACTTAAATAACTGGGAAAATACAAAATACTGTACAGACATCGTCAGCAGCGGGTTCAAAAAACTCCATAACACCCCAAGGACAGAACGTTTATACCGTACTTTAAAGTCCCTTGCCACAAGCTGTCGTATCAGGAAACGGTATTTTTTCAGTACCCCGCCTGCCTGGAAAAGGAAACTGAACTTACCTGCTGCATACCGAAAGGCTGCCACCACATAAAGGCACCCTGTTAAGCACACTGCTGCAAGTACGAGTTTCCAATAATTCGGGCCTGTCCATACCAGATCACGCCCCTGCACTGCTATACACATCGTCCCTGGAAGCATCTCCCCATCAATCGAAAATGATGCACCCTGTGCCACGTCTTCTTGTTCCAGCATATTTTGCGTATGGTAGCAGATCATCGGCGCATTCCCCGGCGTTCCATCAGAACTGCATAAAATACGTACCTGCTGCCCCCGCTGCAGCCGTACCTCCTGCTTAGGGCGCACATACACATAAGTTCCTTCCCCTAAATCCTGTGCTGGAAACGTTTCTTCTGCAAGCAGCCGCCCGTCTGCGGCGTCTTCAATCCGGACATGCAGCGCATCGGTACGTGGCTGCCCATAATTCGTCACCATAACTCCCACTGCGTCTAAAATATCCATCTGCGAGGTGTATACCTGTGCAGCTACCCGTCCTGCGGTCAAATCTCCTGTATCATTCGTTGCGCCAAATTCCTCTACAGTGCCGCCTGATTTCCTGATATACAATGCCTGCCCGCAGGAAATGTAAAACACAGCCAGGAATGCAAGCAGAACCCCTTCGATCAGGAAAAACAGCCGCACATAGCCTATCCATTGCTTTGCGCTGCTTTTTTTATTCTCCT